>CBDDRQ010000173.1:0-59608 GCA_965233125.1 uncultured bacterium
AGGCAGGCCTCGCGGCGGTGATGCCCGCGCACGTGATCTACACGCAGGTGGACGCGGAGCCCGCCGGGTACTCGAAGCACTGGCTGCAGGAGGTGCTGCGCGGCAAGCTCGGCTTCCAGGGCGTCATCTTCAGCGACGACCTGTCGATGGAGGGGGCGAGCGTGGCCGGCGGCATCCCGGAGCGGGCGCGCGGCGCGCTCGCCGCCGGCTGCGACATGGTGCTGCTTTGCAACGACCCCGCGGGTCAGCAGCGCCTGCTGGAATCCCTGGGCGATGCGCCCCTGGGTAATCCGCACCGTCTGGACCGGATGCGGAAGAAGGGCGGGCGCGACCTGCGCAAAAGCGTGGCCTACCGCGAATCGCAGGAAAAGCTTCGGAACCTCGCGTGAGGGCAGACTACAGGAACGACTAGGCCCGCTCCATGTACTTGCCTTCATTGGTGTCGACCTTGATGCGCTCGCCCTTGTTGATGAAGGGCGGCACCTGAACCGTAATGCCGGTCTCCATGATGGCGGGCTTGAACGAGTTGGTCGCGGTGGAATTCTTGATGCCCGGCTCGGTGTCGGCGACGGTCAGCACCACCGACGGCGGGATCTCGATGCCGATGGCGCGGCCGTTGTAGAAGTTGATCTGGACATCGGTGTTCGGCAGCAGGTAGCCTGCCTGGCCCTCGAGAAAATCGGCGGGCAGCGAGAGCTGCTCGTAGTTCTCCTTGTCCATGAACACGTAACTGTCGCCGTCCTGGTAGAGGTACTGCATTTCCCGCGGATCGACGAACGCACGCTCCACCTTGTCCTCGGTGCGAAAGCGCTGGTTGGTCTTGGTGCCGGCCTCGATGTCCTTCATCTCGACCTGCATGAAGGCGCCGCCGCGGCCGCCGACGTGCACGTGGTAGGACTTGAGCACGCGCCACACGCGCTTGTCCCATTCGAGGAGGTTGCCGGGACGGATCTCGACTGCTTCGACTTTCGCCATGTTGCCGCCGCTGAAAAAGGCGCGAATTATAATCGAATCATCGTGTTCGAAGCCAAAGCTTTCGTCGCCGGGTTGCCCAATCTGCCCGGCGTCTACCGGATGCTGGGCAAGGAGGGCGAGGCGCTCTACGTCGGCAAGGCGCGCGACCTCAGGAAGCGGGTGGCCTCCTATTTCAACAAATCCGTTGGCAGTCCCAGGATCGCGATGATGCTCACGCAGGTGAAGTCGATCGAAGTGACGGCGACGCGCTCGGAGGGGGAGGCGCTGCTGCTCGAGAACAACCTCATCAAGAGCCTTGCGCCGCGCTACAACATCCTGTTCCGCGACGACAAGTCCTATCCCTACCTAGAGGTCAGCGGTCACCGCTATCCGCGCCTGGGCTTCCACCGCGGCGCGAAGGACCGGCGCAACCGCTACTTCGGCCCGTTCCCGCACGCCTACGCGGTGCGCGAGAGCATCCAGCTCCTGCAGCGGGTGTTCCGACTGCGCACCTGCGAGGACACGGTGTTCGAGAACCGCTCGCGTCCCTGCCTGCTGCACCAGATCCAGCGCTGCACCGCGCCGTGCACCGGCAGGATCGCCCCCGAGCCCTATGCCGAGGACGTCGCGAACGCCATGCTTTTCCTGGAGGGCCGCGAGGACGATGTCGTAAAGAAACTCAGCCAGAAAATGCAGGCGGCATCCGATGCCCGGCGCTACGAGGAGGCGGCGGCCTACCGAGACCAGGTGCGCGCGCTCTCGCGGGTGCAGGCGCGCCAGTACGTGGAGTCGAACCGCGGCGTCGACGCCGACGTGGTCGCCTGCGCGATCGAGGGCGGCATCGCCTGCGTGAACCTGGTGATGATCCGCGGCGGCCGACACGTCGGCGACCGCAGCTTCTTCCCGTCCAACGCCGAGGGCGCCGCCGCGGCGGAGGTGGTCGGCGCTTTCCTGGAGCAGCACTACCTCGAGCAGCCGCTGCCGGGGATGGTCGTCACCAGTGAGCCCGTCGAGCTGCCGAACGCGAACATCGTTAACCCTTCCCACGGCGAAAGGCGCGTGTGGCTCGACATGGCGTGCAAGAATGCCGAGCTTGCGATCGCGCAGCGGGTGCGCGACCGCGCCACCCAGGAAGGACGCCTGGTGGCCCTGCGCGAGGCGCTCGGCCTGCCCGAGGGAGCGCAGCGCATCGAATGCTTCGACATCAGCCACACCATGGGAGAGGCCACCGTCGCCTCGTGCGTGGTCTACGACCGCCAGCAGATGCAGAAATCCGAATACCGGCGCTTCAACATCCGGGACATCGCGCCCGGGGACGACTACGCGGCGATGCGCCAGGTGCTCTCGCGCCGCTATGAGCGCGTGACGGCGGAATCGGGCCGCATCCCCGACCTGGTGCTGATCGACGGCGGCAAGGGGCAGACCGGCGTCGCCGCGGCGGTGCTGCACGACCTGGGACTGCACCAGGTGGCCGTGGTCGGCGTGGCGAAAGGCCCCGAGCGAAAGCCCGGACTGGAGGAACTCATCCTCGAGTCCGAGGGCCGCGCGCTGCAGCTCGCGCCAGCGCACCCGGGGCTGCACCTCGTCCAGCAGATCCGCGACGAGGCGCACCGCTTCGCGGTGCTCGGCCACCGCGCGCGCCGCGGCAAGGCGCGCACTACCTCGGCGCTGAACGAGATCCCGGGCATCGGCGCGAAGCGCCGGCAGGCGCTGCTCTCGGCCTTCGGCGGCCTGCGCGGCGTGCAGGCGGCGGCGCTCGACGACATCGCCAAGGTGGCGGGCGTGAGCCGCGCGCTCGCCGAGCGCATCTACCGGCACCTGCACGAGTCGGCGGGCCGCGGATGATCTTCAACACGCCGAACCTGGTCACGCTGTCGCGCATCGTGCTGATCCCGCTCATCATCGGGCTGTACTACCTGCCCGACGACTGGCTCTCCTACCACGGCAAGAACATCGCCGCGACGGTGGTCTTCATCCTCGCCGCGCTCACCGACTGGCTCGACGGCTACCTGGCGCGGCGGCTGGACCAGACTTCCGCGTTCGGCGCGTTCCTCGACCCGGTCGCGGACAAGCTGATCGTCGTGGGCGCGCTGATCGCGCTGCTGTATCTGAACCGGGTCGACATGCTGGTGGCGCTCATCATCATCGGCCGCGAGATCGCGATCTCGGCGCTGCGCGAATGGATGGCGAAGGTGGGGCAGGCGAAGAGCGTCGCGGTGGCCTTCATCGGCAAGCTGAAGACCGTCGGCCAGATGGTGGCGATCCCGCTGCTGCTCTACCACGACCCGCTCTTCGGCGTGCTCGATTGCCAGTGGCTGGGCACGGTGCTGATCAATATCGCCGCGGTGCTCACGGTAGTCTCCATGCTCTACTACCTGCGCAAGGCCCTGCCATACGCCTCGGCGCGCACTTGATATAATGGCGGCGCCATTCGCGGGAATAGCTCAGTTGGTAGAGCGCAACCTTGCCAAGGTTGAGGTCGCGAGTTCGAGACTCGTTTCCCGCTCCACGTTAAGATAGGGAAGGTCCTCCAGGGTCAGACCCGCGGGACCTTCCCTTTTTTCGTTGTCCCGGGCGGGATGGCAGAGTGGTCATGCAGCGGCCTGCAAAGCCGTGGACGCCGGTTCGATTCCGACTCCCGCCTCCAGCCTTCCCCCGACATTCCTGCATTTCCGCCGTTTCCTGTAGCCTGCCGACTCGCGGCTGCCCGGGTGGCGAAACTGGTAGACGCAAGGGACTTAAAATTCCTCGGCGAAAGCCGTGCCGGTTCGAGTCCGGCCCCGGGCACTATACAAATCAACTACTTAGAGTAACGTTAGGTGCGGCCAGTTTGTCTGCGCCGCCACGGATCGATGTCCTCGTATCTCTTGCGCGCTCTTGTCGCTATGTCCTGAACACCGTCGACGAGGGCTTGGATGTCGAACGATTCACCGCGGAAGACAAAACACTTTGTCGCCGGATCGTAGAGCCGCATGATGTCCGAGTCCTTGATGGCGTCACCGCCAATGGCTGTTCTCGGTCCGATCATGTTGTCAACGATATTCCGATTCGGGCTTGTCACGGCCCAATCGTCGATCCGCTCATCGTAGTGCTCCAGGTGATCTCGCAAACGCCTGTTCTTAAGGACGTGTTCTCCATCAACGCCAAGCACTGCCCGGAGGTGGGTGCCGCGGGTGTCCGCCCGGGCTTTGCGATCCGCATTTGAGCCCCCTGGCGGCCACAGCAGCCTAGAGGCGGCGCTGGTGTGCTGAAGAAAATCTGCCGCCTCCCGGAAGAACTCGAACGTCTCGGTTTGGCGTAGCAGTTCGTTCATCCGCTTTACCGCGGCGACCGCGTTCTCGCACTGAACGAGCAGCTCCCGCAGATAAATCATCTCGATGAAGGTTTCCATGGATGATGGGAACTCAGCTCGATCGAGGCCAATCCTTGGGGTCGAAGGTGGCGATCGACACTGCTGCTGAACTCGAGAAAGTAGTCGGTGCGTTGCCGGTCATCGTCTGCGCGGGTGTGTATACCCCCGTGCCGGTGGCCAGCGCGATCTCGATGTGCTGATCGTGCCGCTGGAAAAGGACCGGGTCGCATGCCCGGGCCGATCGCACCTCGACTTCGCTACAGCCGAAAGGCGCATGCGCAGCTGCAAAGGCGAATGGCACGCCGGCTACCACTGCTGCCGATTTCTTGAACTGCGGTGAAAAGAGGAAGTGCTCTTCGAGCGGTTGCCCGGATTCGGCTTGTTCCTCGTCGGTGCTGATGTACTGCTCGTCTGGATTGATGGCCATCACTAACTCCTGTTTTTAGTCGTCACGGGCCTGACACCTCCTCCCGTTGCCGGCCTGCAGGTTACACACTGGGTCGTACCCGAGACCTCGTCAAGCGCGGTCGCATGCGAGTTAGGCCATTTTAACTAGCCCGGTGGCTCACCAGATGAGCCACCCTCGAAGGCGAGACCTCGGATAGCGACGTAGAATCCATCTCCGCGAGAGTCCGGCGAAGGAGTTAGGGCAGGACATGGCGAAGGATTCGGCAATTGAGTGGACGCACCACACCTTCAACCCGTGGTGGGGCTGCACGAAGGTATCCCCCGGCTGCAAGCACTGCTACGCCGAGACGTGGGCGAAGCGGGTCGGGCAGCAGGTGTGGGGCGCCCGAGCGCCGCGGCGCGAGCTCTCCGAGGCGTACTGGCGCCAGCCTTTTGTCTGGAACGCGCAGGCGCAGCGCAACGGCCGCCGGGCGCGGGTCTTCTGCGCCTCGATGGCCGACGTCTTCGAGGACCGGCGCGACCTCGACGCCAAGCGGGAGCGTCTCTGGCGACTCATCGAGGACACGCCGAATCTCGATTGGCTGCTCCTGACCAAGCGTCCGCAGTACGTCGCGCGGCTCGCGCCCTACGGCGAGTGTTGGCCCGATAACGTTTGGCTCGGCGCGACCGCTGAAAATCAGAAGTGGCTCGACAATCGGATGCGTCAGATGCAGAGGCAGAAGGCGAGGATTCTTTTCCTGTCCTGCGAGCCGCTACTCGGACCGCTCGACTTCGCACCATGGATCGCTGCCGCACGCTCTGGCGACATGCGCATGGTCGATTGGGTCATCGCCGGAGGTGAGAGCGGGGGGCGCGCGCGGCCGATGAACCCGGAATGGGCGCGCTCGTTGCGCGACCAATGCGTCGCAGCCGGCATCAGTTTCCACTTCAAGCAGTATGGGAACTGGAAGCCCATTACGCTGCGCCAGATGAATGGCTACCAGACCACAACACTCGCGGACTCGACCGGCGAGAAGATTCTCCTAGCGAACATGGGGAAGAAGAAGGCAGGCCGGGTCCTCGACGGCAGGACGTGGGACGAGCTACCTACACCTTGAGGACACTGCGGGCAATCCGCATTGCCAGCTCACGGGCTCTTGGCGATGGGTTCGACACCGCGAAGAAGAGCGCAAACAGCGGCGCACCCTCCTTTCCAGATTTCTTCTGCTGACGCAGAACCTTGGGCGGTAGGACGTCTGCGAAGATTGTTTCAAGGCGCCGCTTTACCCAGGCAAGCATTTCACTGACGTCTGCTGTGCGCTCATCTGCTACCGCGTCACCAAACAGGGTTTGCTGTGCAGGGGGCTTGTAGAACGCCTCGTACCAATCGTGCGTGCCGAGAATTCTGTCGAGCGCCGCGGCCTTGTCTTCGTCAATGGCCGACGCGTCTAACGTTGCCTGGCGGTAGAGGGCGCTCAAGGGGAACAGGTACCAAACGTCGACGATTCGGGATGCCGCCACCTGTTCCAGCGTCCTCCACTGGAGCTGCATACCGAATGGATCAAGAAACGCTATGGCGCGGTCGTTGTAGCGATGAAGCGCACTCACGCACTCCGGAAGTGCGACATTCGCGTCTTCATTGATCACGCGGATATCTAGATCGGACCTGGCAGCCTTGAGACGCCGAAGAGCACCCGCCTTCCGTGGTGATTTCTCGATGAAGACCATGCGATTGAACTTCGGCTTGCACTCCATTGCGATGGAGGCGGAGCCCGGCACCATGATCCGCTGGTCCCTTACCTTGATGTAGCACGTCCCCGTACCTGCAAAGGCGTCGATGTAGTGAAGCTTGAACCTTCGCAGCTTGAGCGCCGTCGTGAACGCTGGCAGATACTCGCCCAGCGCATGAAGCTTGAGCAAAGTGTGGATTGAACCGAACTGATTGGGATGCTTCTCCTCGTCCGGCATAGGTCCTAAGATCAGTTCGCGCCCAGCATTACGTGCATGCTTTTGGGATCGACGTTCCACGGACCACCTAGCAGCGAGTACGCTATCCCGCCGCCCTTGTAGACCTCCATCTTGGGAAGTTCGAGCGGCTTCTTTGTATTCAATCCAAGGTCGGCTAGTTCCTTACCCTGCAGATCCTTTAGTACCGGCTTAAGCAGGCCGAGAACTTCCCGGGCCTTGGCATCGCTTTGTTTGGAATAGGTCAGCGAATTTCCTTTGACGCCAATCGGCGGTAGCTCGTGTGCACGGGCGCCCGGAAGCCTAGGGCCGCCAGGCGACTTTGAATCTCGGTTGCCAATGCCTTTTTCGATGCGTCGAAGAAGATCGAGACTGTGTACTCAGAATTCTCGGCGAAGCGCTTCTGCTCCTTTTCCACCTTCACTTCCAGTGCGGCAACCTGCTTGGCGTAGTCCGCTGTGGCCTTCCGAGTAGCCTCGTTCTCCTCGCCGATTCTCTTTACTAGTGCCTCGAGCGCGCCAATCCTCTGCTGTACAGCGTTGAAGTCTTGTTGGCTCCGACGCGAGGCATTTTCCGACGCGGCATTGATCTGCTCCCTTACTAAGACGAACTCCGCTTTCACGGCCTTGGCTTGCTCTCCAAGTCCCTCAATGCTGCTCTGAAGAAGTTGCAGACTGCTCGCCACCTGATCGGCTGCCGTTCGGGAGGCCGCAGCTGCGCTTTTCGCACCTTCAGCTTGCACCTCGGCAAGGACCAGCTGCTTCTGCAACTCGTTCAAGGGGCGATCGGCGACCTGCTGAACCGTGATATGGACCGCGGCCCATATCCCACCCATACCAATCGTTGCAAAAGCCAAAGCGAATATCGCACCGCGGCGCTTAATCAGGCGCCAGAGCTCGTCCTCCATCTCGTAGAGGACGGTGCGCTTCTCGACTTCCTCATTGGTCATTGCCATGTGACCCCCCTCTGCAAAGTATGCGCCTCGCGGCGTCCACTCCCATCGGGGCGAGATCCGTGGTACCAGGCCCAGGTACCGTGGCGATGTAAGAAGGTCTAAACCTCTGAAATGACTATCAACTCTCTATCAAGTCGACCCCCGCCCCCGGGCACCACGCCGCTCAGCCGAGCGCCATGCCCAGGCGAATGCTGTTCCTCCCGAAGACGTAGGCGTACTCGCGCGAGGCTGCGAGCTCGCGGGTGAGCAATATGCCCAGGCCCCCCGGCCGGCGCAGCGGCTGGGGGCCCTCGGCGGCCGCGGCGGCGAGCCAGGCGTAGGGGTTGAAGGGCGGCCCGCCGTCCTCGTAGACCACCCGCAGGGCGCCTTCGGCGCGCGCGAGGCTGATCCACACCGGGGCATCGGTGCCGTCCCGGTAGCCGTGCTTGATGGTGTTCGTGAAAAGCTCCTCGAGCACGAGGTTCAGGCGCAGGCAGGGGTCGCGGGGCACCCCCGCCTGGGCGCAAAAGCGCTCCACGAAGGCCCGGATTGCCCGCAGGCCGCCGATTGCGGCCGGAAACATGCTCGTAGTCGACGTACCGGACATTATTTGGCACCGTCCCTGAGGCCCGCATTATAAGATTGGCCCTGTCGCAAAGCTCTGGGAGGGGTCATGCGTTCGATCGTGGGCTTGGGGATTCTGGCGTTTTCGGTTGCGGCATTCGCCGCGGACGTAGGCGAGGTCAAGACCTCGAGCGGGACTGCGCACGTCGAGCGCGAAGGCGCGAGCCTGCCCGTCAAGGTCGGCATGCAGGTCAGGCAGTCCGACAAGCTGGTCACCGGCGCCGACGGCGCCGTGGGCATCACCTTCCTCGACAACACGCTCGTCTCGGCGGGGCCCAACAGCACGCTGGTCATCGACAGCTATCGCTTCGACACCACCACCCACGCGGGGAAGTTCGACGCGTCGCTCTCGCGCGGCTCGCTCGCCGTGATCTCCGGGAAGATGGTGAAGCAGTCCCCGGACGCGATGCGCATCCGCACGCCCTCGAGCGTGCTCGGCGTGCGCGGCACAGAGTTCGTCGTCAAGGTCGCCGACACCGACTGACGGATGCCGCCGGTCCTGCTGATCGGCGCCATCATGGCGCTGGTGATCTACATTTCCCCGTCGCCCCGCGACGAGACCGTGGTCCTCCTGCCCGGACCTGACGGCAAGGTCGGGCGGGTCGTGGTGCAGCGCGGCTCCGCGCGCACCACGCTCGACACGCCTTATGCTGCGAGCCGCTCGGGCGGGCCGGTGCAGCTGTCCGCGGCGGAAGTGCGCAGCGAATTCGGGCCGGTGCTGGCGGCGCTGCCGCCGCGGCCGACCTCCTACGTCCTCTATTTCATCACCGGGCAGGACGAGCTCACCGACGAGTCGAAGGCGGAGATGCGCCGGCTGCTCGAGGAGCTGCGCGCGCGCCCGCAATCCGACATCCTGGTGATCGGCCATACCGACCGCGTCGGCAATGACCGCTCGAACGACGCGCTTTCCCTGCAGCGCGCCGAGCGGGTAAAGGCGGAGCTGCTCGGCCTGGGCATTTCGGCGGGACGGCTGCGCAGCGCCGGGCGCGGCGAGCGCGAGCCGCTGGTGCGCACCGCCGACGGAGTGGAAGAGCCCCGCAACCGGCGCGTGGAAGTCAACGTCCGCTAGAGCGCCAGCGCAGCGCGATCAGCGTCACGTCGTCCGCGAACCCGGCTGCACCGGCGAAACGCGCGACTTCGTTTCGAACCGAAGTAACAAGGGCTTCCGGGGTAGCGGATTCCTTATTGACAGACAGAAGCTGCTCCAGCCGCGCGGCGCCGTAGAGCTCGCCGCGCTCGTCGTTCGCTTCCGTGATGCCGTCGCTCACGACGCAAAGACAGCTTCCCGCCTTCAGGGGGATGGTTTCTTTTCGATAAGAGAAGTCCTCCAGGGTGCAGAGCGGCGGCCCTCCCGCGTGCGGCAGGCGCAGCGGCGCCGCGCCGGGCTCGAGGAGGTAGGGCGGCTCGTGGCCGGCATTGGCGTACTCCAGCTCGCCGCTCTCGAGGTCGAGGATGCCCGCGAAGGCGGTGACGAAGAGCTGCTCGGGGTTGTCGCGGTCGATCTCGATCGCCGCCTGGGTGAGGAGCGCCCCCGCGTCCAGCCCGCGCGCGGCGGCGTTCTTCAGCACCGCCTTGGAGAGCGCCATGAAGAGCGCCGCCGGCATGCCCTTGCCGGCGACGTCGCCGACGACGAAATAGACGCGCTTGCGGTCGAGCCGCACGCAGTCGTAGAAGTCCCCGCCCACCGTTCGCGCCGGCTCGATGAAGCCGGCGACCTCGAGCCCCGGCAGGTCGCGGGTCAGGGAGCCGAGGTCGGGCAGCAGCCCCATCTGGATGCGGCGCGCGGCGGCGAGCTCGCCGGCGGCGCGCGCGGCGGCTTCGCGCAGCACGCGGCGCTGCCGGTCGGCTTCCGAGAGCGCCGAGGCGAGCAGGAGCGCGAAGATGACGGTGGCGCCGAGCGCCGGCCAGGCGAAATCGAGCAGCACCCCGCCCGAGAACGCGCCGAAGGCGACGGACGCGAAGAGCGCGAGGAGCGCGCCGAGCGCCGCCACCGAGACCCGCACGCGTCGCGCAGGCACTAAGAAGATGAGCAGCGTCCCCGCCGCCGCGAGCAATCCGCCCTCGGCCCAGCGCGCCCAGCCCGGGCGCACCAGGAAGGCGCCGTCGAACACCTGCTCGATCAGCTGCGCGTGCATCTCGACCCCCGGCACGCGCTCGCCGAGCGGGGTGGCGAGGTGATCGACCAGGCCCAGGCCCGTGACGCCGATCAGCACGAGCTTCGCGCGCAGGAGCTCCGGGTCGGCGCTGCCCTCGAGCACGGCCGCCGCGGAGACGAAGCGCCCCGGGTCGTGCGGCGTGTAGCGCAGCCACACCGTACCGTCGCCCTGCGCCGGGATGCGCGCGTCGCCGATGCCGATCTCCAGCAGCCCGCCGGGGCGCGCCGCGAGGCTCACGGCCGGCACCCGCACGGCCACGCGCAGCATCTCCAGGCCGAGCGAGGGCACCACGGCGCCCTGCACGCGCGCCACGGCCGGAACGCGGCGCACGATCCGCGCCGGCGAGTCGGCGCTGATCAGCCCCTGTCCCGATGCCGCGCCGGTGAGCTGGGCGATGCTCGACAGGCGCGATGCGAACTGGTGCAGCGGGGGATCGCCGGCGCTCGCCGTCTCCTCCATCCCGGCGAGCGCCAGGACCACCGGATGGGCGCGCAGGGTGCGCGCGAGGAGCTCGTCGTTGCCCGGCAGCTTGAGCAGGCGCGCGGAGACGTCCGCCGGCAGCTGCGGCAGCAGCCCCGCGAGCGAGGCGGGCGAGAGGCGGTCGGGCTCGGGGAAGAGCAGGTCGAGCCCGATCGCGGCCGGCGCCGCCTCGCCCACGCGCGCGATCAGGGCGGCGACCTGGCTGCGCGGCCAGGGCCACTGGCCGTGCGCGGCGAGGCTGCGCTCGTCGATCTCGACGATGGTCACCGGGGCGCTAAGGCGCTCGCGCGGGTGCACCCGCTGCTGCAGGTCGACCATGCCCTCGCGCAGCGCGACCACGAAGGGCGGCGAGGCGACGATGAGCGCGCACAGCGCGGCGAGCACGAGGGCCGCCGCCGCGCGGGCGAGGGTCAGAGCTCCATCTCCAGCCCGTCGTAGGCCGCGACCACCTCGAGCCGGTGCTCGTCGCGCGTCAGCTCCTCGAGGCGCCGGGTCTCCTGCAGGATGCGCGCGAGCGCGCGGTCGTCGTTAGCGGGCTCGTGGTGGAAGAGCACCAGGCGCTTGGCGCGGGCGGCCTGGCAGAGCTCGACGCCGATGACGTTGCTCGAATGCCCCCAGTCGGCCTTCACCGAGATGGCGTCGGCGAGGGAGTACATGGCGTCGAAGACCACGGCGTCCGCGTCGCGGAAGAAATCGGCGAACGCCTCGCTCGCCGCGCGCTGGTCGAGCTTGTGCTCGGAATCGGTGCTGTAGACGAAGCTCTTGCCGCCGGCGGTGATGCGAAAGCCGTAGGAGTCGCCGGAATGCAGCTGCATCTTGGGCATGACCTGCACGCCCGCGACTTCCTGGGTGACGCCCGGCTCGAGGCGCACGAACTCGATCGAGGCGCCGAGGGCCGAGAAGGGTACCGGGAAGCAGGGCGGCTCCTGCTGCAGGCGGAAGGCCTTCTCGAGCGTGTCGTGGCAGCCGTAGATGCGGATCCTGAAGCCGCGGCGGTAGGCCGGCCCGAAGAAGGGGAAGCCCATGATGTGGTCCCAGTGCGTGTGGGACATGAAGATGTGGATGGTTGCCGGCGCGCCCGCCTGGCGCGCGATCACGTGCTCGCCGAAAGCGCGCGCGCCGCTGCCCATGTCGCACACGAAGTACTCGCCGGGCGCGGCGCCGGGGGGCACGAACTCGACGCAGGAGGAATGCCCGCTGAAGGTCTGCGAGAGCGAGGGGTCGAGCTCGCCCTCGACGAAGGCGACCGCCTTCTCGATCGTGTCCAGGCCGCGGCCGCTGCCCGCCACGAGCGCGCGCGCCAGGCGCTCGCGCATGTCGCGCCAGGTGAGGGCCACGGGCAGCGATCCGCGCGTGCCCCAGAAGCGCAGGCGCATGCGCGCTAGCGCGTGTCGAACGCCGCCGCCGCGTCGGGGGAGACGGCGGCCAGCGCGTCGCGCAGCGTCGGGTGGACGTCGAAGATGAGGTTGAAGCGGCTGATCTGGAAGATCTCGGCCACCACCGGCCGCGGGGCGGCGACGACGATCTTGCCGCCGCGGGCGCGCGCCTCGTTCGAGGCGAGCATGTAGCAGCGCAGCCCGCCGGAGGAGATGTATTCCAGCGCCGAGAGATCGAAGACGATGCCCTGGCTCGCGGAGAGCGCGCGCTCGAGGTGCGGCTGCAGGTCGGCGCGGAACGCGTCGCAGCTTTCGTGATCGAGACGCCCCCCAGGCGCCAGGACCACCGTGCCCGCGTAGGCTTGGGTGTCCAGGGTCATTGTTATGGCCGGTATTCTAGAATGAGTTCCGATGCCGCTGGCCGCCTTCGATTTCCGCCGCTGGATCGACGAGCACGCCCACCTGCTCAAGCCGCCGGTGGGCAACCAGCTCGTGTTCCGCGAGGCGCAGGACCTCATCGTCCAGGTGGTCGGCGGCCCGAACGCCCGCACCGACTACCACGACGACCCCTACGAGGAGTTCTTCTACCAGCTGCGCGGCGACATGGTGCTCAGGGTGATCGAGGACGGCCGGCCGCGCGACCTGCCGATCCGCGAGGGCGAGATCCTGCTCATCCCGGCGCACCTGCGCCACTCGCCGCAGCGCAGCCCCGGGTCTGTCGGGCTGGTGGTCGAGAAAGTGCGCCCGCGCGATGTCGACGACGGCTTCGAGTGGTACTGTCCCGGTTGCTGGGCGCTCGTGCACCGGGTCGAGGTCAACGTGCAGAACATCGTCGCCGACCTGCCGCCGCTCTTCGAGGCTTTCTACTCAGGGAATCGCAAATGCCCCCGCTGCGGCGCCGTCCACCCGGGCAAAGGGTAAAGCCCACCAGCAAGGCCACCCTGGCGGCGCGGCGCCTGCTCGAGGCGCACGAGGCGCGCCTGCCTTTCGCGCCGCTGCCCCCGGAGCTCGCGCCGACGAGCGCCGAGGAGGCCTACGCCATCCAGGACGTGCTCGTCGCCCTGCGCGCCGAAAAGCTCGGCGCCATCGTCGGCTACAAGGTCGCGCTCGCCTCCGCTGCCATGCGCGCCTTCGTCGGCGTGGAGGACCCGCAGCTCGGCGCCATGTTCCAGTCGACCCTGCACCGCAGCCCGGCGCGCGTGCGCGCCGCCGATTACGTGCACCTCATCGTCGAGTTCGAGGTCGGCGTGCAGATCGCCGAGGACCTGCCCGCGGCCGATGCGCCGTTCACCCGCGAGCGGATCGCCAGGTCGGTGGGCGCCGTGATGCCGGCGATCGAGCTCGCCGACGACCGCAATGCGGACTACACCCAGCTCGCCCGCCAGCCCTTCGAGCTGATCGCCGACAACGGCTGGGCCGAAGGCGCCGTGCTCGGCGCGCCGGTCGAGAGCTGGAAAGGCATCGACCTCGCCGCAGTGCGCGGCGTCGCGACCATCAACGGCGACCTCGTGGGCGAGGGCAGGGGCGAGGCGGCGATGGGCCATCCCTTTGATTCCGTGGCGTGGGTCGCGAATCTCCTCGCCTCCCACGGCCGCGGCCTCCTGCGCCGCGACGTCGTCATCACCGGCAGCCTGATCACCTCCAAGTCTCCCCGCCCCGGCGATCTCGTCAGCTTCACCCTCGAAGGCCTCGGCTCGGTCGAACTGCGCGTCGACTAGTCCGGTCGTCTAGAGCACCCGTGCCTTGCGGCGCGTCGACGCGTAAGGCGAGCCTCGACAGACTTGCACTTCGCAATTCAGGCGAAGGCACCATGGCGACCACCCTCGAGGCATCGGCTTTTCCGCTCTCCGGCCAGATGGAGGTTGACGCGCTTCTCCGTCCGTACGCTCCTTGGGATTTCACCACGGACAACGTCATCCACTACACCTTCGATCCCTCTGCAGCAGACGACTGGCTGGGATACACCAACGTCCACGCCTATGACACCGGCACGCAGGACGCGGCTCGCCTCGCTCTAGCCCACGCGGCCGCGATCACCGGCATCACCTTCTCCGAGACCGCGGACAGCGAGCTAGCGGAGCTTCACTTCGCCATGGCCGATATCGGAAGTTCAGGGCTGTTCACGGCGAGCGCGGACTGGGAAGTGGACGCGAGCGGCAATGTGACCAGCGCCGACGTCGACGGGTACGTTGTCCTTCACAGCTCGATTTCGAACGTATCACCCGGCACCGGGAGTTACCAGCTGCTTCTCCACGAGCTAGGGCATGCGCTGGGCCTGAAGCACCCCCACGACCCCAGCATCAATCTCTTTCCCACCGAGGACAACACCGATAACACGCTGATGTCTTATCTCAACACTGGCGTGGTTAAGGCCGAGTTCCAGGAGTACGACCTTGCCGCGCTCGATTGGATCTACGGCGGCGACGGACTTGGCGGAGCGGGAGCTTTCCAGGACGGTGTCCTGAGGAAATTCGGCACGACGAGCAGCGAGACCATTGTCGGCGGCGCCGGGCATGATTATCTGTTCGGCGATGCGGGCGATGACACGCTGATCGGCGGCGCGGGCAACGATCTCCTGCACGGCGGGTCCGGTGCCGATGCAATGGACGGCGGCGAAGGCGATGATCGTTACGTCGTCTCCACCGGCGATGTGCTTACCGATTCCTCGGGAACCGAGTGGGTATTCAGCGAAGTGAGCTGGACGCTCGGGCCGGGCTTCGAGAATCTCATGCTGTACGCGAGCCCGTGGGGCACCGGCGAGACCGCGACCGGGAATAGCCTCGACAACCTCATCGCCGGAAATGAGCGCGACAACGTGATTGCTGGGGGTGAGGGTAACGATACGCTGGCCGGCGGCAGCGGACTGGACCGCTTCGTCTTTGCGGAAGCGCCAGGCATGGCCAATGCGGATGTCATCATTGATTTCGAGTTCGGCTGGCAGGACGAGCTGGTGTTCGACGGCGCCGTCTTCACGGCGCTCGGGGAGACGAGCTTCTCCAACGGCGACGCGAGGTTTCTTGCCGGCCCGGGCGCGAGCTCCGGACAGGACGCAAGCGACCGGCTCATCTACGACACCTCCAGCGGGCGGCTGTACTACGACGCAGACGGCAGCGGCAGCGAAGCCTCGCTGCTCGTGGTCACCCTGGAGGGCGCGCCGGCTCTCGACGGCGCGCAGATCGAAGTCCTCAATGGGCAGGAGGATGAAGGCATGGACATCACCGGGACATCGGGCAGCGACACGCTCACCGGCACCAGCGGCGACGACACGATCAACGCGCTGGGCGGCGACGACCGGATCAACATGGTGCCGCCCGCGTACGGCAGCGACACGGTCGATGGCGGCACCGGGACCGACTCTCTCTTCTTCAACTACGCCGGCAGCGCGAGCCTCCTCGTCGATTTCGGCACCGGCACCGCGGCGAGCGGCCTGGGCAGCGTCTCGTTCACGGGCATCGAGCGCGTCGTCGCGAGCCGCGAGGACGACCACCTGATCGGCGCCGCCGGCACCCAGAACCTGAGCGGGGTCGCGGGCGACGACATCCTGGAGGGACGCGAAGGCAACGACATCCTCTGGGGCGGCGGCGGTGCCGACCACTTCGTCTTCCGCGAGACGGGTACGGCAAACGCCGACAGCATCCGCGATTTCGCCGCCGCCTCGGACATGATCGTCCTGGATGGCGCGGTGATGAGCGCGCTCGGCGCCGAGGGTGTCTTCACTGCCGGCGGCGACGGGCGCTTCTGGGCCGCGGCCGGCGCCACCTCCGGCCACGACGCCGACGACCGCGTCATCTACAACACGAGCACGCGTCAGCTCTTCTATGACGCCGACGGCAACGGCTCCGGCGCCGCGCAGCTCATCGCCACGCTCCAGAGCGGTGCGACCCTGAGCGCGACGAACATCGAAGTGCTCGGCGGCTCCGGCGGCGGCGACGAGATCGTCGGCACTGAAGGCGACGACACGCTCGTCGGCACGGAAGGGGACGACACCATCCGCGGCCTCGGCGGCAACGACACGATCGACGGCCGCGGCGGCGCCGACCGCATGGAAGGCGGCATGCACAACGACGTCTTCTTCGTGGACAACCCCGGGGACGACGTGATCGAGCTCGAAGGCGGCGGCAGCCACGACCTCGTGCGCAGCTCCATTACCTACGCCCTGCCGGCATGGGTCAATGACCTCACTTTGACCGGAACTGCCGACATCGGCGGGATCGGTAACGAACTCGACAACATCATCACGGGCAACAGCGCCGCGAACTTCCTGCAGGGCCGCGAGGGCAACGATACGATCAACGGCGGCGCCGGTAACGATCACATCGCCATGCACCACGGCGACTTTGGTCCTTCGGAGCAGCCGGGCAGCGATTCGATCGACGGCGGCGACGGCGTCGACCGCATCGGCTTTTCTGTCGAAGGCGTAACCAGCACCCATGCCGTCGCGATCGATCTCGGCGCGGGGACCTACAGCATCGCCGACCCTGCCGGCACGGTGAACGGCACGGTCGTCAACGTCGAGGACGCTCAGGGCAGCGCTTTTGCCGACACCATCAGGGGTAGCGGCGGCGCAAACTACCTCGAGGGCCTTTCCGGCGACGACCTCATCGAGGGTCTCGGCGGGAACGACCAGCTCGTCGGCGGCTTTGGGCACCAGACGCTCGCTGGCGGCGAGGGAAACGACACGTTGCAAGGAGACTACGGCGCCCCCGACGCGGCGCCCGATACGTTCCTTTTCAATGTCGCGCCCGGTGCGGCAAACGCCGACCTGATCGTCGACTTCAGGACCGGCGAAGATGAGATCGCCATCGACGGCGGCTTCCACGGCAACTCGGGCGCCTCGGGCGAATTCGCCGCGGGCGACGCAAGGTTCGCCGCAAATGCGACCGGAACGGCGCAGGATTCCTCCGATCGCGTCGTCTACAACACCGCGACCGGCGAGCTCTGGTACGACGCCGACGGAGTCGGGTCGGGCGCGGCGCTACTCATCGCAACGCTCCAAGGCGCGCCCGCACTCGCGGCGACCGACATCGAGGTCGTCAACGGCAGCGGCGGCGGCGGCGAGGAGGGCGTTCATCTCGTCGGCACCCCTGGCAATGACACCCTCGTCGGCGGGCCAGGCGACGATACGCTCGAAGGCCTCGCCGGGGACGACTCGCTCGTCGGCCTGGAGGGCAACGACATTCTCGACGGCGGCGCAGGTTTCGACACGATGGATGGGGGCTTGGGCGACGACACGTACTACGCCGACTGGCTGTCCTTCGGATTCCCGCGAGACGAGATGATCGACGCCGGCGGCAACGACACCGTGATCGCTTCGTCCGGCGTCCTACCCGACGGCATCGAGAACTTCATCGTCAGGGGCTACTCGGAGGAGGCCGGCACCGACGCCCACGGCAACGCGCTCGACAACACCATCATCGATGAAGGGCCGGGGAACGCGTTCCTCTACGGGAACGGCGGGGACGACACGCTCATCGGCGGCGACGGCTTCAACGTGTTCGTGTTCCAGGGCGATCCGTCGGGGAGCTCCGATGCCTACGGGCATGACACCGTTGACGGCGGCGGCGGCGGCGACTGGCTCTTCTTCGAGAGCAACGGCTCCGCGGTGACGGTCGACTTCCGCGACGGCACGGTGAGCGGCGGCAGCTCCGTGCCCGCGAGCGTCTCGTTCACGAACGTGGAGCGGGCGCAGGGCAGCCTCTTCAACGACGTCATGTTCGCGAGCGCCGCCGGCAACTGGCTGAGCGGCTACGGCGGCAGCGACATCCTGATCGGCGGCGCAGGAAACGACGTCATCAGCGGCGACAGCGGCTTCGGCCACCCGACGGTGGACCCGGGCGACGACATCCTCGAGGGCGGCGCGGGCAACGACGAGCTCGCGGGCGAGGAGGGCGCGGACAGCTACGTCTTCCGCCACGCGCCCGGCACGGCCAATGCCGACGCCGTCTTCACCTTCGCCTCCGGCGAGGACACGATCGTGCTGGACGGCAATGCGCATGCGGATATCGGCCCGTCGGGCGACTTCGCCGCGGGCGATGCGCGCTTCCGCGCCGGGACTTCCGCCCAGGATGCAGACGACCGCGTCGTCTACAACGCCGCCACCGGCGAGCTCTGGTACGACGCCGACGGCAACGGCGGCGGGGCGATGCAGCTCATCGCCACGCTGGAAGGTGCCCCCGCGCTCGCGGCCACGGACATCACCGTGGAGAACGGCAGCGGCGGCGGCGGCACGCCTGGGGAGACGATCATCGGCACGAGCGGCAACGATACGCTGACCGGCACCGAGGGCGACGACACCATCGAAGGCCTGAGCGGCAACGACACCATCAACATGGTTGCCGGCGCCTCGGGCAGCTACGGCAACGACGTGGTCGACGGCGGCAGCGGCAGCGATTCGCTCTTCTTCAACTTTTCCGGCGCGGCGAGCGTGGCGGTTGACTTCGGCGCCGGCATGGCCACGAGCGCGGCAGGAAGCGTCGCGTTCTCCAGCATCGAGCGCGTGGTTGCGACCGCCGGGGACGACCACCTGGTCGGCGGCGCCGGGTCGCAAAACCTGAGCGGCGTCGGGGGCGACGACACCCTGGAAGGCGGTGCGGGCAACGACATCCTCTGGAGCGGCGGGGGCGAGGACCACTTCGTGTTCCGCGAGACGGGCGGGGCGAATGCCGACAGCGTCCGGGACTTCGCCTCCGGTGCGGACACGATCGATCTCGACAACGCGGTGATGCTCGCCCTCGGGGCGGAGGGCGACTTCAGCGCCGGGGACGCGCGCTTCCACGCCGCGGCAGGCGCGAGCGGCGGGGCGGATGCGAGCGACCGGGTGATCTACAACACCTCGACCGGCCAGCTCTACTACGACGGCGACGGCAGCGCAGGCGGGGCGGCGGAGCTGATCGCCACGATTTCCGGCGCGCCGAGCCTTGCCGCGACCGATATCGCGGTGATCTGAGCGGACTAGCGCCCGGTGGTGCGCGTGGCCGTACCGCCGGGGGGCGAGGAAGCCCGCTCGCCGCGGTTGGCGTCGTTCGCGGAAGACAGTGCCCTATGGCGCGTCGACGCCGCAGCGCTGCGGTTTCAAACTTTGTCCTCCGCCTCCCGACTCTGCAGGATCCTTTCCTATGGCCGCCTTCACCGGCACCTCCGGCGACGACACACTTACTGGAACGGAAGACAGCGATGTCTTCCACGCCGGCGGCGGTAGCGACACCGTCGAGGGCCGGGGCGGCAACGACGAGATCAACGGCAACGGCGGCGTCGACTGGCTCGAAGGCGGGCTCGGGCAGGACACCATTTCCGGCGGCTCCGGCCAGGACCGCATCGTCTTCCGCGAAATGGGCGCGGCGAACGCCGACTTCCTCTCCGACTTCGCCACCGGCTGGGACCAGATCCACCTCGACGCCGCGGCGTTCACCGAGATCGGCGCCGCCGGCCAGTTCGCAAGCGACGACGCACGCTTCAAGGCGAACCCCTCCGGGACGGCCACCGAGCCCGACGACCGCCTCGTCTACAACACCACCACCCGCGAGCTCTTCTACGACGCCGATGGCAGCGGCTCGGGCGCCGCGCTTCTCATCGCCACTCTGCCTTCCGGGCGCTCCTTCTCCGCAAGCGACTTCTGGGTCTTCGGCGAGCCGCCCTCGGGCGGCGGCGCCATCATCGGCACCAACGGCGACGACAGCCTCAACGGCACCGACGGCGACGACAGCATCCAAGGACTTGCCGGCAACGACACCATCGACGGCGGCGCGGGCGCCGACACCATGGAAGGCGGTGCGGACGATGACCTCTTCTTCGTCGACAACCCAGGCGACCAGGTCGTGGAGCTCGAGGGGGGCGGCAGCCACGACCTCGTGCACAGCTCGATCGACTACACCCTGCCTGCCTGGGTCAACGACCTGACTCTGACCGGCCTGGCCGACATCAACGGCACGGGGAACGAGCTCGACAACATCATCACCGGCAACGTCGGAAGCAACAGGCTCAACGGCCGCGAGGGCAACGACAGCATCTTCGGCGGCGATGGGAACGACCACATCGAGGCCGATTTCCCCTACCTGGCCCACGGCAACGATTACGTCGAGGGCGGTGACGGCAACGATTCAATCCTTCCCGGGAAGGGCGACGATACGGTGCTCGGTGGCGCGGGGGATGACTTCATCGGCATCGACTCCGGATACTCGGATTTCGATTCCGAGGCACCAGGGACGGACTTCGTCGACGGCGGTGCCGGAACCGATTGGATCGGCTTCAGCACCGAGGGGGTGAGCAGCACGCATGCCGTGGACATCGACCTGGGCGCCGGCACATACACCATCGACGACCCGGCGGGTGTCATCAACGGCACGGTATTGAACGTCGAGAACGCGCAGGGAAGCTGGTTCAGTGAGCGCATCCGCGGTACCGATGGCGCGAACATCCTCCAGGGCCTGGCGGGGAGCGACACGATCGAGGGCCTGGGAGGCGATGATCTGCTGCTGACCGAATTCGGCACCCAACTCATGCTCGGCGGGACCGGCAACGACACCATAAATGGCGGTTCCGGCAGCGACACGCTCTCGGGGGGGACGGGCAACGACTCGCTGAACGGCGATTACACCGGTTTCGACGAAGCTGCGGACAGCTTCCTCTTCGATGTCGCGCCAGGAGCGGCGAACGCCGACGCCATCGTGTTCTTCGACGGCGGCGCTGACAGGATCGTCCTCGACGGCAATGCACACGCGGGCGCCGGACCCTCCGGCAACTTCGCGGCCGGCGACGACCGCTTCGCGTCGAACGCCACCGGAACCGCCCAGGACTCCTCCGATCGCGTGATCTACAACACTTCCACGGGCGAACTCTGGTACGACGCCGACGGCAGCGGGGCAGGTGCAAGGGAGCTTATTGCCACGCTGCAGGGCGCGCCGAGCCTCACGGCTACCGACATTGAGATCGTCAACGGCAGCACGGGCGGCGGTGGCGAAGGCGTGCATCTCGTCGGCACCCCGGGCGACGACACCCTCGTCGGCGGGTCGGGCAACGACACCCTGGAGGGACTCGCCGGGAACGATTCGCTCGTCGGCTTGGACGGGCACGACATCCTCGACGGCGGCGATGGGGCGGACACGCTCGACGGCGGGGAAGGTAATGACACCTACTTGGGTGGCGGCAGTGAAGATGTCATTGTTGACAGCGGTGGCGTCGACACACTGATCACCGGTGGCGGGATACTGCCCGAAGGCATTGAGAACTTCGTTCTGCGTGGGTACACCGCCGAGGTCGGGACTGACGGGCACGGCAACGAGCTCGACAACACGATCATCGACGAAGGAGGAGGCAACGCCTTCCTCTACGGAAACGGCGGCAGCGACACACTTATCGGCGGCGCCGGGTTCAATTATTTCTCCTTCTCGGGCGATCCCGCCGGAATCTCGGACGACTACGGGCACGACTCGGTCGACGGAGGTGACGGCATCGACTGGCTGAGCTTCGAAGGAAACGCCCCCGCCGTGGTCGTCGACTTCACCAGGGGCACAGTGACCGGAGGAAGCATTTCATCGGCGAGCGTGACGTTCGTGAACGTCGAGCGCGCGATTGGTGGCGAGGGCGACGATGCGATGGTCGCGAGTGACGCCGGCAACGGGCTGTACGGCTTTAGCGGAAACGACACGCTGACCGGCGGCGCGGGCGACGATGTGCTCAACGGCGATGCAGGCTTCGGCATCGACCCCGTTGCCCCTGGGGACGACCAGCTCTATGGCAACGGCGGGAAGGACTCGCTCGCCGGCTGGGCGGGCGACGACTCGCTGGACGGCGGCGCCGGCAACGATTGGTTGCGAGGTTTTGAAGGTGCGGATGCCTTCATCTTCAGCGTCGCGCCCGGTGCCGCGAACGCCGATGAGATCGTTGATTTCACGTCCGGCAGCGACAGGATCGTGCTCGACGGCAACGCTCACGCCAATACGGGTCCCTCAGGCAACTTCGCCGCTAGCGATGCACGTTTTGCGGCGAACGGCACCGGAACGGCGCAGGATTCTTCCGACCGCGTGATCTACAACACGTCCACCGGCGAGCTCTGGTACGACGCCGATGGCAGCAGCACGGGTGCAGCGGCCCTTATGGCTACGCTGCAGGGAGCGCCCGCGCTTGTTGCAACAGATATCGAGGTGCTGAACGGTACGAATGGTGAAGGACCAAGCAACTCGCAGGAGCTTGCACAAACACCCTTGAGTGGACAATTTGAAGTCGATGCCCTGCTCGGCGGGCCCATCGCATGGGATTACACGTCTGACACCACAATTCACTTTACCTTTGCGACGACTGCCAATCCGGACCCGAGCGCTGAGCCATTCACTGCAGCGCAGCAGGACGGGACCCGTGTGGCGCTGGCGCACGTCGCCGCAATTACCGGCATCGAGTTCGCCGAAACAGCGGACGGCGATCTCGCGGAGCTGCACTTCGCGAGAACTGACACGGGGTCGGGCGGCTTTACCATGGGCGGAGACATAGAGTTCGATGGCAGCGGCAACTTGGTTCAGTACGATCCGGAAGCCTATGTTTGGCTCAATCGCTTCTATACCGATGGTGCGCCCGGTAGCGAGGTCTATCAGGTATTGCTCCACGAGATCGGACATGCGCTGGGCTTGAGGCATCCCTTCGACGGAGACATCGTCCTGTTTCCTCCGTACGACAGCAACGACTTCACCGTCATGTCTTACAACTGGGTCGGTGGCGTAAAGAGCGAGTATCAGGAACTGGATATCGCGGCGCTGCAGTGGATGTATGGCGGCGATGGACTGGGTGGCGAGGGTGCCCGCGCAAGCGGCGAATTGATGCGTTTCGGCACGACGGGGGACGATAGCTTTGTCGGTGGAGACGGTCATGACTATCTGAATGGCTATCTAGGCAACGACACGCTCGTTGGCGGGTCGGGGAACGATCTGCTCGTGGGAAGCGGCGGAAATGACGTGCTCGACGGCGGAGAAGGTGATGATCGCTACCACGTGGAGGCTGGCGATGTCCTGATCGACTCAGAGGGCGTCGATACGATCTTCGTCGATGCTAGCTGGGTACTGGGGCCGGGATTCGAGAACCTCCGGCTCTACGACAGAAACTCGGCTTCACCGTTCAGCGCAACTGGCAACAGCTTGGACAACGTGATTGCCGGTAACGACGCAGGCAACACCATTACGGGACTCGAAGGGAACGACACCTTGTGGGGCGAGCCAGGGGACGATCTGTTCAGGATGTCCTGGGGCAGCGGAACGAGCTATGGCGATGACGTCATCGATGGCGGTTTAGGCTTCGATACCATCATTTTCGACGCCGCACTAAGCAGCGTGTTCGCTGACGGCAACGGGGCGATAGCTGGCGGGGGCCAGGACGGCGCGGGCACGGTCACGTTCACGAGCACAGAAAAGATCATTGGTGGTCCGGCCGATGATCAGCTCACGGCTGTGTTGACCCAGCATCTGGACGGGGCCGGCGGAAACGACCTGCTGTTGGGAACGAGCGGGCGCGAGGTCCTTTCCGGCGGCTTGGGCGAAGACACCCTGAACGGCGCAGGACTTACCGACACCCTTGCCGGCGGTGCTGGGTCCGACCGCTTTATCTTCGACCAGGCCCCTGGGGCTGCGAACGCGGATCTCATTGCGGATTTCGCCGGCGGAACCGATCGGCTCGTCCTGCATGGCGAAGTCATGCCCGCCGTTGGCGTTTCAGGCAGGCTCAGCGCTGGCGACCCGCGGTTCTTTGCAGGACCCGGCGCAACGTCGGGCCAGGATGACAGCGACCGGCTGATCTACGACACGTCGAGCGGCCAACTGCGGTACGACGCCGACGGCAGCGGCTCGGGTGCCGCGCAGCGCATCGCCACGTTGCAGGGCGCTCCAGTGATCGCGGCGACCGACATCGAGATCGTCAACGGCAGCGGCGGCGGTGGAGGAGCGCACGTCGTTGGCACCGAGGGCAACGACAGCCTCGTGGGCACCGCCGGCGACGACACGATCGAAGGTCTGGGTGGTTTCGACACTATCGACGGCGGCGCGGGCGCCGACTCGATGGAAGGCGGTCTGCAGGACGACGTTTTCTTTGTCGACAATCCGGGCGACCTGGTCGTGGAACTCGAAGGTGGCGGCAGCAACGACCACGTGCACAGCTCCGTCACCTACACGCTGCCCGCTTGGGTCAACAACCTTGCCCTGACAGGCTCCGCCGACATCGACGGCATGGGCAATGAATTGGACAACGTCATCACAGGGAACGCTGGCGCCAATGTTCTCGACGGCGGCCTCGGAGCCGATTCCATGGATGGTGGCGAGGGCGACGATACCTACATTGCGGATGGCGCAGACATGCTGTCGGATCCGGGCGGCGTCGACACCGTCGTTTTCGACAACCACAGTTCCGTCCGGCTCTTGTCCGGGTTTGAGAACCTGACGCTGCGTGTGACCGAAGACGCTTTCTTTTCGGAAGCCGACGTGTTTGGCAATGAGCTCGACAACGTCATTCGGATCGAGTCCCCCTTCGGCAAGACCTTTTTTATCCACGGCAACGATGGAAACGATACGTTGATCGGAAGTGACGCCGAGGAATGGTTCTTCTTCAGCGGAAGCTTCGGCCAGGACTCGGTCGACGGGGGCGGCGGCACTCTCGACTACATTCGCTTTACGGGTGCATCGGCTGGGCTGACTATCGACCTTGCCGCCGGGACCGCGACGTCGACTGCCGGAGAGGTGACGTTCGTCAACATAGAGAATGCAACCGGCAGCACGATGGACGACCTGCTCAGGGCCGCCGATGGCAGCACGCTGCTCGGTATGGATGGAAACGACACGATCGTCGGTGGCGCAGGCGACGACACCCTCGGCGGAGGTGATCCGTTCGGCGATGAGGTCGATACGGGTGACGATCACGTCAGCGGCGGCGGGGGCAACGATAGCCTGAGCGGCGATGCGGGAAGTGACACCTTGCTGGGCGCTCTGGGCGATGACCAGCTGAGAGGCGGCGCGGACGGCGATGAGCTATCCGGCGGCGAGGGAAACGACACTTTGCACGGAGACGGGGGAGCGGATCGCCTCATATTCGACGTCACCCCGGGTGCTGCGAACTCTGATGGAATCGTCGGCTTCGAAACGGGAAGCGACGTCATTGTTCTTGACGGACTGCACATGTCGTCGCTGGGCGCGTCCGGCGAATTCGCCGCAGGCGATGCAAGGTTCTCTGCAAACTCCGCAGGGACGGCGCAAGACGGCTCGGACCGCGTGGTCTACGACACCTCGACCGGCGAGCTCTGGTACGACGCCGACGGCAACGGCGTCGAGGCAAGGCAGCTCATCGCCACATTGGAGAACGCGCCGGCGCTGACGGCGGCCGATATCGAGATCGTCAACGGAAGCAGTGGCGGCGGTGGCACGGAAGGCGAGCACATCGTGGGCACGTCGGGAAGCGACACGCTTACGGGCACGCCCGCCAACGACACGCTCGAAGGCCTGGGCGGCGACGACGCGCTGGTGGGCAGCGGCGGCAGCGACGTCTACGACGGCGGTGCGGGGTTCGACACGCTCGACGTGAGGGCAACGGCGGCGGGCGTCGCAGTCAATCTCCTCGACGGCACGATGAGCGGCGGCTATGACGGCACGCTCGCCAACCTCGAGCGGGTGCTCGGCGGCGATGGGGACGACAGCCTGGTCGGCGGTGCCGGCGGGCAGAATCTCTCCGGCCGCGGCGGCAGCGACACGCTGGAAGGGCGCGAAGGCAACGACACCCTGTGGAGCGGGGGCGGCGAGGACTGGTTCGTGTTCCGCGAGACGGGCAGCGCCAATGCTGACAGCGTGCGCGACTTCGGCTCGGGCGTGGACAGCATCGCTCTCGACGGCAGCGTGATGAGCGCCCTCGGGGCAGACGGTGCCTTCAGCGCGGGCGATGCGCGCTTCAAGGCAAACTCGACCGGTACGGCGACGGATGCCTCGGACCGCGTCGTCTACAACACGTCCAACGGCCAGCTCTGGTACGACGCCGACGGCAGCGGCGGCGGAGCGCGCGTGCTCGTCGCCACGCTCGCGGGTGCGCCGGGCCTCGCGGCGACCGACATCGAAGTGCTCAATGGCAGCGGCGGCGGCACCGACCCCATGGCGGGCACCGAGGGGGACGACTCGCTCGTGGGCACCGTGGGCGACGACACAATGGATGGACTGGGCGGGAACGATGTCCTGCGCGGCATGGACGGCGCCGACTCGCTGCGCGGCGGCGATGGCAACGACACGCTCATCGCCGGCGAAGGGGAGGCCAGCCCCTTGGTTAGCGTGCGAGATACGGTGGCCGACACGCTGGACGGCGGCTTCGGTGACGACGCGTATCACGTGTCCAGCTCCGACGGCGACGTCATTCTTCCGGATCCGGGCGGCATCGATGCGGTGTTCGCCGAAGGCGACTGGACCCTCGCGGCCGGATTCGAGAACCTCCGGATTGAAAGCCTCGTGGGCGACGGCACGGGCAACGAGCTCGACAACCACATCATGGGTGCGTTCGAGGCCGGCACCATCCTCGGCCTGGGCGGAAACGACACGCTGATCGTCCGCGGCGGGGAGAACGGCGCGACTGCGAGGGGCGGCGATGGCGATGACACTCTGCAGGGGTTTGGCTCTACGTTCGTAGGCGACATGCTGTTCGGCGACGCCGGGAACGATTTTCTCGACAGCGGCGGCGGCTCGAGCAGCATGAGCGGGGGCGCGGGCGCCGATACTCTCGCAGGGAGTCACGGGGATCCGGACAGCTTCGTCTTCGATGTGGCGCCGGGCACGGCGAACGCGGATCTCCTCGTCGATTTCGCTTCTGGCGAAGACAGGATCGTCCTTGACGGCAACGCGCACGCCGATACCGGTCCTTCCGGGACTTTCACGGCCGGCGACGCACGCTTCGCGGCCAATGCGACCGGGACGGCGGAGGATTCCTCCGACCGCGTGGTCTACAACACCTCGACCGGCGAGCTCTGGTACGACGCTGATGGGAGCGCGGCCGGTGCACGGCAGCTCATCGCCACGTTGGAGAACATGCCGGCGCTGACGGCGACCGACATCGAGATCGTCAACGGCAGCGGCGGAGGCGGCGGAACGGAGGGTGAGCACATCGTCGGCACTGCCGGAAGCGACACGCTCACCGGCACCCCGGAAGACGACACGCTCGAGGGCCTGGGCGGCAGCGACGTGCTGATCGGCAGTGAAGGCAGCGACGTCTACGACGGCGGTGCGGGCTTCGATACGCTGGATGTGCGGGCCACCGATACGGGCGTCGCGGTGAACCTGGCCGCCGGCACGATGAGCGGCGGGTTCAGCGGCACGCTGGTCGATATCGAGCGCGTGCTCGGCGGCAACGGGGACGATTTCCTGGCTGGTGGCGGGGGCGGGCAGAACCTCTCCGGGCGCTCGGGCGGCGACACGCTGGAAGGCGGAGCCGGCAACGACACGCTCTGGGGCGGTGGAGGGGACGACGACTTCGTCTTCCGCGAGATGGGCGCCGCGAACGCCGACCGGGTCAGCGATTTCTCCTCCGGGTCGGACGACATCCTGCTCGACGATGCCGCGTTCACGGCGATCGGCGCGATGGGCGGCTTCGCGGCTGGCGATGCCCGCTTCGCGGCGAACGCCTCGGGAACAGCACAGGACGCCTCGGACCGGGTGATCTACGACACGTCGAGTGGCGAGCTCTACTACGACGCGGACGGCAACGGGACAGGGGCGGCCGAGTTGATCGCCACCATCGCCAGCGCGCCGAGCATTGCGGCAACCGACATCTCAGTAATCTGACCGGAGTACCCATCGCATGGCCACCTTTACCGGCACATCGGGCGACGACACCCTTATTGGCACCGACGGCGACGACACGCTGGTCGGCAGCGGCGGCAGCGACGTCTACGACGGCGGTGGAGGGTTCGACACACTCGACGTGAGGGCCACGACGGCCGGCGTTACGGTCAATCTGATCGCCGGCACGATGAGCGGCGGCTTCAGCGGCACGCTCGCCAACCTCGAGCGGGTGCTCGGCGGCGATGGGGACGACAGCCTGGTCGGCGGTGCCGGCGGGCAGAACCTCTCCGGCCGCGGCGGCAGCGACACGCTGGAAGGGCGCGAAGGTAACGACACCCTGTGGAGCGGCGCAGGCGACGACTGGTTCGTCTTCCGCGAGACGGGCAGCGCCAATGCCGACAGCGTGCGCGACTTCGGCTCCGGCTCGGACCGGATCGTCCTGGACGGCGCGGTGATGACCGAGCTGGGTGCCGAGGGCGCCTTCGTCTCGGGCGACGCGCGCTTCAAGGCGAACTCGAGCGGCATGGCGACCGATGCGTCCGACCGAGTGATCTACAACACCTCGAACGGCCAGCTCTGGTACGACGCCGACGGCAATGGCGGTGGTGCGACGGCGCTTCTCATCGCCACACTCGAGGGCGCGCCGGGACTTGCAGCGACCGATATCGAGGTCGTCGGCGGCGCGAGCAACGGAGAGCACGTCGTCGGTACCGAAGGGAACGACAGCCTGACGGGCACTAACGACGACGACACCATCGAAGGGCTGGGGGGGAACGATACCCTCAACGGCCTCGGTGGCGATGATTCGCTTTCGGGTGGCGACGGCGAGGACACCCTGATCGGAGGCTGGAGCAACGACACGCTGGACGGGGGCGCCGGAGGCGACACGCTGCAGCTCAGCGGCGCCCAGGGGCCGGTCAGCGTGGACCTTGCTGCCGGCATGATGAGCGGCGGCGATCCTGCGGGAACCGCGTCGGCCGTGCTCCTGAACCTGGAATCCGTTAACGCGGGTGCCCTCGATGTCTCGATCCATATCACGGGCTCCGACGCAGACAACTTCCTTCGCGGTGGCTCGGGGCGGGACACGATCTTTGGCGGCGCCGGCGGCGACACGATCTATAGCTCGGCCTTCGAAGTCAACGCCGATGGCGATGAGCTTTATGGTGGTGACGGCGACGACGTCATAGCTGCCTTCGGCGGCAGCGGATTGATGGATGGCGGCGCCGGCAATGATGCGCTCGGTGGTTGGAGCACGGGCACGGATCGATTCGTCTTCTCCGTCGCACCCGGGATGGCGAACAGGGACTCCATATTCCAGTTCTCGTCGGGAGAGGACAAAATCGTCATCGATGGCAATGCGCACGCCGACACCGGCCCTTCGGGCAGCTTCGTGTTCGGGGATGCACGCTTCGCGTCGAACTCGACTGGCACGGCGCAGGACGCTTCCGACCGGGTGGTTTATAACCCCTTCACGGGCGAGCTCTGGTACGACGCTGACGGCAGCGGCGCCGAGGCGGCGCTGCTCGTGGCGATACTGGATGACGCGCCCGCGCTCGCGGCGACCGACATCGAAATCGTCAACGGCAGCGGCGGCGAAGAGGGCGAGCACATCGTCGGCACTTCCGGAAGCGACATCCTGACCGGCACCGAAGACAACGACACGCTCGAGGGCCTCGGCGGCGACGATACGCTGGTCGGCAGCGGCGGCAGCGACGTCTACGACGGCGGCGCGGGGTTCGACACGCTCGACGTGAGGGCCGCGGCGATGGGCGTTGCGGTCAATCTCCTCGATGGCACGATGAGCGGCGGCTTTGACGGCACGCTCGCCAACATCGAGCGTGTACTCGGGGGCGACGGAGGCGACAGCCTGGTCGGCGGCGCCGGCGGGCAGAACCTCTCCGGCCGGATCGGGAACGACACCCTGGAGGGGCGCGAAGGCAACGACACCTTGTGGAGCGGGAGCGGCGAAGACTGGTTCGTGTTCCGCGAGACGGGAGCCGCCAATGCCGACAGCGTGCGCGACTTCAGTTCCGCGGACACCATCGCGCTCGACGGCACGGTGATGACTGCCCTTGGCGCGCAGGGCGCCTTCAGCTCGAGCGACGCGCGCTTCGCGGCGAACTCGACCGGCACGGCGACGGACGCTTCCGACCGGGTCATCTACAACACCTCGAACGGCCAGCTCTGGTACGACGCGGACGGTAGCGGCCCCGGGGGGCGCGCGCTCATTGCGACGCTGGCGGGCGCGCCCGGGCTTGCGGCGACGGACATCGAGGTCGTCGGCGGGGGCGGCGGCGAGCACGTCGTCGGCGCCGAGGGCGATGACAACCTCACCGGGACCGAAGGCCACGACACGATCGAAGGACTCGGCGGCAACGATACGCTGCGCGGCGCGGAAGGCGCCGACGTGCTGCGCGGCGGCGACGGGCACGACGTACTGTGGTCGAACGATGGGCCATCGGCTTTCCAGAACTCGGATGGCGTCGCGGACACGCTCGACGGGGGCCTGGGCGACGACCAGTACAACGTCGACGGCGCGGAAGACGTGATCCTTGCCGACCCAGGCGGCATCGACACAGTGGTCGTGCAGGGCCCGAGCTGGACGCTCGGAGCCGGCCTCGACAACCTCTTCCTCGGTACGGAAGCGGCCGACGGCACGGGCAACGAGCTTGACAACCGCATCATCAGTGCCTGGGAAGGGGGCACGATCCTCGGCATGGGCGGGAACGACGAGCTCGTCGCCCGCGGCAGCGGCATGGTGACCGCGCGGGGCGGCGACGGCGACGACACCCTTCTCGGGAGCGTGGCTGGGGGCGACAACATGCTCTTCGGCGATGCGGGGAACGATCTGTTCGCCGGATATGTCAGCGCCACCACGATGACCGGGGGTCTCGGCTCGGACACCTTCTTCTACGATACCGATCCGGTTCACGGCGATGGCGACGACCTGATCAGCGATTTCGCCTCAGGCGAGGACTCGATCCGCCTCGACGCGGCGGTCATGCCGGACCTGGGCGCGCCGGGCGCCTTTGCGCCAGGCGATGTGCGTTTCGCGGCCAATGCCACCGGCACGGCACAGGACGCCTCGGATAGGGTGATCTACAACACCGCCACCGGCGAGCTCTGGTACGACGCGGACGGCAGCGGTGCCGAGACCGCGCAGCGCCTCTTCGTCCTCCAGAATGCGCCCGCCTTGGGGGCGAGCGACATTGAAGTCGTCGACACCTCCGTCGGGGAGCACATCGTCGGCACGGAGGGCGACGACAGCCTGGTCGGCACCGGCGTGAACGACACGCTGGAGGGCCTGGGCGGGAACGACACCCTCAATGGCTTGGGCGGTTCGGACCTCCTCATCGGCGGCGCGGGCGATGACGTGCTGCGCCACTACGACAATTTCTCCGGGGAGCCGCCCGACACGCTCGACGGCGGGCTGGGGAACGACACGTACGACCTGCGCTCCTGGCCGTTCGATGACGAGAACGTGGTGCTCTTCGACGCGGGTGGCATCGACACGGTGCTCAGCAGCCATAGCTTCGTCTTACCGGAGGGCTTCGAGAACCTCGAGCTTTTCGAAGGGGTCACCGGCATCGGCAACGTTCTCGACAACGTCATCGTCACGCACTCGAACGAGCCGGGGCAGTTCTGGGTCGACGGGGGCGATGGCAACGACACCCTGCTGGGCGGCATGGACAAGGATACGTTCGTCTTCGACGCCGGTTCCGGCGACTACGGCGATGACCTGGTCGATGGCGGCGACGAGTCCGACGCGCTCGACTTCTCCGGCGCGAGGAGCGCGATCGTCGCAGACATGCGCGCGGGTACCCTCACCGGCGGGGGTACGGGAGGCTCGGGCAGCGTGAGCTTCTCCAACGTGGAGGGTATCGCCGCCGGCGCATTCGATGACCATCTGACCGCGCACGACGGGGTCTTCGTTGTGGGAGATAGCTGGGAAGGCTTCATCGGGGCTTTCCTCACCGGTGGCGGCGGAGCCGATACCGTGATCGGCGGCGCTGCCGGAGACTTCCTTGTCGGAGACGGCGCGAATGGCAGCGGCGATGACGTCATCCAGGCGGGCGGCGGCGACGACTTCATCTCGCTCCGCTTCGCGTTCGGCGCCAGCTACGGCGAGGATTTCGTCGACGGGGGCGATGGCGTCGACACGCTCTCACTCGAGGTGCAGTTAAGCAGCGTGGTCGTCGATCTCGGCGCCGGCACGATGACCGGCGGCGGTGTCGATGGCACGGGCAGCGTTACCCTGGCCGGCGTCGAAAACGTGAATCTCCACCAGTTCGCGACGACGGACGACCGCATGACGGGGGACGATGCCGACAACGCGTTCTTCGCCGCCGGCGGAAACGACGTGCTCGACGGCAGGGGTGGGAACGACCACTTGAATGGCGGCGGGGGAAGCGACCAGTTCCTGTTCACGGTGGCGCCTGGCGCGGCCAACGCCGACCTCGTTCAGTTTTTCGAGTCCGGTACGGACGAGATCCATCTCGATATCGCCATGTATGCCGCCTTGGGCCCGACCGGGCGGTTCAGTGCCGGCGACGAGCGCTTCGCCGCCAATGCGACCGGGACGGCGACGGAGGCCGACGATCGCATCATCCGCAACACGAGCACGAACGAGCTCTGGTATGACGCCGACGGGAGCGGCGCGGGCGCGGCGCTGCGCATCGCGACCGTCGCCACCGCGGCGCTGGCCGCGACCGACTTCGTGGTCATCGGCGAGGCGTCCGGCCAGCACATCGTCGGAACCGAAGGCGATGACACGCTTGTCGGTACGGAGGGTGACGACACCATCGACGGCCGTCGCGGTAACGACTTTCTGCGCGGCGACCTTGGCGCCGACTCCATGATCGGTGGCGACGGCGACGACACGCTGGACGGTGCGCGCACATCAGATCCCGACATTGAGGAGCCGTCGTCCGGCGCGCCGGATACCCTGGATGGCGGCTTCGGCAACGATGTCTACTATGCCCACGCAAGTGACCTCATCGTCGACGCCGGTGGAATCGATACGGTGAATACCGACGCCTCCGTCTACACACTCGGCGCAGGTCTAGAGAATCTCGCATTCCGGTCCTTCGCGTCCTTCTTCGACGGCGAGGGCTCCTTCATCGACTACGCCGGCAACGCGCTGGACAACACCATCACCATCGGTGGTCTCTGGATCAACAGCGGCTCGGCGCTGGACGGCGGCGCGGGCGACGACACGCTGATCGGAAGCGGTGGGGAGATCGTTTTCCGCTTCTCCCTCGGCGAGGGTAATTACGGGAACGACCATCTGGTCGGCGGGGGCGGCACCATCGACTTCGCCGATGCGCGCAGCGCCATCGTCGCGGACCTGCTCGAGGGTACGCTGGCAGGCGGTGGGACCGGAGGCAGCGGAAGTGCGACGCTCGTGGGCATCGCCAACGTCATCGGCGGCGCCTTCGACGATCACCTTGTCGCCGGCGACAGCGGAGTTGAAGAAGGGCTTGCCAGCCTGGAGGGCCGCGGCGGCAACGACGCGCTGGAAAGCACCGTGCGCAGCGTCGAGCTTCACGGCGGAGACGGCGACGATCGCCTCGTCTCGCGCCAGGACGATCCACTGAACGGAGGCGCGGGAAGCGATGCGTTCGTTTTTGCCAGGACGCCCATCGCCCCCGGCGATCACTTCTTCAGCTTCATCGACGATTTCGCCTCGGGGACGGACAGGCTGGTGCTCGACGCCGCCTTCCATGCCCAGATCGGGTCCTCGGGCACTTTCGCCGCCGGCGACGAGCGCTTCCATGCCGCGGCCGGCGCCACGTCAGGATCCGATCCCACCGACCGGGTGGTCTACAACACCTCGAGCGGCTTTCTCTATTACGACCCGGATGGCAGCGGCGCGGAGACGGCGCGAATCATCACGCGCCTTGCGCCCGGTACCGAGCTCGCCGCCACGGACATCGCGGTGGAGCGCAGCAGCGCCGATCTCTTCCTCGCCGGGACCGAGGGCGATGACACGCTCGTCGGCGGCGACGGCAGCGACACCCTCGACGGCCTCGGCGGCAACGATAGTCTCCTCGGCGGCGCCGGCGCCGATTCGCTGATCGGCGGCGCGGGAGACGATACGCTCGACGGCGGCCCGGACGCCGACGTCATGGAGGCCGGGCCGGGGAACGACACCTTCCATGCCACCGAGGGAGACGAGCTGTCCGATTCTGGCGGTCATGATCTCGTCATCACCGCGGAGCCGTTCTGGACGCTCGGCGCCGGCCTGGAGGACCTCACCATGACCGCGGAAACAGGATTCGCTTCCGGCCGCGGAAACGAGCTCGACAATGTGCTGCGCGGAAATTCGAACGCCACGCTGTTCGGGGAAGGCGGCGACGATCTTCTCGTCGGCGCAAGAGAGCTGCACGGCGGTGCAGGAAACGATACCGTCCATGGCTCGGATGGCGGGAACCTGATCTCCGGCGGGCCCGGCGACGACTTGCTTTTCGGCAACGCCGGAGACGACAGGTTCGACGTCTTTCTCGGCGTCTTTGACGGGGACTACGGCATAGACCTCATCGAAGGCGGGGACGGCATCGACACGCTGGAGTTCGACGATTCCTTCGCACGAAGCGGCATTCATGCCGATCTCGGGCGAGGCATGGTGACGGGTGGAGGCCCGTCCGGCTCGGGCAGCGTCAGCTTCAGCGGCATCGAGAACCTTTCCGGCACTCCCCATGCCGACCTCATCCTGGGCGACGCCGCGGCCAACTTTCTTTATGGCGGCGGGGGTGAGGACACCCTGGATGGCGGCGCGGGCAGCGACACGCTCTTCGGTGGCCTGGACAGCGCAATGGTGACCTTTGCCTTCAGCCGCTACGGGGCCGCAGACGCGGATTTCATCGACTCGTTTACCCAGAGCGTCGACCGCATCCAGCTCGACGGAAGCGCGTTCAGCGATGTCGGCCCCTCTGGGCAGTTCGCGCCGGACGACGCGCGCTTTGCCGCCAATTCGAGCGGCACGGCCGAAGACGCCTCCGACCGGGTGATCTTCGACACCTCGACCGGTGAGCTCTGGTACGACGCCGACGGCAGCGGCTCGGGCGCGGCGCAGCTCTTCGCGAGGGTGGCGGCGGTTACGCTTGCCGCCACCCAGATTACGGTCATCAACGGCTCGAGCGGCAACCCGGGCGAGCACATCGTCGGCACCTCGGGAAGCGACACGCTCATCGGCGCCGACGCCGACGACACGCTCGAGGGCCTGGGCGGTGGCGACGTGCTGGTCGGCAGCGGCGGCAGCGACGTCTACGACGGCGGCGCCGGCTTCGACACGCTGGACCTCAGGGCTACCTCGACGGGCGTTTCGGTCGACTTCGCCGCGGGCACCGTGAGCGGCGGGTTCAGCGGCACGCTCGTCGATATCGAGCGCGTGCTCGGCGGCGACGGGGGCGACCTTCTCATCGGTGGGGGCGGGGGCCAGAACCTCTCCGGGCGCTCGGGCAGCGACACGCTCGAAGGCACCACCGGCAACGACACGCTCTGGGGCGGCGGGGGGGACGACGGCTTCGTCTTCCGCGAGATGGGGAGCGCGAACGCCGACCGTATCAGCGATTTCGTCTCCGGGTCGGACGATATCCTGCTCGACGATGCCGCCTTCACGGCGATCGGCGCGATGGGCGGGTTCGCGGCCGGCGATGGTCGCTTCGCGGCGAACGCGTCGGGAACGGCGCAGGACGCCTCGGACCGGGTGGTCTACGACACCTCGAGCGGCGAGCTCTACTACGACGCGGACGGCAGCGGAGGAGGGGCGGCGGAGCTGATCGCCACGATCTCCGGGGCGCCGGGCCTCGCGGCCACCGACATCGCGGTGATCTGAGCGGACTAGAGGCCGTCGGTGCGCGCGCACGCACCGCCGCGGTCCAATAAAGGCTGCGTGCACAAGCCTTTAGCCCGGGTCCGGCCGTTCCTCGTCTACGCGGGTCTGTTCAGCCTGGCGGTCAATCTGCTGCTCCTCGCCCCGCCGCTGTACATGCTGCAGGTGTTCGACCGCGTGCTCGCGAGCCGCAGCGGCGAGACGCTGCTCGTCCTGACGATCGGCGCGGCCACGGCGCTGCTCCTGATGGCCTTCCTCGACGTGCTGCGCGCGCGCCTTCTCGCCGCGGCCGCGGTGGCGCTCGACCGGCGCATCGGCCCGGAGGTGCTCGACGGGCTGCTGGCGCATGCGGCGCGCCTCAGCGCCGCCGGGTATCTCAACGGCCTGCGCGATGTGGCCACGCTGCGCGCGTTCCTGGGCGGGCAGGGGCTGCTGGCGCTTTTCGACGCGCCGTGGCTGCCGCTCTTCCTGCTCGTCATCTTCCTCTTCCATCCGCTGCTCGGGGCGATCGCGCTGGGCGGGGCGCTGGTCATGCTGCTTCTCGCCTGGCTGAACGAGCGGCTCTCGCGCAAGCCGCTCGAGCGCGCCCAGGCCGAGGCGCGCAGGGCGGGGCGCTTCATCGACGCCAACGTGCGCAACGCCGAGGTGGTGAGCGCGCTCGGCATGCTGCCCGCGGTGACCGGGCGCTGGATGCGGCTCAACGACGCCGCGCTGCTCGAGCAGCTGCGCGCGGGCCGGGTAGGCGGCACTTTCACCGGGGCGACCAAGTTCACGCGGCTTGCCATCCAGATGGCCATGCTCGGCACCGGCGCATGGCTCGTGGTGGGACAGCAGGTCACGGCGGGCGTGATGATCGCCGCCACCATCATCCTCGGCCGGGCGCTCGCGCCGGTGGAGTCGCTGGTGGGCGGCTGGCGCGGGCTCGCCGAGGCGCGCGGCGCCTGGCGGCGCTTGCGTGAACTTCTGGGAAATGAAAATTCGCCTGCGCAGACCGAATTGCCTGCACCCCGGGGCGTAGTCGATGCCGAGCGGGTGGTGTTCGGATTTCCGGGGATGGAAAGGCCGGTGCTGCGCGGGGTCTCCTTCAGCCTCGGGGCCGGCGAGTCGCTCGGCATCATCGGCCCCAGCGCCTCGGGCAAGTCGACGCTCGCCAGGATCGCGGTGGGCATCTGGAAGCCCGCCTCGGGCGCGATGCGCCTGGACGGCGCGGACGTCGCCGCGTGGCCGCGCGAGCGGCTCGGGCCGAGCCTCGGCTACCTGCCGCAGGACATGGAGCTCTTCGCCGGCACGGTCGCCGAGAACATCGCCCGCCTTGGGGCGCCCGACGACGCCGAGGTGGTGCGCGCCGCGCAGCGGGCGCACGTGCATGAGCTGATCCTGCGCCTTCCCAGGGGCTACGACACCGAGATCGGCGAGTCCGGCCAGGCGCTCTCGCCCGGGCAGCGCCAGCGCATCGCGCTCGCCCGCGCGCTCTACGGCAACCCGCGCCTCGTGGTCCTCGACGAGCCGAACGCCAACCTCGACCACGAAGGCGACGAGGCGCTCCTTCGCACCTTGTCCGGGCTGAAGGAGGAGGGCATTACCGTGCTCATCATCGCCCACCGGCCGGCGCTCCTGCGCGGCGTGGACAAGCTGCTCGTGCTCCGCGACGGCGCGGTGGACCTGCTCGGCCCGCGCGAGGAAGTGCTGGGGCGCCTGCGGCGCGCCGCAGCGACTCCCGCCAAGGAGGCGGCATGACCGACGGGTCCCATCGCTCGGAGCTCGAGCGCGCCGCCTCGCCGGGCCGCATCCTGGGCGCGGGCCTTCTCGCCCTAACGCTCGGCGGCGCGGTGTTCGCCGCCTGGGCGGCCTGGGCGCCGCTTTCGGGCGCGGTGATCGCCCAGGGCCACGTGAAGGTCGACCTCAACCGCAAGCTCATCCAGCACCAGGAAGGCGGCATCGTGCGCGCCGTGGCGGTGCGCGACGGCGATCGCGTGCAGGCGGGAGACGAGCTGGTGCTGCTGGAGAACGTACGCATCGACGCGCAGCTCGACCTGCTTCGCACCCAGCTCGACGCCGAGCACGCCAAGGCGGCGCGCCTGGAGGCGGAGCGGGCAGACGCGCCGAAGCCTCGCTTTCCGAGCAGATTGCTGAAGGCGAAAGACGAGAAGACAAAGGAACTTCTAAGCAGGGAGACGACGCTTTTCCGCGCCCGGCGGGAGGCGCTGGAAAGCCAGATCGCGGTGCTGCGCCGGCAGATCAAGGAAACCGAGGCGGAAGCCGGATCGCTGGCGCAGCAGCTCGAGGCCGAGGGGCGGGCGCTCGCGTTCCAGAAGGAGGAGCTCGCGGCGAACGAGCGGCTGCTCGCGCAAGGGTACGTGCAGAAGACGCGGCTTCTCACGCTGCAGCGCGCCGTGGCGGAGTACGAGGCGCGCCACGGCGAGCAGCGCGCCGAGCTCTCCCGCACGCGCCAGCGCGCGGCGGAGCTCGAGTTCCGCATCCTCTCCATGAGGAACGCGTACGTGCAGGCGGCGGCCGACGAGCTGAAGGAGTCCACGGCGCGCATCTTCGACCTCGAAGAGCGCATCCGTCCCTCGCGCGACGCCGCCGAGCGGCAGAAGATCGTCTCCCCGATCGCGGGCGAGGTGGTGGGCCTGCGCGTCTTCAACCGTGGCTCGGTGATCGGCCCGCGCGAGACGCTGATGGAGATCGTCCCCGAGGAGAAGCGCCTCATCGTGGAAGCGCGCATCCGGCCCGAGGACGTGAATCACGTGCGCGCGGGCTCGAGCGCCGACATCCGCCTCACCGCCTACCACAGCCGCACCACGCCGCTCGTGCTGGGCGAGGTGATCTACCTTTCCGGCGACCGCATGGTCGAGCCGCAGACCGGCGCGCCCTACTACACGGTGCATATCGACGTCACCGAGCAGGCGCTCGCCGACGCCGGCGACCTGCGCCTGCAGGCCGGCATGCCCGCAGAGGTGTTCATGCGCACCGAAAGCCGCAGCGCGCTCGACTACCTGCTCGCGCCGGTCACCGCCTATTTCCGCCGCGCCATGCGCGAGCCCCTCTGACATGCGCCTGCTCTTCGTCCACCAGAACTTTCCCGGCCAGTTCCGCCATCTCGCCGCCTACTACGCCTCGCTGCCCGGCCACGAGGTCGTGGCGGTCGGGGAGAAGGAAAACGTGCTGCGCCAGCGGGTGCAGATGCCGGGCGTGAAGCTGCTCGGCTACGAGCTCAAGGACGCGCCGGAAAAGAACGCCTTCGACTCGAGCGTGGCGCGCGCCATCCACCGCGGCCAGGCGGTGGCCGCCGGCGCGCTGCAGCTCAAGCGCGCGGGCTGGTTTCCGCACGTCATCTTCGCCCACATCGGTTGGGGCGAGGCGCTGTTCCTCAAGGACATCTTCCCCGACGCGAAGATCGTCCTGCACTGCGAGTTCTACTACCGCTCGCGCGGCGGCGACACGGCCTTCGACCCGGAATTCCCGCTTTCGGCGCGAAGCGTCCTGCGCCTGCGGGTGATGAACGCGCCGCTGCTCATGGCGCTCGATGCCTGCGAGCGCGGGATCGCGCCCACGAAGTGGCAGCACCGGCAGTTCCCCGAGTATCAGCAGCCGCGCATCGACGTGATCCACGAAGGGATCGACACCGGGCGGGTCGCCCCGGCGGGCAAGCCGGGGGAGGAGGAGCTCATCACCTTCGTGGCGCGCAACCTCGAGCCCTACCGCGGTTTCCACGTCTTCATGCGCGCGATTCCCGAGATCCAGCGCCGGCGCCCGCAAGCGCGCATCGTCATCGTCGGCGGCGACCAGGTGAGCTATTCGCCGCGCCTGCCCGAGGGCGACACCTACCGCGCCCGGCTGCTGCGCGAGCTCGAGGGGCGCATCGACCTCTCGCGCGTGCACTTCGTGGGCCGCGTGCCGTATGCCGACTACCTGGCGCTGCTGCGGCGCTCGTCGGTGCACGTGTACCTTACCTATCCCTTCGTGCTGTCGTGGTCGCTGCTGGAAGCGATGTCCATGGGCTGCCTGGTGGCGGCCTCGCGCACCCCGCCGGTCGAGGAGGTGATCGAGCACGGCCGCAACGGGCTGCTCTTCGATTTCTTCGACACGGCGCAGATCGCGGCCACCGTGGACGAGGCGCTGCGGCGCGCGGACGAGTTGCGCGTCCTGCGCATCAATGCCCGGAGTACCGTGGTCGAGCGCTACGACCTGCAGCGCGTCTGCCTGCCCGCGCAAACCAAGCTCGTGGAAGAGCTCGTGCGGCCTAGCCCCGTACTACGAGCCGCTTGAGCTCGGCCCTCACGACCTTGCCCATGGCGTTGCGGGGCAGGGCGTCGAGGAACACCACCCGCCGCGGATGCTTGTAGCGGGCAAGCCGCTCGTTGAAGAAGGAAAGAATCTCATCCTGAGTGAGAGATGTTCCTTTCCTCATGACAACGCAGGCGCAGGCAGCCTCGCCCCATTTCGGATCCTCGACGCCGACCACCGCCGCTTCCACGATGTCGGCGCAGTCGGCGAGCACGTTCTCGAGCTCCGCGGGATGTATGTTCTCGCCGCCGGAGATGATCACCTCCTTCGAGCGGCCGACGATCCAGTAGAAGCCTTCCTCGTCGACGCGCGCCAGGTCGCCGGTGCGGAACCAGCCATCCGGCGTCAGTCCGGAGTAGTCCCGCCAGTAGCCGCGCATCACCGCCGGCCCGCGCACCCAGATCTCGCCCTCCACCAGCTTCACTTCGCAGTGCGGTGCCGGTTTGCCCGTACTTCCAGGTTTCCTCAAAGCATCGTCTTTCAACAGCACGATCGCGATCGGCGCCGTTTCCGTGCAACCGTAGATCTGCCCCACCGGCACGCCGCGCTCGTGGAAGGCGCGGATGAGCGAGCCGGGAACGACCATCGAGCCGGTATTGAGAAGCTTCAACGAAGATAAATCCGAACCCTTCCAGTCGGGATGGCCGATCACGGCAGCCATGGTGGCGGGCACGAGCAGGCTGACCGTCGGCCGGCGCTTCGCCACGTCTGCCAGCCAGGCGCCGGGCTCGAAGCGCTTGTGCAGCGTTACCGTGGCGCCGGCGAGGAGGGCGGGTAGCGTCTGGTTGTTCAGCCCGCCGACGTGGAACATCGGCAGCGCGCTCAGCACGTGGTCGGACTGCGAGAGATCGTGCGCGTGGATGGCGTTGAAGCCATTCCAGAGGAGCGCCGACTGCGTCAGCACCGCCCCCTTGGGCGCTCCGGTCGTGCCGGAGGTGTAGACGATCAGGACGTCGTCCTTGTCTTCTCCTGAGAAATTTTCGTTGTCCCGAGCGTCCAGCCGACCTACGGGCAATCCCAGCTTCGAGGCGGGTCCAGCAAAATCCGGGTCTGAAAAAATCAGCTTCGGCGAGCAATCCGCGAGGATGCGCTTGTGCTCGGCGGCGGTGAGGCGCCAGTTGAGCGGCACCAGGATCGCGCCGCGCCCCGCTGCCGCGAAGAGCAGCACCAGCATGTCCGGGTGGTTGTAGCCGAGCCAGGCGATCCGCTCGCCTTTCTGCACGCCGAGGGAGCGGGTGGCGCGCTCGATCCGCTCCCAGAGATCCTGATAAGTGAAGTCCTGGCCGTGGAAGTGCAGCGCCACCTTCGAGGGGAAATGCTGCGCCCAGCGCTCGACGACGCGGGAGAGGTTCACGGTTTGACCCCCTGACAAGGGGGTCGTGAGCCTGCCGCGGAGCGGCAGGCGAGCGGGGGGTTGGTTTTGGGCGGCCTTGGAAACAGGCGGTCGAAAGCCAAAAATGGGTACGATCGTACCCATTTCGAAAAACCAACCCCCCGCTCGCGAAAAGCCCGCTCGCTTCGCCCCTTGTCAGGGGGGCGGCCAGGCCCTCGCTTACTCATCGCTCTCGCCCGACTCGTAGAGCGCCTCGCGGCCGATACGGTCGAGGCAGAGCTCGGCGGTCCAGGGGAGCATGAGCGAGCCGCAGCGCGAGTCGCGGTAGATGCGCTCGAGGGGCAGGGACTTCAGCATCGACTGCCCGCCGCAGGTGCGGATGGCGAGGCGCGCGATGTCGTTGGCGTTCTCCATGATGGTGTACTGCGCCGCGTAGGCGCGCAGGCGCGACTCCTTGGGCGGGTCGACGCGCGCGTCGTCGAGCATCCGCAGGAAGAGGGCGCGCGTCTGCTCGAGCTTCACCCACATCTCTGCCACCGCGATCTGCTTCGTGGGGTACATGCGCCGCTTCACCGGCGGCGTGCCGGGCGCCTCGCCGCGCAGGTAGCTCACCGTGAAGTCGTAGGCGGCGATGGCGATGCCCATGTAGGTGGGGGCGAGGGTGGTGAACATGTGCGGCCAGCGCCGCGCCGCCTGGTGATAGACCCCGCGCGGCATCATCTGCGCCTCGTCGGGCACGAGCACGTCCTTGAAGAGGAGCGTGCGCGACACCGTGCCGCGCATGCCGAGCGGGTCCCAGTCGCCGGTGACGCTCAGGCCCGGGGCGTCGCCGGGCACCGCCATGTAGAGCGTGTCGCGCATCGAGAGCTGGGGCTTCGCCTCGGTGCAGAGGACCCCGTAGTAGTTCGCGGCGCCCGAGAGCGAGGCGAAGATCTTCTTGCCGTTGATGCGCCAGCCGCCGTCGGCGCGGGTGGCCGTGGTGCCGAAGGGCGCCATGCCGGCGGCGGCGGCGCTGCCCTCGGAGAAGGGCTGCGCATAGATCGCCCCCTCGCGCACCACGCGCTGGAAGTGCACCGCGCGGTGGCGCTCGTGCTCCTCGCGCTCCGCGGGCGTCATGTCGAGCGCGTCGGCGAGCGCGCCCGGCCAGAGCGTCGAGCAGGCGTGCATGTTGAAGGTGAGGGCGGTCGCGCCGCAGTACTTGCCGAGCGTCGCCGAGACGAGCGCGTAGGTCTTGAGATCGGCGCCGCGGCCGCCGAACTTCTCCGGCACGCACAGGCCGAGGAGGCCCGCCTTCTTCAGGTCGGCGTAGTTCTCGTGCGGGAAGCTCGCCTCGCGATCGTAGCGATCGGCGCGCTTCGCGAACGCGGGCCCGAGCGACTCGGCGAGCTCGATCAGCTCTTTCTGCTTTTGGGTCAGGGGGTAATCGCTGCCGGCGACCGAGCTCATCGTTTTTCCAGGAAGTTTTCAAGGACCGCGTTGAAAGCGTCGGGCCGGTCCATCGGCCCGAGGTGGCCGCAGCCCTCGAGCAGCACGTAGCGTGCGCCGGGAATGCGCTTGGACATCTTCTCGAGGACCGCGGGCGGCGCAACCCGGTCGTCGCCGCCGGCGACGAGCAGGGTAGGGACGCGGATCTTCGACAGGTTCTCGCGCCGGTCGAAGGTCGTGAGGAGTTGCACCGCCTTGCGATAGGTATCGGGCGGCACCGCCGCCATGATGCGCTGGGCGAGCTCCAGGCCGCCCGGATCGGACTTCGCGCCCCGCATCGCCGGCATCAGGGCGGCGGCGACCTCGGCCATGCTCCTGCCCTGGTCGAGCAGCCCGGTGCGCGCGGCGACGAACTCGCGCGCGAAATCCCCGCCCGCGGCGGGGAAAGCAGGGCTGGTGAACGTCAGCACCAGCGCCGTCACACGGCCGGGGTAGCGCGCATAGGTCTCCTGGGCAAGCATGCCTCCCATGCTGTGGCCGACCAGCACCGCCGGCTCGTCGATCTGCCGGGCGAGGGCCTCGGACAGCTTCTCGAACGTATACGGCTCCACGGGCGCGGTGCCGCCGTAGCCCGGCTGGTCCCACGCCACGCAGCGGTAACCGCGCCCCGAAAAGTACGGCACCTGCCGGTCCCAGGCCGCGCGGCCGCCGCCGACCCCGTGAAGGAAGAAGAGCGTGGTCACGCCCGCATTGTAGAATCGCCTAAATGATTGTTTTCGACCTGCTTTGCGCCGGGGGCCACCGTTTCGAGGGCTGGTTCGCCTCGGCCAAGGACTTCGCCTCGCAGAACGAGCGGCACCTGGTCGCGTGCCCGACCTGCAGCTTGGCGCCGGTCGAGCGTGTTCCTTCCGCCACGCGCGCCAATCTGGGGGCCCAAGCGCCCAAGGTCGAAAAGACGCCTGAGATGGAGGGAAAGGACGCCTTTGCGATCGCGCAGATCCTCTATTCGCGGATGCTGGACGAGTTGCTCTCAAAGTCCGAGGACGTCGGCAAGCAGTTCCCGAAGGAAGCCCGGCGCATCCATTACAAGGAAGCCCCCGAGCGCGCCATCCGCGGCCAGGCGACCGACGAGGAGCACGACGAGCTCGTCGACGAAGGCATCCCCGTGGCGCGCCTGCCGTTGCCGAAGCCCGGCAGCCTGAACTAGCGGTCCTCAGGGATTCCCTGACTTGTAGTGCGCGTGCGGCGCCCACACAATGGGTCGCATGGTCACCCAGGTCGCCCGCAAAGTGCTTGCCCGAGCGGCCGCCAAAGTCGGCGGCGTGCAAGCCCTTGCCAATCGCCTGAAGCTGGCCCCGCGGATTGTCGCGCACTACATCGAGGGTCACGACGCCATTCCCGATTCCGTTCTGCTGCTGGCGATCGACGTGATCCTGGAGGACGTGCCAGACCTCCCGCCGCTTGGCCAGCCTGACGACAAGACCCTTCCGCCCAAGCAAGTCGGTTAAGCTCCGCAATGTGTATTATGTTAAATCATGGCACTGAGGCAGGAAGCCAGAGGGTTCCCTCTTGCTTCTACCCCGATCGTGGTGCACGGTGAATGACGACAATCCGCTTCGTAACAGCTAGTTGCCGAAGCCTATGAGACTTTACTTTAAGTCTTTGGGGCGGGCGGCGAGCATGTCGGCGGCGAAGAGTGGGACGTTGAGCGGGTGGCGGACGAGGAGCCGCTCCTGCCCCATCGAGCGGGCGTAGGCGAGCCAGGCGCGGGCCTGGCCGGGCGGGGTGGCGGCGGTGCTGGCGCCGTACTTCGGGGCGAGGCCGAAAGCGGAGAAGGCGCGGTCGTAGGCGGACTTCTGCAGGGCCTCGGCAAGGCGCTCGAGGTCTTCCCGGTCCTCCACCGGCCCGGGCGAGCGGATCGCGCGGTCGAAGGCGGGGGCGTCGGCGGCGTATTCCAGGGCCCGGAGCGGGGCGCCGCCGGCGTAGGCGAGCCAGCGGTCCGCGTCCTTCGCGCCCTGCTCCGCCATCCATGCCCGCGCCACGGCCGCGGCGGGAATGGGGACGGGGATGGCGACGCAGCGGCTGCGCACGGTGGGCAGCAGCCGGGCGGGCCGGTGCGACACGAGGACGAAGAACGCGCCCGCAGGAGGTTCTTCCAGGCCCTTGAGCAGGGCGTTGGCGGCATGCGGGTTCATGTCCTCCGCCGGGTGCACAAGGGCGACGCGGCGCTTGCCGCGGTGCGAGCCGACGTAGAGGAAGTCGCCCAGGGCGCGCACCTGCTCGACCCGGATGACGATGCTTGGCTGCTTGCTGCGCTTCGCGCTTCCCTCCTCCTCGTCCGCCGGCGGCTCCTTCATCAGGGCCTCTGGCTCCAGGCGCCGGAAGTCCGGGTGGTTGCCCGCCAGGTACCAGCGGCACGCGTCGCAGGCATCGCAGGGCCGGCGCGCTTCGTCGGCGTGCTCGCACAGCAGGAGCTGCGCGATTCTCTCGGCGAGCGCGAGCTTGCCGACGCCGCGCGCGCCGTGCACGAGGATCGCGTGCGGCAGGCGCTCGAGACCGCTTTTCAGCGACTCGAGGATCGGCGCGTTCCAGGGATGCATCACAGGCCAGAGAGATGCCCGGTGATCGCGGCGCGGATCCGCTCGATGTCGGCGGTGGCGTCGATCACGCGCATGCGCGCCGGCTCGGCCTTCGCGCGCGCGAGGTAGGCGCCGCGCACCCGCTCGAAGAAGGCGCGGTCCTCGCGCTCGAAGCGATCGAGGTTCCTGCGCGAGGCGGCGAGGCGCTCCTGCGCCACCTCGTAGGGGCAGTCGAAAACCAGGGTGCGCTGGGGCTCGAGGCCGGGATGCGCGAGCTCCGCCATCATCTGGATGCTTTTGAGAGAAACCCCTTTGCCCGCGCCCTGGTAGGCCGCGGTGGCGTCGGTGAAGCGGTCGCACACGACCCAGGTGCCGGCGGCAAGCGCGGGCTCGATCACGCGCATGACGTGGTCGGCGCGCGCGGCGAAAAGCAGCAGCGTCTCCATGCCCGGCGCCATCGCCTGCGCGAGGATCGAGGCGCGCACGCGCTCGGCGAGATCGGTGCCGCCGGGCTCGCGCGTGACGATGACGTGACGGGCCCCGTTGCCGCCCCCGGCTCGCAGCACATCCGCGATGAACGCCATGTGCGTGGACTTGCCGGCGCCGTCGACGCCTTCGAGCGTGACGAGCTTGCCCCGCTCCATCACCTGCCCCTGCGCTGGTATTTGCTCACGGCGCGATTGTGCTCCTCGAGCGTGCGCGAGAACTGGCTGGAGCCGTCGCCGCGCGAAACGTAGTAGAGCGCATCGGTCTTGCCCGGGCGCATCGCCGAGCGCAGCGAGGCGAGGCCGGGCATGGCGATCGGCGTGGGCGGGAGGCCCGCGCGCGTATAGGTGTTGTAGGGGCCGTCGTCGGCGAGGTGGTCCCTTTTCAGGTTGCCGTCGAACGAGACGCCCAGCCCGTAGATGATGGTCGGGTCGACCTGCAGCCGCATGCCGATGCGCAGGCGGTTGGCGAGCACACCGCCGATCAGGTCGCGCTCCCCGGCCTTGCCGGTCTCCTTCTCGATGATCGAGGCCATGATGAGCGCATCGTACGGCGAGCGGTAGGGAATGTTCTCGTCGCGGCGCGCCCATTCCTCGGCAAGGTGCCGCTGCATGGCGCGGTAGGCCCGGCGCAGCACCGCCACGTCGCTCGCGCCCTTGGCGAAGAGATAGGTGTCGGGGAAGAACAGCCCCTCGGGATGGGGCTCGGCGGCGCCGACGCGGCCGAGGAGCTCGGTGTCGTCGATGCCCCTGGTGTCGTGGCGCAGGTCCGGGCTCGCGTCGAGCGCGGCGCGGAACTGCGCGAAAGTCCAGCCTTCGATGAGGCGCACCTCGGCCTGGGTGACGTCCCCGCGCGTGAGCTTCTTCAGTAGCTCGAGCGGCGTGAGCGCCTGCTGGAGCTGGTAGTTGCCCGCCTTGACCTCGCGCTCCTTCCCGAGCGCGCGCGCCAGCGCCTCGAACTGGATCGGCCGGACCGCGACGCCGCCCTTCTCGAGCTGCTCGATGGCGGTGCGCAGCCCCGAACCGCGCGGGATCTCGACTTCCGCCGGCAGTCTCGCCACCGCGAGCGGCGTGGCCACGTACCACGTGGCGTAGCCGGCCGCCGCCACGGCAAGCAGGAACAGCAGCGTGAAGAGCGTTTTCAGTGGGAGGCCCGCGGTAAAATGCAGATTCTACGATGCAACGCGCGCGCCTCAGCCGCTACGGCCTGCTCTCAGCCACGGGCGCCGACGCGCGTGAATTCCTGCACGCGCAACTCACGCGCGACATCCGCGCCCTGCCCGCCGATCGCGCCGCGCTCGCCGGATGGTGCTCGGCCAAGGGGCGCCTGCTCGCGAGCCTGCTTGTCATCCCGACAGCGGAGGGCTTCCTGCTGCAGCTCTCGCGCGACCTCGCGGCGCCGGTGGCGAAGCGCCTGTCGATGTTCGTGCTGCGCGCCAAGGTGAAGATCGCCGACGAGAGCGAGCGCTGGGCGCAGGACGGGCTCTGGGACATGGACTCGGCGGCGCCGGAAGTGTCCTGGGAGGGCCCGGTGTGCACGGTGCGCGTCGGCGAGCGGCGCTACCTGCAGCTCGGCCCGCTCGAGGCGATGACGGCGGCGCCGGATGCGTCCGAGGAAGCGTGGGCGCTGCAGGAGATCCGCGCCGGGCGGCCGCTCATCACCGGCGCGACGCAGGACCAGTTCGTGCCGCAGATGGTGAACCTGGAGAAGCTCGGCGGCATCGACTGGCAGAAGGGCTGCTACCCCGGCCAGGAGATCGTCGCGCGCGCGCAGTACCGCGGCCAGGTGAAGCGGCGCATGGTGCGCCTGCAGGCGCCCGCCGGCAGCGACCTGCGCCCCGGGCAGGAATTCGAAGGCGGCGTGGTCGTCGACCGCGCCGGCGACGAGCTGCTCGCGGTCATGCCGGTTTGAACTATTACGTCTACTACAAGGTGGCGCCGGAGCGGGTGTCAGCGCTTCGTCCCCTGGTGGAATCGTTGTTTTCAGTTGTCGAAGAGCACTGTGGCATCCGCGGCCGCTGGATGCGCCGGCGCGACGATCCCGCGACCTACATGGAGGTTTACGAAGGCGTCGCCGACGAGCGCGCGTTCGAGGCCCTGATCGAGCGCGAGGGCGCGAAGCTCGGGCTCGAGCGGCGCGTCGAGCGCTTCGTATGTGCCTGATCCTCCTCGCCTGGCGCGCGCATCCGGAGCTCGCGCTGGCAGTCGCCGCCAACCGCGACGAGTTCCATGGCCGGCCGGCGGCCGCCGCCGCGTTCTGGAGCGACCGTCCCGCCATCCTCGCCGGGCGCGATCTGGAAGCAATGGGCACCTGGATGGGCGTCGCGCGCTCCGGGCGCTTCGCCGCGGTCACCAACTACCGCGGCGCGCGGGAGCCTGCCGCGGCGGAGTCCCGGGGGGCCTTGGTCACGAAGTTTCTGGAGAGCTCTCATGGGCCGGGGGACTACATGAAAGCCCTCTCTCCCGAGAAATACTCCGGCTTCAACTTGCTCGCGAGCGACGGCGAGGAGCTCTGGTGGATGTCCAACCGCGACGGCGCGCCGCGGCGGCTCGAGCCGGGCGTCTACGGCCTTGGCAACCTGCTGCTCGACTCGCCCGAGATCGAGCCCGACAAGGCGCGCTTCCGCGCCCTCCTCGACATCGCCCCCGGCATCGAGCCGCTCTTCGGCACCCTGGCGCCCGCGAGGATCGTCAACCCCGACTACGGCACCCGCTGCTCTACGGTGCTGCTGCGGGGCGCCGACGGCAGGATGCGCTTTTCCGAAAGAACCTTCCCGCCCGACGGCAGCGAAGGCGAAACCGTCCGCTTCGAGTTCCCTTTCTAGAGGAGGAGACGCATCGCCTGGTGCGCGATGCCGGCTTCCTCGTACTCGGCGCCCTCCTCCACGAAGCCGTGCGCCCGGTAGAAGGCCACGGCGTGGACCTGCGCCGAGAGCGCGACTTCGCGGTCACCGCGCGCCCGCGCGGCCTCGATCAGGCGCTTGAGCATGGCCGCGCCGACGCCGCGGTTCCGGTGGCTTTTCAGGACCGCCATGCGGCCGATGTGCCCGTCCGGCAGCAGCCGGCCGGTGCCCACAGGAGCCTTTCCCAGGAAAGCGACGGCGTGAATGCACTGGGGGTCCATGTCGTCCAGCTCGATCTCGGCGGGCACGCGCTGCTCGCGCACGAACACCTCGAAGCGGATCGGCGAAGCGAGCGCGCGCGCCTCGTCCCAGCTCATGAGCTCGATGAGTGCCGTATTTTTCATCAGGCCGAAAAGTATAATCCGCGCATGAAAAGCCTCTGGAGCGACGCCGAAGCGGCGCAGTTTTCCGGCCCGCTCGGGCCGCGGGTGTACACCTCGAGGCTGCTCGGGCGCGACAGGTCGCTGGTCCTGCACGGGGGCGGCAACACTTCGGTCAAGCTGCGCGAGAAGAACCTCTTCGGCGAGGAGGAGGACGTCCTCTACGTGAAAGGCAGCGGCTGGGACCTCGAGACCATCGAGCCGGCCGGCTTCTCGCCGGTGGCGCTCGCCTACGTGCGCCGGCTCGCTGCCCTGAAGAGCCTGCCCGACCCGCAGATGGTGAACGAGCTCAACACGCACATGCTGCGCGCGGGCGCGCCTTCGCCCTCCGTCGAGACCATCCTGCACGCCCTGCTCCCGCACAAGTACGTCGACCACACGCACGCCGACGCCGTGCTCTCGGTGTCCAACGCGCCCGACGGCGAGAAGCGCATCCGCGAGATCTACGGCGACCGCGTCGTGGTGATCCCCTACATCATGGCCGGCTTCGACCTCGCCGCCTACTGCGCGCGCGAGTTCCCGAAGCAGGCGAAAGGCAACACCGTGGGCATGGTGCTGCTCTCGCACGGCATCTTCTCCTTCGCCGACGACGCGCGCACGTCCTACGAGCTGATGATCGAGCTCGTTTCCATGGCCGAGGAATATCTCGCGCGCAAGAAGGCCTGGCACGTCGAGCATGGGTCTTCAAAGGGAAATTCCTTCATAAGAGAAGACGTGGCCAAGCTGCGGCGTGCGATTTCCGAGCAGGCCGGGAATCCGCTGCTGCTCAGGGTGAACGACAGCCCCAAGTTCCTCGGCTTCGCGCAGCGGCCCGACCTCGAGAAGCTCGCGCTGCAGGGGCCGGCGACGCCCGACCACGTGATCCGCACCAAGCCCTTCCCGATGCTCGGCCGCGACGTGGCCGCATATGCGAGGCGCTATCGGGAGTACTTCGAGAAGCTCTCGGTTTCCGCTAAAGAAACGAAAACCATGCTCGACGCCGCGCCGCGCATGGCGCTCGACCCGGCGCTCGGCTTCGTCGCCGTGGGCCGCACCGTGAAGGACACCGCGATCGTCGAGGACCTCTACGACCACACCATCGACGTGATCCTGCGCGCCGAGGCGCTGGGCGGCTGGCGCGCGCTCGAGCAGAAGCACACCTTCGACATCGAGTACTGGGACCTCGAGCAGGCGAAGCTGCGCAAGGGCGGCACGCCCCCGGTGTTCACCGGCGAGGTGGCGCTCGTCACCGGCGCCGCCTCCGGCATCGGCAAAGCGTGCGTCGAGGCCTACCTCAAGCGCGGCGCGGCGGTGGTCGGGCTCGACCGCAACGCCGCGATAGAGACGATGTGGAAGCGGCCGGATGTGCTTGGTGTCACATGTGATCTCACGAACAGGGATCACATCGGAAAGGCCCTCGATCTCGCGGTGCGCCGTTTCGGCGGCGTCGACATGCTCGTCCTCAACGCCGGCATCTTCCCTGCCTCCCAGGCGATCCAGGACATCGCGGCCGAGAGCTGGCGCAGCGCCATGGCGGTGAACGTGGAAGCCAACCTGCTCGTCATGCAGGCCTGCCACCCGCTCCTCAAGCTCGCGCCGCGCGGCGGGCGCATCGTGGTGATCGGCTCGAAGAACGTGCCCGCGCCCGGCCCGGGCGCCGCCGCCTACTCCGCCTCCAAGGCCGCGCTCAACCAGCTCGCGCGCGTCGCGGCGCTCGAGTGGTCGAAGGACGGCATCCGCATCAATTCGCTGCACCCCAACCAGGTGTTCGACACCGCGCTGTGGACCGACGAGGTCCTGGCCGCGCGCGCCAAGGCCTACAACCTCACCGTCCAGCAGTACAAGAAGAACAACCTGCTGCGCCAGGAAGTGTCCTCGAAGGACGTGGCGGAGCTCGCCGCCGAGATGTGCGGCCCGCTCTTCGCCAAGACCACCGCCTCCCAGGTCCCGGTCGACGGCGGGAACGAGCGCGTCGTATGACGGGCGAAGCGGTCGAGCCGATCCGCTGGAAAGGCGATCGGCTGGAGCTCCTCGACCAGCGCCTGCTGCCCGGGAAGACCGTCTACGTCACTTGCCATACCGCGGACGAAGTGGCGAGGGCCATTCGCGACATGGTCGTGCGCGGCGCCCCGGCCATCGGCTGCGCGGCTGCTTTTGGGGTTGTATTGGACAAAGGTAGCCAACACGCATTCGACGTTCTCTCGAAAAGCCGCCCCACGGCCGTCAATCTGTTCTGGGCCCTCGAGCGCATGAGGAAGGCGAAGGATCTCGAGGCCGAGGCGAAGGCGATCTTCGCCGAGGACCTGGCCGGGAACCGCGCCATGGGCAAGTTCGGCGCAGAGCTGATGCCCGAGAACGCGCGGATCATGACCCACTGCAACGCAGGGGCGCTGGCGACCGCAGGCTATGGCACCGCTCTCGGGGTAGTTAGATCTGCAAAAAGTAAAAAAATCTCGGTCATCGCGAACGAGACGCGCCCCTACCTGCAGGGCGCGCGGCTCACCGCCTACGAGATGGTGCAGGAAGGCATCCCCTGCACGCTCATCACCGACAGCATGGCCGGGCACCTGATGAGCTGCGGCGAGGTGGATGTGGTGGTGGTGGGCGCCGACCGGATCGCCGCGAACGGCGACACGGCGAACAAGATCGGCACCTACGCGCTCGCGGTGCTCGCGCAGCGCCACGGCATCCCGTTCTACGTCGCGGCGCCGCTTTCGACGTTCGACCTGAGCATCCCCGACGGCTCGAAGATCCCGATCGAGGAGCGCGGCGCCGACGAGGTCACCGGCTACCGAGAGACGCGCTGGGCGCCGCAGGGCGTTTCGGTGCGCAATCCGGCTTTCGATGTCACGCCGGCCGACCTGATTACCGGAATCATTACCGAGCGCGGCGTCGTGCTGGCCCCGACCCGCGAGAAGCTTCAGGCCTTGATTTCCACCGGCGTGTAGGGCGGCACGAGCTCGAAGAGCTCGGCGATGTCGCGGTTCCTCATGCGGATGCAGCCGATGGAGCCGGGCTTGCCCATCTCGGCGCTGTCGGGCGAGCCATGGATGTAGATGTAGCGGCGCATGGTGTCGACCTCGCCCAGGCGGTTGCGGCCGGGCTCGCAGCCCGAAAGCCAGAGGATGCGCGTGAGGATCCAGTCGCGCCCGGGGTACTGCGCGTGCAGCTCCGGGGTCCAGACCTCGCCGGTCGGGCGCCGGCGCACGAACACCGACCCCAAAGGCAATCCGGCGCCGATCTTTGCCCGCACGATGTGCCGCCCGCGCGGCGTGCACAGGCTGCCGTTCATCTCGCCGGGGCCCTTCTTCGCGGTGGAAACGGAATAGGCTTTTCCTTCAAAAACCAATTCTTGTGTGTTGAGGTCGATGACGATCATCGCTTCGCCGCAAAGAAGGCACTGAGCAGCGCACCGCATTCGGCAGCCATGACGCCGCCTTCCAGCTTCACCTGGCTCTTCAGCACCAGCTTCTTGGGATCGTTCGCCCCGTAGACGGCCCGCGCGATGCGGGCATGGAACATGGCGCCGAGGCACATGTCGCACGGCTCCAGCGTCACGTAGAGCGTCGCTCCCGTTAACCTGTAATTCTTGATAGCAGAAGAGGCGGAGCGCAAAGCCTGGATCTCGGCGTGGGCGGTGGGGTCGCGCGCCGCGATCGGCCGATTCCAGCCCTCTCCCAGGATCTCCTCCTGAAAAACAACAAGGGCACCGACCGGGACTTCGCCCTCGTCCCGCGCCCGTTTCGCAAGCTCGAGCGCCCGCCGCATATACTCCGCATCGTTCATTACACGTGATTCTCGCAGATGGCATCGCCTTTCGCGGTCCGCAGCTTCCGCTTCCAGTGGCCCGCGGATCTCTTCACGTCCTGGGCCTTCGAGATGGAGGCGCTGATCCTGGGTTGGTACATCCTGGCCGCCACCGGCTCGGTGCAGCAACTCGTCATCGTCGGCGCGCTGGTCTGGATCGGCTCGCTCTTCTCGCCGTTCTTCGGCGTGCTGGGGGACCGCGTCGGGCACCGCACGCTGCTCTGCGTCACGCGGGCGGTGTACGCGCTCCTGGCGGCGCTGATGACGGTGCTCACCTTCAGCGACGCGCTGGCGCCATGGCATGTGTTCGCCATCGCCGGCGTGGCGGGGCTGGTGCGGCCCTCGGACAACGTGATGCGCCACGTGCTGGTCGGGCAGACCATGCCGGCGGACCTTCTGCTGCGCGCGCTCGGCATCTCCCGCACCACCACCGACATGGCGCGGGTCGTGGGGGCGCTCACCGGCGCGGGCGGCGTGGCGCTGATCGACATGGGACCGGCCTACGCGCTGGTGACGGCGATGTACGTAGGCGCGTTCCTGCTGTAGCTGGGGGTCGCCGGGATGCCCGCCGGTCCCGCGAGAACGGCGCATCCGCTGGCCGACCTGAAAGAAGGGTTCGCGTACGTCTGGCGCAAGCCCGACCTGCTCGGTGCCTTCAGCCTGGCGTTCCTCGTCAACCTGCTCGCCTACCCGTTCGTGCTCGGCCTGCTGCCTTACGTCGCGAGGGAAGTGTTCGCCGCCGGGCAGGCGGGGCTAGGCTACCTCGCCTGCGCCTTCTGGTCGGGCGCGCTGGCGGGATCGCTCGTGGTCGGCGCGGTGCGCCTCCCCCTGGGCTCGGGGCGCGTCATGCTCTGGAGCGGCGCCGTGTGGTTCGGCGCGCTGGTCGTGTTCGGGCAGACGAGCACCCTCGCCTACGGGCTCGCCCTGCTCTTCGCCACCGGCTTCGTCCACAGCTTCTGCATCACGCCGCTCGCCGCGGTCATGCTGCGCTCCTCCGACGACACGATGCGCGGCCGGGTGATGGGGGTGCGCATGCTCGCCATCTGGGGGCTGCCGCTCGGCCTGCTCGCCTCCGGACCGCTGATCGCGGGCATCGGCTATGTCGCCACCACTGTCCTCTATGGCGGCCTCGGCCTCGCGGCGACAGTGGCGATCGGCTACGGCTGGCGCCGCGCCCTGTGGCACCGCTCGGCCGCGGCCAATGCCGCCTACGCGGGCTAACCACAAATGGGGTCAGAGCAATTTTCCGTAGGCCCCTTAGCAGGCGGCCGGGAAAATTGCTCTGACCCCTTTACTCCCACTCGATCGTGGCGGGCGGTTTTGAGGAGATGTCGTAGGCGACGCGGTTGATGCCGCGCACCTCGTTGATGATGCGGTTGGAGACCCTGGCGAGGAGCTCGTGCGGCAGCGGCGCCCAGTCGGCGGTCATGAAGTCGGTGGTCTGCACCGCGCGCAGCGAGACCACGTGCTCGTAGGTGCGACCGTCGCCCATCACCCCCACCGAGCGCACGGGAAGGAAGACGGCGAATGCCTGGGCCGTCTTGTCGTACCACCCTTCCTTTCTCAATTCATCGATGAAAATCGCGTCGGCGCGCTGCAGCAGCTGCACGTACTCCTGCTTGATCTCTCCCAGGATCCTCACCCCCAGCCCCGGGCCCGGGAAGGGATGGCGGAACACCATCTCGCGCGGCAGGCCGAGCGCGAGGCCGAGCTCGCGCACCTCGTCCTTGAACAGCTCGCGCAGCGGCTCGAGGAGCTTCAGGTGCAGCGTCTCGGGCAGCCCGCCGACGTTGTGGTGCGACTTGATGGTGGTCGCCTTCTTGGTCTTCCCGCCCGCCGACTCGATGACGTCCGGGTAGATGGTTCCCTGCGCCAGCCATTTCGCGCCTTTGATCCGGGAAGCTTGATGTTGAAAAACCTCCACGAACAGGCGGCCGATGATCTTGCGCTTCTCCTCCGGGTCCGCGACGCCCTCCAGGGCGGAAAGGAACTGATCGGCGGCGTCGACGTGGATCACTTTCACGTGCATGTGCTTCGCGAACGTGTCCATCACCTGTTTCGCCTCGTCCAGGCGCAGCAGGCCGTGGTCGACGAAGACGCAGGTGAGCTGCGCGCCGATCGCCTTGTGGATGAGCGCGGCGGCGACGGAGGAGTCCACGCCGCCGGACAGGCCGAGTATTACCTCGTCTTTTCCTACGGTGCTCTTTATTCGGGCAACTGCTTCGGACACATAGTCGGGCATGTTCCAGTCGCCGCGGGCGCCGCAGATGTCGCGCACGAAGCGGTGCAGGAGCTTCGTGCCCTGGCGGGTGTGCGTGACTTCGGGGTGGAACTGCACGCCGTAGAAGCGGCGCGCCTCGTCGGCCATGCCGGCGACCGGGCAGGCCTCGGTCGAGGCCATCAGCTTGAATCCCGGCGGCAGGTCGACCACCTTGTCGCCGTGGCTCATCCACACTTTCAGCATGCCGTGGCCCTCGGGCGTGCGGAAATCCTCGATGCCGTCGAGCAGCCGCGTGTGGCCGCGCGCGCGCACCTCGGCGTAGCCGAACTCGCGCACCTTCCCGGCCTCGACGCGCCCGCCGAGCTGCTGCGCCATGGTCTGCATGCCGTAGCAGATGCCGAGCACGGGGACACCGAGGTCGAAGACGCTCCTGGGGGCCTTGCCGGTCGTTTCCTCGTAGGCCGACATGTGGCTGCCGGAGAGGATCACGCCCTGCGCGCCGAAGCCGCGCACGAACTCGTCGGAGACGTCGTGCGGGTGGATCTCGCAGTAGACCTTGGCTTCGCGGACCCGGCGGGCGATGAGCTGCGTGTACTGGGCCCCGAAGTCGAGGATGAGGATCTTCTGATGCACGACCTACCTACTCAGCCCGGTAATTCGGGGCCTCCTTCACGATCTGCACGTCGTGCACGTGCGACTCGCGAATCCCGGCGGAGGTGATCTCGACGAACTGGCTGCGCGTGCGCAGCTCGTCGATGGTGGCGCAGCCGGTATACCCCATGCTCGCGCGCACGCCGCCGGTGAGTTGCTGGATCACCGAGATGGCGCTGCCCTTGTAGGGAACGCGCCCTTCCACGCCCTCGGGCACCAGCTTGTCGACGTTCATCTCGGAATCCTGGAAGTAGCGGTCGGCGGCGCCCTTCTGCATCGCGCCGAGCGAGCCCATGCCGCGGTAGGACTTGTAGGAGCGCCCCTGGAAGAGCTCGATCTCCCCCGGCGACTCCTCGGTGCCGGCGAACAGCGACCCCAGCATCACCGCGTGCGCGCCGGCGCCGAGGGCCTTGGCGATGTCCCCCGAGTAGCGCACGCCGCCGTCGGCGACGAGCGGCACCCCCGCGCGCTCGAGCGCGGCAGCGACGTTCTGGATGGCGGTGATCTGCGGCACGCCGACGCCCGCGACGATGCGCGTGGTGCAGATGGAGCCCGGGCCGATGCCGACCTTGACCCCGTCGGCGCCGTGGTCGACAAGCGCCTTCGCCCCGTCTCCCGTGCCGACGTTGCCGCCGATCACCTCGGTTTTTCCAAAATTCTTCTTTATCCATTGAACACGATCGAGGACGCCCTGGGCGTGGCCGTGGGCGGTGTCGACGACCAGCACGTCGGCGCCCGCCTCGACCAGCGCCGCGACGCGCTCTTCCGTGCCCTCGCCCACGCCGACCGCGGCGCCCACGCGCAGCTTGCCGTGGGCGTCCTTGCAGGCGTTGGGATGCTCGCTTTCCTTCAGCACGTCCTTGACGGTGACCAGGCCCTTCAGCTGGAACTCGGCGTCGACCACCAGCACGCGCTCGAGGCGGTTCTTGTGCATGAGCGCGATCGCCTCCTCGCGGCTCGTGCCCTCGCGCACGGTGACGAGCTTGCGCTGCGGCGTCATGATCGCCTTCACCGGCTGGTCGAGCTGCGCCTCGAAGCGCAGGTCGCGGTTGGTGACGATGCCCACGACCTTGCCGTTCTTCACCACCGGGAAGCCCGAGATCTTGTGGGCGCGCTGCAGCTCCATCACCTCGCGCACCGTCATCTCGGGGTGCACGGTCATCGGATCGCGCAGCACGCCGGACTCGAAGCGCTTCACCTTCGCCACCTCGGCGGCCTGCGCGGCCGGCGGGAAGTTCTTGTGCACGATGCCGATGCCGCCCTCCTGCGCGATGGCGATCGCGAGGCGGGCCTCGGTCACGGTATCCATGGCGGCGGAGACGAGCGGGATGTTCAGCTCGAGGGTCCGGGTGAGGCGGGTCTTCAGGGAAACTTCGCGCGGCAGGACGCGCGAGTGGGCGGGGAGAAGCAGAACGTCGTCGAAGGTCAGCGCCTTCTGTATTACCCGCATGTTCTGGGCTCGCAAAGCCGCATTATACTCGCATCCATGATACGCATCCTGTTCCTGGCCGCCGCGGTTCTCGCTTTCCCGGCCGCGGCCTTCGCCCAGCAATACAAATGGGTGGAGAACGGCCGCGTGCGCTACGGCGACGTGCCGCCCCCGGGAGTGAACGCGACGCGCCTGCGCCCGCCGCCGCCCGGATCGGCGCCACCGGCCACGCCCGGGGCCAAGGGGCCGCTCACCAGCGCCGAGAAGGACGCCGAGTTCCGCAAGCGCCAGCAGGAGGCGCAGAAGGAGCGCGAGAAGCAGGCGCAGAGTGCCGAGGCGGCCGCTGCGCAGCGCGAGAACTGCGCGCGCGCGCAGGAATACGTGCGCACCCTCGAGAGCGGCCAGCGCATCTCGCGCACCGACGCGAAGGGCGAGCGCTACTTCCTCGACGACGCGCAGCGCGCGCAGGAGCTGGCGAAGGCCCAGCAGGCCGTGCAGCAGTCCTGCAGCAACTAGCGCTTCAGCCTGGCGCGCCGCCGGCGCGCCTCCTTGGGGTCGATCTCGAGCGCGCGGTACACCTCCACCCGGTCGCCGTCGCGCAGGCGGGTGTCGAGGGTAGCGGCCTCGCCGAAGATACCCACGGCAGTTTCCTTTCCCAGACCTGCTTTCAGCAGCGCATCGAGGACGGTTGCACCGTCGGGCAGCGAAACCGAAAGCACTTTTTCACGGCGCGGCAGCGCGTAGACCACTTCGACCTTAAGCGCCATCGTGCACCTCCGCGGCGCGGCGCGTGAAGGCGTCCACCATGGTGTTCGCGATGCGGTCGAAGAGCGGCTCGAGCAGCTTCGCCAGCGCCCGGCTCGCGAGCTCGTACTCCAGGGTGAACTCGATCTCGCAGCTCTGCGCCGAGAGCGCGCGGAAGCGCCAGGCGCCCGAGAAGGCGCGGAACGGCCCCTCCTCCAGGCGCATGTCGATCGCCTCGCCCGGGCGGTTCTCGTTGCGGGTGGTGAACGACTGGCGCAGGCCCGGGAGGCGCGCGGTGAGCGTGGCGCGCGTCTCGCCGGGACGGCGCTCGAGCACCTCGGCGCCGGCGCACCACGGGAGGAAGCGCGGATAGGACTCGATGTCCTCGACCAGCGCATACATGGCCTGGGCGCTGTGCGGCACGATCGCGGACCGGGTGATAGTCTTCACGCCGAATGTCGATCGTCCAGAACCGCAAAGCGTTCCATGACTATTTCATCGAGGAGCGCTACGAGGCCGGGCTGGCGCTCGAGGGCTGGGAGGTCAAGGCGATCCGCGGCGGCCGCGCCACGATCGGCGAGGCCTACGTCATGGTGCGAGGCGGGGAGATCTTCCTGATCGGCGCCAACATCAGCCCGCTGCCCACGGTCTCGACGCACTACACGCCCGACCCCCGGCGCACCCGCAAGCTCCTGCTGCGCGCCGAGGAGATCCGCCGGCTCATCGGCAAGGTCGAGCAGCGGGGCTACACGCTGGTGCCCCTCGACCTGCACTACAGCAAGGGGCGGGTGAAGCTCGAGATCGCGCTCGCGCGCGGAAAACTCAAGCACGACAAGCGCGCCGCGGAGCGCGAGAAGGAATGGAACCGCGAGAAGCAACGGCTGCTACGCCGCGGCTGATTGCTTCTTCGGCGGCGCCTCGGCGAGCGCCATCCAGGTGGAAACCACGGTGTCGGGGTTGAGAGAAAGGCTCTCGATGCCCTGCTCCACCAGCCAGCGCGCGAGGTCCGGGTGGTCGGAGGGCCCCTGGCCGCAGATGCCGACGTACTTGCCGTGCTTGCGGCAGGCGCGGATTGCCATGGCGAGCAGCATCTTCACCGCCGGGTCGCGCTCGTCGAAGCTCCCCGCCACCAGCCCCGAGTCGCGGTCCAGGCCCAGGGCGAGCTGCGTCATGTCGTTCGAGCCGATCGAGAAACCGTCGAAGTGCTCGAGGAACTCCTCGGCGAGCAGCGCGTTCGAGGGCAGCTCGCACATCATGACGATGCGCAGGCCGTTCACGCCTCTTTCCAGATGGTTTTGCTTGAGAAGCTCCAGGACCTTCTCGGCTTCGCCGACGGTGCGCACGAACGGCACCATCAGCTCGAGGTTGGTCAGGCCGAGCTCCTCGCGCACCTTGCGCATCGCCGCGCATTCGAGCTCGAAGCACTCGCGGAAGCTCTCGGCGACGTAGCGCGAGGCGCCGCGCAGGCCGAGCATCGGGTTCTCCTCGTCGGGCTCGTAGCGCTCGCCGCCGAGCAGCTTCTTGTACTCGTTCGACTTGAAGTC
>CBDDRQ010000174.1:0-14881 GCA_965233125.1 uncultured bacterium
CGCCGCGCTACGGCGGGGGGCTCGCGGAAGTCGTGCGCACCCCGCGCTACGCGACCGCGGTCGGGTTGCTGATGGAAGGCATGTCGCAGATGCAGCACGGGAAGCTCTCGCGCCAGAGCGGCTCGGTGAAGGCGGTGGTGGGGCGCATGAGGGAGTGGTTCCAACGCAATTTCTGATGGTTCAACCGGCAAGGAGACGACAACATGTTCGAGATCGTAGACAGTCAGGTGAGTGGCCCGATCATCCGGGTCATCGGCGTGGGCGGCGCGGGCGGCAACGCCGTCAACCACATGATCGAGCAGGGCGTGGAGGGCGTCGAGTTCATCGCCGTCAACACCGACGGGCAGGTTTTGTCGCGCAACCGCGCGCGCAACCAGATCCAGCTCGGCTCGAGCGGCCTGGGCTCAGGCGCGAAGCCCGAGGAGGCTCGCGCGGTGGCGTTTGCCGAGCGCGAGCGCATCGAGGAAGCCGTCGCCGGCGCGCACATGGTGTTCATCACCGCCGGCATGGGCGGGGGCACCGGCACCGGGGCGGCGCCGGTCATCGCGGAAGTAGCGCGCTCCCTGGGTATCCTCACCGTGGCGGTGGTCACCAAGCCGTTCACGTTCGAGGGCTCGAAGCGCATGAAGATCGCCGAGCAGGGGCTCGAAGAGCTCGCGCCCCACACCGACTCGCTGATCGTGATCCTCAACGACAAGCTCGAGGAGGTGCTGGGCGAGGACGTCACGCAGGAAGACGCCTTCCGCGCGGCGGACGACGTACTGAACAACGCGGTCGCCGGCATCGCTGAGATCATCAACAACCCCGGTCTCGTCAACGTCGACTTCCAGGACGTGCGCACGGTGATGTCGGAGCAGGGCATGGCGATGATGGGCTCGGCGGTGGCGAGCGGCATCGACCGCGCGCGCATCGCCGCCGAGCAGGCCATCGCCTGCCCCCTGCTCGAGGGCGTGAACCTCGCCGGCGCGCGCGGGGTGCTGGTGAACATCACCGCGTCCAAGCCCAGCCTCAAGCTGCGCGAGACGAAGGAGGTGATGAACATCATCCGCGCCTTCGCCGCGGAAGACGCAACCATCATCTACGGCGGCGTCTACGACGACGGGCTTGCTGACGACCTGCGCGTCACGGTGGTCGCGACCGGCCTTGGCATGGCCCAGGCAGCTCGCCAGCCGAAACCGCAATTGGTCGTGTCGCAAAAGACCGGCACGGATAACCTGCCTGGCCCGGGGCACGTCGACTACCAGCAGCTCGACTCGGTGCCGGCGGTGATCCGGCGAAACCGCGCCTCGACGGTGGAGGCCTTGCAGCAAAGCGGCGTCGACAAGTACGACATCCCGGCCTTCCTGCGCAAGCAGGCCGACTAGGAGCGAAACACGAAGCGCCCCGTCCCTTGCCGGGGGGCGCTTCGCCATTGCCCTATAGAATCTCGCCATCCATGCTGCGACAGCGAACGCTCAAGTCCCTCATCCGTGCCTCCGGCGTGGGGTTGCACACCGGCCGGAAGGTGCGCATCACGCTTCGCCCTGCGCCGGCGAACACGGGCGTCGTGTTCCGGCGCGTCGATCTCGCCCCGCCCGTCGACGTTCCCGCGCGCGCCGATCTGGTCGGCGAAGCGCGCCTGGCATCCACCCTCGTGCAGGGTGACGTGAAAATCCATACCGTCGAGCACCTCATGTCCGCGCTCGGCGGCCTCGGCGTGGACAACGTCTACGTCGACCTCGATGCGCCCGAGCTGCCAATCATGGACGGCAGCGCTTCGCCCTTCGTGCTCCTGATCCAGCAGGCCGGCGTCGAGCAGCAGGGCGCGCCCAAGCGGTTCCTGCGCGTGACCCGCCGCGTCGAGGTGGCCGAGGGCGACAAGTGGGCGCGACTTGAGCCCTACGAGGGCTATCGGCTCTCGTTCTCCATCGACTTCCGGCACCCGGTGATCGAGCGCTCGACCCAATCGGTGTCGGTCGACTTCGCCGACACCTCATACCTCAAGGAGATCGCCCGCGCCCGGACCTTCGGCTTCATGCATGAGGTCGAGAACTTGCGAGAGAGCGGCCTTGCGCTCGGCGGCGGCCTGGAGAACGCCGTCGTGCTCGACGAGTACCGGGTGCTCAACGCCGAGGGCCTGCGCTTCGCGGACGAGTTCATCCGCCACAAGCTCCTCGACGCGGTGGGCGACCTCTACCTGCTCGGCAAGCCGCTGCTGGGCGCCTTCAGCGCGCACAAATCCGGCCATGCCCTCAACAACCGGCTGCTGCGGGCCGCGCTCGCCGACGCCGGGGCGCTCCAGACGGTGACCTTCGAGCGTGCCGAGGATGCGCCCGCAGGTGTCACGCGCCTGCTCGCGCAGTTCGGCTAGGCACGCCCTCGGCGCTGCAGCAGCCGGCGCAGGGCATCGCGCGCAGGCGACGCCGCCATCCGATCGTGAAGCGCTCGTAAGGAATCGAGCGTAGGTGTGGATAAAGTCGCGGTTTTCTGCGGTGCAACAACCGGTTGCCGTGCGCTGTTTGGTTGCACCCTGATGGAAACTGAATTAACCTGCCAGCGACGTTCGGACAAGAAACGGCTCAGGGTGGGGGCGAGGAGCCTGAGTTTGGCGCCCGCCGCGGCAGAAACCGCGATGAGAACGACCTCCCCCTCCCTGTAGTTGGCCACGCGGACCTGTCGGGCGAGGTCTGCGGGGAAAAAGCCCTGAACCAACCCGGCCAGTGCGCGCAGATCCCGCGCTTTCGCGAGCACTGGTTGCAGATCGCCCTCGGCCGAGAGCACCCGGCCGAGTTTTTGAAGTCGCATGGGATCGCGTACCTGGGAGGGTTTGCTTGCAGATTATCCTGATCTCCGACCGTCTGGCCAGGGCGAGGTCAGTCAGCTTGTCGCTGCGTCACCTGATCGGGAGCGCGCTGCTCGCGCTCGCCATGGTCCTGGGCGCGACCGCGGCGCTGTACTGGCTCACGCTGCGCTATGCGGCCGAGGTGCCCCTCCCGGCGCTGCAACGGCTCGTCCTGTCCGCCCACGAGGCGGAAACCGAGCGCTCCCGCGCTTTCGTCCAGCAGAACCTGAACGCGATGGCGGTGAAGGTCGGCGAGATGCAGGCGCAGCTTACGCGGCTCGACGCCCTGGGCGAGCGCCTCTCCTCGCTCGCCGGGATCCGCGATTTTCGCTTCAGCGAGGCCCCAGGCCTGGGTGGCGCGGCACCGACCCTGATGCCGCCGCAGAACCTTTCGCTAACCGACTTCAGCGAGAAGCTCACGCTGCTCTCGCGGCAAGTCGAGAGCCGCAACGACATGCTCGGCGTGCTCGAGGCGCAACTCTTCGAGCAGGCCGTGAAGAAGAAGCTCATGCCGACGATGATGCCGGTCGCCGCACCTTATAACGCGTCAGGCTTTGGCAGGCGCGTCGACCCGTTCACGGGGCAGTGGGCGATGCACGAAGGCATCGATTTCCTCGCCGACCTCGGCTCCCCGATCGTCGCCGCGGCGGGGGGGGTGGTGGTGTTCGCCGGCCTGCACCCGCAATACGGGTACATGATCGACATCGACCACGGCAACGACCTCGTCACGCGCTACGCCCACTGTTCGAAGCTGCTGGTCCGGGAGGGCGACGTGGTGCATCGGGGCCGCAAGATCGCGGAAGTCGGCTCCACCGGACGCTCCACCGGGCCGCACCTGCACTTCGAGGTGCGCTTCCGGGGCGCGGCGCAGAACCCCGGCAAGTTCCTCGTGTCGAAGTCGCAGCCGGCCGTCGCTCGCGCCAAGTAATCCCCCGCTTTTCCGGATAAAATCACGGGCTTTTTCAGGGGTTTGGACGGCTATTGCCGTCGGCCCCGCCCATGCTCGCAAAGATACTCTCCATTCTGCGCACGATCCTGGAAGCGCTCCTCCGCATTCCCGCGCGGGTGTTCGGGAGCCGCAACCAGCGATTGCTGAAGCAATATTCCCACGCCGTCGAGAGCATCAATGCGCTCGAAGCCGGGCTCGCCGCGCTGTCGGACGAGGCGCTGCGTGGCAAGACCGGGGAGCTGCGAAAGCGCCACGCCGAAGGCGCGCCGCTCGACGACCTGCTACCGGAGGCGTTCGCCGTAGTGCGCGAAGCGTCCAAGCGTACCCTGCGCATGCGCCACTTCGACGTGCAGCTCTTGGGCGGCATGGTGCTGCACAACGGCAAGATCGCGGAGATGAAGACCGGAGAAGGCAAGACGCTGGTCGCGACGCTGCCCGCCTACCTCAACGCGCTGACCGGCAAGGGCGTGCACATCGTTACGGTGAACGACTATCTGGCAAAGCGCGACGCGGAGTGGATGGGGAAGATCTTCCACTATCTGGGCTTGAGCGTTGGCGTGAACCTGCCGCACATGGACCCCGAGGACAAGCGGAAAGCCTACGCGGCGGACATTACCTACGGGACCAACAACGAGTTCGGCTTCGACTACCTGCGCGACAACATGGCGATGCACGTCGAGGAGCGCTACCAGCGCGGGCTTCACTACGCCATCGTCGACGAAGTCGACTCCATCCTCATCGATGAGGCCCGCACGCCCCTCATCATCTCCGGCCAGGCCGAGGACCGTACCGAGGTCTACCAGCGCATGAACCAGGTGCCACCACTCCTGACGCGCCAGAAGCAGGAGCGCAAGCAGGGGGAGCCCGAGGTGCCGGGCGATTTCTTCGTCGACGAGAAGAACCACCAGATCGTGCTCTCGGAGGCCGGGCACGAGAAGGCCGAGGAGATCCTCGGCCGCATCGGCATGCTGCCGGCGGGCGCGAGCCTCTACGAGCCGGCCTACATCAACCTGGTGCATCACCTCTATGCGGCGCTGCGCGCGCATCATCTCTTCCACCGCGACCAGCACTACGTGGTGCAGGACGGCGAGGTGATCATCGTCGACGAGTTCACCGGCCGGCTGATGCAGGGCCGGCGCTGGTCCGACGGCCTGCATCAGGCGGTCGAGGCGAAGGAGGGCGTGTCGATCCAGAACGAGAACCAGACCCTGGCCTCGATCACGTTTCAGAACTACTTCCGCATGTACGGCAAGCTCGCCGGCATGACCGGCACAGCGGACACCGAGGCGTACGAGTTCCAGCAGATCTACGGCCTCGAGACCGTGGTGGTGCCGACGCACATGAAGATGATCCGCGCCGACCGGCAGGACCAGGTGTACCGCACCGGCAAGGAGAAACACCACGCGGTCATCAACGACATTCGCGAATGCTACGACCGCGGACAGCCGGTGCTCGTGGGTACCACGTCGATCGAGAACTCCGAGCTGCTCTCGGCGATGCTGCAGAAGGAGAAGCTGCCGCACCAGGTGCTCAACGCCAAGCAGCACGCGCGCGAAGCGGAGATCGTCGCCCAGGCGGGCGCGCCGAAGATGGTCACCATCGCGACCAACATGGCAGGGCGCGGCACCGACATCGTTCTCGGCGGCAACGTCGAGAAGCAATGCGACTTCGTCGAAGCAGATCCGAAGCTGAGCGTGGACGAAAAACAACAACGCATCGAGAAGCTGCGCGGCGAGTGGCAGCAGCTGCACGACCAGGTGGTGAAGGCCGGCGGATTGCACATCATCGGTACCGAGCGCCACGAGTCGCGCCGCATCGACAACCAGCTGCGCGGCCGCTCGGGCCGCCAGGGCGACCCTGGCAGCTCGCGCTTCTACATGTCGCTCGAGGACACGCTGCTCAGGATCTTCGCCGGCGAGCGCATCAACCGCATCATGGTGATGCTGAAGATGCCCGAAGGAGAGGCGATCGAGCACGCCATGGTGACGCGCTCCATCGAGAGCGCGCAGCGCAAGGTCGAGGCGAGGAACTTCGACATCCGCAAGCAGCTGCTCGAGTACGACGACGTCGCCAACGACCAGCGCAAGACCATCTACGCGTTGCGCAACGAGCTGCTCGAGTCGAGCGACGTTTCGGCGCGCATCGCCGATCTGCGCGCCGGCGTGCTCGCCGACCTCTTCCGGGCGCACGTCCCGGAGGAGAGCGTCGAGGAGCAGTGGGACCTCGTCGGGCTGGAGAACGCCCTCAAGGCGGAGTTCAACCTCGAGCTGCCGCTGCGCAAGTGGCTCGACAGCGAATCAGAGCTCGATGTGGACAAGGCGCTCGAGCGCATCGTTGCCACCTCCGGCGAGGCCTACAAGGCAAAGGTACCGGCGGGCGCCGAGGACTCGTTCCGCCAGTACGAGCGCTACGTCATGCTGCAGATCCTGGACGCCCACTGGCGCGAGCACCTGGCGGCGCTCGACCATCTGCGCCAGGGGATCCACCTGCGCGGCTATGCGCAGAAGAATCCCAAGCAGGAGTACAAGCGCGAGGCCTTCGAGCTGTTCGGCGCGATGATCGAGGCGGTGAAGCTCGAGGTCATCAAGACGCTCACGGCGGTGCAGATCCGCAGCAAGGAAGACGTGAAGCCCGATGACGAGTCTCACGTCGAGAATGTCAAGCCCCAGCATCCTAGCCTGGGCGGCATGGACGGCGCCGAACCCGAATACGGCAACGGCGACGTGGCGCTCGCCGAGGCCGCGACGAAGAAAAAGGCGCAGCCGGTGGTGCGCCACGCGCAGAAAGTTGGGCGCAACGATCCGTGCCCGTGCGGCTCGGGCAAGAAGTACAAGCACTGCCACGGCAAGCTCAGCTAGCTTGGCAGTCAACCTCTCTCCGCCAGATCCCGCGTCACTCCATCCCATCGCCGGCGTCGATCTCGCCGTCGGCATGGCAGGCATCAAGAAGCCCGGCCGCAAGGACCTCCTTGTGATGAAGCTTGCGCCTGGCGCTGCGGTAGCTGGCGTTTTCACGCGCAACCGCTTCTGCGCCGCTCCGGTCGTCCTCGCGAAAGAGCATCTCAAGTCCGGAAACGTTCGTGCGCTAGTGGTCAATACCGGCAATGCCAACGCCGGGACCGGCGCCGACGGCCTGAGGCGCGCAAAGGAGATCTGCGCCGCCGTGGCGCAGCGCATCGGCGGCAAGGCGAACCAGGTGCTGCCGTTCTCGACCGGCGTCATCATGGAGCCGCTCCCCGCGGAGCGCATCATCGCCGCGCTTCCAGCCCTCAAGGACTGCGATTGGGCGAGCGCGGCAGAGGCGATCATGACCACGGATACCGTCGCGAAGGCGTTCTCGAGAAGGGTGACGTTGGCGAAAGGCGAAGCCCGCGTCACCGGCATAGCCAAGGGGGCAGGCATGATCCGGCCCGACATGGCGACCATGCTCGGCTTCATCGCCACCGACGCGCGGGTTTCCAGGCGGGGGCTGTCGGGTCTCGTGCGGCGCGCCGCGGATGCGTCCTTCAACTGCATCACGGTCGACGGGGACACGTCCACCAATGACTCGCTGATACTGGTGGCGACCGGGAAAGGCCCCGGCGTCGCGAAAAGGGACCTGGCGATTCTGGAGGGAGCGATCACAGGCGTCGCGCGCGAGCTCGCCCAGGCGGTCGTGCGCGACGGCGAAGGGGCGACCAAGTTCGTCACCGTGCAGGTTGAGCGCGGCAGCAGCGTGGCCGAGTGCCGGCGGGTGGCCTACGCGATCGCACATTCGCCGCTCGTGAAGACGGCCTTCTTCGCATCCGACCCGAACCTCGGCCGCATCCTCGCGGCGATCGGCTACTCGGGAGCCAGGGTCGATACGGTGAAGGTCGATCTTTACCTCGACGAGGTCCTGGTCGCCCAGCGCGGCGGCCGCGCGGCGTCTTACCGCGAGGAGCAGGCCGTCGCGGCGATGGCGAAACCCGAGTTCACCGTCCGCGCCGTGCTGAACAGCGGCCGCGCGCAAGCGACGGTGTGGACTTGCGACTTGTCCTTCGACTACGTGAAAATTAACGCCGAGTACCGCACTTGAACAAAGAACTCGAGAAGATCCTGCAGCGGCTGGAGCAGTTGCTCCCGCCGCCGCCGCCGGCGACCGACTGGAGGGCGAGCATCGCTTTTCGCTGGCGCTCGAGCGCGCGGCGCGGTACGCCGGGGTGGCTACAGCCGGTGCGCCAGGTGCATCGCATCCGGCTTGCCGACCTGCGCGGCATCGATCGCCAGATCGAGCGGGTGGAGCAGAACACGCGCCAGTTCCTCGAGGGCAAGCCGGCGAACAACGTGCTCCTCACCGGCGCGCGCGGCACCGGCAAGTCCTCGATCGTGAAGGGCCTGCTCAACAAGTACGCGAGGCAGGGGCTGCGTCTGATCGAGGTCGAGAAGAACGACCTCGTTGATCTGCCGCACATCGTCGACCAGGTGGCGCCGCGCGACGAGCGATTCCTGCTCTTCTGCGACGATCTCAGCTTCCACGGCGCCGAAGACGGCTACATCGCGCTCAAGGTGGCGCTCGATGGATCGGTCTCGACCACCTCGGAGAACCTGCTGATCTACGCCACGTCGAACCGCCGCCACCTGATGCCCGAATACATGGCGGAGAACCTCGAGACCAAGTATGTCGGCGACGAGATCCATCCCGGCGAGACCGTCGAGGAGAAGATTTCGCTCTCCGAGCGTTTCGGTCTGTGGATCAGCTTCTACCCCTTCGACCAGGACGAGTACCTGGATATCGTGGCGCACTGGCTCAAGTGCTTCGGTGTCTCTTCCGGCGACAAATCGAAGGAGGAAGCGCTGCAGTGGTCCTTGCAGCGGGGCTCGCGCAGCGGCCGCGTGGCCTACCAGTTTGCGCGCGACTGGGCGGGCCGCCACGCCAAGAAGAAGTGATCGAGGTCTCTGCGGCGGTGCTGCTGCGCGCCGACGGCTCGTTCCTCCTCGCGCAGCGTCCCGCGGGCAAGGTCTACTCTGGATACTGGGAGTTCCCCGGCGGCAAGGCCGAGCCCGGCGAGACGCCCGAGCGGGCGCTGGCCCGGGAGCTGCACGAGGAGCTCGGCATCGACATCGGCGAGGCCTACCCGTGGCTCACGCGCGTGTTCACTTACCCGCACGGCACGGTGCGCCTGCGGTTCTTCCGGGTGCTTTCCTGGAAGAGCGAGCCGCATCCGCGCGAGGACCAGGCAATCGCCTGGCAGAGTCCCGGCGCGCCGATGGTCGCGCCCATGCTTCCGGCCAACGCACCGGTGCTGGCTTCGCTCCAGCTGCCCGCGGAGTACGCGATTTCCGATGCCGCCCGTCTGGGCAGCGCCGAAATGCTCGCGCGCCTGGAGCGTCGCCTGGCGGGCGGCTTGAAGCTGCTGCAGATCCGCGAGCCGGACCTCGGCGAGGAAGCGCGGCGACTCTTCACGCAGCAAGCCCTCGGCCTTGCCCGCCGCTATGGCTGCAAGGTGCTCGTGAAGTCGCCGTTTCCCGGCGCCGACGGCATGCACTACACCGCGGCGGAGCTGATGCGGCTCGGCGCAAGGCCGAAGGACACGCTCGTTGCCGCCTCCTGCCACACGCGTGCGGAACTCGAGCACGCCATGCAGCTGGAGCTCGATTTCACCGTGCTGGGGCCGGTGAGGGACAAGGCCGCCATCGGCTGGCAGCGCTTCCGTGAGCTGGCCGCGGACTCCAGCATTCCGGTCTACGCGATCGGCGGCCTATCGCCGGCGGATCGCTTTCACGCCTGGCGCGCAGGCGCGCACGGCGTAGCTATGATCCGGGCGGCTTGGGCGTAGGCTCGTCTTCGGGCGCCTCGTCGCTCGCCATGCGGTAGTCCTCTGACGCCCACAGCCCGAGGTCGATCATGCGGCAGCGCTCGCCGCAGAACGGCCGCCAGCGGTTCTCGGTGGACACCGCGGCCGGCGCGCCGCAGCGCGGACAGGCGACGGTCCTTACAGGTTGCAAAACGTGAGTTCGAAGCCGACGTCCCAATCCGCGGTGCGCGGCCGCGGATCCTCGCCGTTCTGCGCGACGAAGCGGATGTTGAGCACGTACTTGTTGGCGCTGATCTCGGGGACGCAGGGCATGGAGGGATCGAGCCGCAGTCGCAGCATCTGTGCGGTCTTCCCGCCGAGCATCTGCTGGAACATTCCCTGCGGCGCCGCGAGCGCCTGCGGCCGGCCCGATTCGCGCAGGATGCGCAGGATGATCGCGGAGCCGTCGCGCAGCGGATAGAGGGGGCCGGTCCACGCGGCCAGCTGGCCGGTGCGCTCCTCCGCGGGCCGGTGCAGCCAGTAGTGGTAGGAGGGCAGGTCGAACTCGCAGGCGCCCCCGGGGATGCCGGTGCGCTGCTTGATCGACATCAGCCAGTCGTTCTCGCGCAGGTACTGGCCGATCTTGCCGGTCATCGAGAAGAGGGCCTGCGACGCCTGCTCGATGTCGCGCAGCACGCCCGAGAGCGCGTCCTCGGCGATCTCGGGGTTGTTCTTGAAGGAGAGCAGGACCTGCTTCTGGCGCTCCAGCTCCTGCAGCAGGTCGGACTTCAGGTCGGCGCGGCTCGAGACCTCCAGGATCTCGAACAGCGTGAGCAGCGCCATGTGGTGGTCGTGGGGGTCGCTGCGCGCGATGAAGTGCCGCGAGCGCTCGAACAGGTCCTCCAGCCGCAACAGGGTGCGGATGCGCTCGTTGAGCGGATATTCGTAGGTGATCACGGACGCGCTGGCGCCGGTCCCGAGCAGAAAGTTTGGCGGATTCTGAGCGATTTGTGGTCGCAGCACAACCTAACTTCTCGCGTTTTCGGCCATTGCCGCGTATCTGGCGTGCAGCGCGGCGACCTGCTTGCGCAGATCCTCGAGCGTGCCGCTGTTGTCGATCACGTCGTCGGCGGCCGCCAGGCGCGCGGCGCGGGTCGCCTGCGCGAGCACGATGGCCTGCGCTGCGTCGGCCGAGAGCCCGCTGCGCGCGCGCACGCGCGCGATCTGGGTGGCTTCAGGACAGTCCACGACCACAACGCGGTCGACACGCCCGCGGTAGCCATCGGACTCCACGAGGAGCGGCACGACGTGAACCACGTACGACCCGTCCGCCCCGGCGATCTGGCGCTCGGACTCCTCGCGGATCATCGGATGCAGCACGCCCTCCAGGGATTTTCTGGCCGCCGCGTCCTTGAACACCCGCTCGCGCATCCGCTGGCGGTCCAGCGCCCCCGAAGGAAGCACGAAGCCTGCGCCGAAAAGGCGCTGGATGGCCGGAAGCGCTGCGCCGCCGGCGCCGGTGAGCCGGTGCGCGATGACGTCGGTGTCCACGATTGCCGCACCGAGCCGCGCGAACTCGTCCGCCGCCGCGCTCTTGCCGCTGCCGATTCCGCCGGTGAGGCCCACCACGTATGGCCGCGGCGCGCTCACATCCGCCCGACATACCAGCGCACCATCGGCCCGCCCCAGTAGAGCGCGACGATTCCCGCCATGGCGAGGTACGGGCCGAAGTGGAACCGGAAGCCCGCGTCCCAGCGGCCACGCGCGGCGAACATCTGCAGCGCCCCGAAGGCGAGGCCGACGAACGACGAGAGAAGGATGACGAGCGGCAGCATCTTCCAGCCGAGGAACGCCCCCACCGCGGCGTTCATCTTGAAATCGCCGTAGCCCATGCCTTCCTTGCCGGTGAGCAGGCGGTAGCCCCAGTAGATGAGCCACAGCGACAGGTAGCCGGCGATCGCGCCGATCACCGCGTCGCGCAGCGGCACGAACGCCGCGCCGAGGTTGAGGAGCAGGCCCGCCCAGAGGAGCAGCAGGGTCAGGTCGTCGGGCAGAAGCCCGGTTTCCTGGTCGATGAAGGCGAGGGCGATCGTAAACCACACGAAGAGCGCCGCACCCGCCGCGGCGAGCGTCGGGCCGAAATGCCACGCCGAGTAGGCTGCGCCGACGCCGGCGAGCAGCTCGACCAGCGGGTATTTCAGGCCGATGCGCGCGCGGCAGGCGGCGCACCGGCCGCGCAGCCACAGGTAGCTCGCGAGCGGGATGTTCTCCAGCGCGCGAATGCGGTGGCCGCACGCCGGGCAGCTCGAGGGCGGCGAGACCAGGCTGTAGGGCTCCTGCGCGGGCGGTTTCTCGCCGGCGAGGTCGGCGCACTCGGCGCGCCACTCGCGCTCCATCATCCGCGGCAGGCGATGGATGACCACGTTGAGGAACGAGCCGACGCACAGTCCCACGACCAGCGCGGCCCACGGGAAGACGGCTGGCTGGAGAAGCCAGCCGAGCGACGTCACCTCAGACGGCCCCGCCGATCTTGAAGATGGGCAGGTACATGGCGATGACCATGCCGCCGATCAGCGTGCCGAGCACCACCATGATCATCGGCTCCATCAGCGAGGAGAGCGCCTCTACCGCATCGTCGACCTCGGCTTCGAAAAAGTCGGCGACCTTGGAGAGCATCGAGTCGAGAGCGCCGGTTTCCTCGCCGATCGACACCATCTGGATCACCATGCTGGGAAACACGTTGGCGTTCTGCATCGCCACGGTCAGCGCCGTGCCGGTCTGCACCTCGGACTGGATCTGCTTGGTCGCGGTCTGGTAGACATAGTTCCCGGAGGCGCCGCCGACCGAGTCGAGCGCCTCGACCAGAGGCACGCCGGCCGCGAACATGGTGGAAAGCGTGCGCGTCCAGCGCGCGATGGTCGATTTCCTGACCAGGCTGCCGAACACCGGCATACGCAGCATCAGCCGGTCCATGAAGATCTGCACCGGCTTCGAGCGCTTCCAGGCCTCGAGGAAGCCGTAAATGGCGACGCCGATCGCCGGAAAGATGATGTACCAGTTGCCCACGAACCAGTCGGAGATGGCCATCACCAGCAGCGTCGGCGCCGGCAGGTCGGCGCCGAAGTTGGTGAACACCTCCTTGAACGCCGGGATCACGAAGATCATGATCACCGCCGTGATGATGAACGCGACCGCAATGATGGCGATCGGGTAGAACAGCGCGCTCTTGATCTTCGACTTGATGGCCTGGATCTTTTCCTTGTAGGTCGCGAGGCGGTCGAGCAGGCTCTCGAGAATTCCGGCCTGCTCGCCGGCCTGCACCAGGTTGCAAAACAGCGCGTCGAAGTACAGCGGGTACTTGCGGAAGGCGGCGGCGAGTGCCGAGCCAGTCTCCACTTCGGTCTTGATCTCGATCAGCAGCTTGGCGACCGCGGGGTTGGAGGCGCCCTTGGAGACGATGTCGAACGACTGCAGCAGGGGCACGCCCGCCTTCATCATGGTGGCGAGCTGGCGCGTGAAAAGCGTGATGTCCTTGTCGCTGACCTTGCCGCCGCCGCCGAGGCGCTGCTTCTTGACCTTCGTGACCAGGATGCCCTGGCGCCGCAGCGTGGCGTTGACCACGGACTCGCCGCCCGCGCGCATCTCGCCGCGGATGATCTTGCCGGCCTTGTCCTTGCCCTCCCAGGCGTAAGTCGCTTCCTTCGGCCCGCCCTTGACCGCCGCTGCTGCCGTCGCCATGCATCCCTCCCGCTAGACGCCGGGATGATGCCCGCCGGAGAGGCGTTTGTAAAGGGTGAAAACCCTGTCCTAAGCCCCTGAGGGTTCGGGATTTTCCACCGGCTCGACCGGCCGGAAGATACGCACGGTTTTGATGGTCCGGCCTTGGGCGTGGACGATCTCCATCGGCACGTTGCCGATCTTGATCGATACGTCGGCCGCCGGGATGTCCTGCAGGTGCTCGACGATGAGCCCGTTCAGCGTCTTCGGGCCGTCGGTGGGAAGCGCGAGGCCGAGCGCGCGGTTCACTTCGCGCACCGGCATCGCGCCTTCGGCGGTGGCGCTGCCTTCCTCGTCCCAGGCGAGCGGGGTGGCCGCCGGCAGTGTGGTGGTGAACTTGCCGATGATCTCCTCGATGATGTCCTCGAGCGTCACCAGGCCCATCAGCTCCCCGTACTCGTCCACCACCAGGGCGATGCGCTCCCGGTTCTCCTGGAAGTACTGCAGCTGGGTGAGCACGGTGGTCGACGCCGGGACGTAGTAGGGCTCGTCGAGCACTTCCTGCATCGTGGCCTCGCTCAGCATGCCGGCGTGCAGGGGGCTGAGGATGCGGCGCAGGTGCAGCACGCCGGCCACCTCGCCCTCGTGGTTGCGGAACACCGGCAGCCGCATGTGGTGGCTGGTGGCGAGCTGGTGGGACACCTTCTCCAGACCGTCTTCCAGCGTTACCGACTCGATGCGGGCGCGCGGGATCATGATGTCCTGCACCGTGATGTCGCCCAGCTCGAAGAGATTCATCAGGATCGAGAAGTGCTTCTTCGGCATGAAGCTCGAGGATTCGAGCACCAGCGTGCGGATTTCCTCGGGGGAGAGCTTCTGCACCTCGGTTTCCTCGCCGGGCCGGATGCCGATCACCAGCAGCAGCGGACGCACGAACAGGTTGACGAACCAGACCCCGGGCTGCACCACCCACTGCAGCGGCTTGAGCACGTAGGCGATCACGGGCGCGATGCGTTCGGGATAGGTGGCGCCGACGACCTTGGGCGTAATCTCGGCGAACACGATGATCAGGAAAGAGATCGCGAGCGTGCTGACGGCGTACGCGAGCTTGCCCTGCCCGAACAGCTCGACGGCGATCAGGCTGGCGAGCGTCGCCGCCGCCGCGTTGACGAGGTTGTTGCCGATCAGGATCGCGCCCAGCAGCTTGTCGGTGCGCTTGAGGAGCGCCTCGACGCGCTGTGCGCCGCCATGGCCCTGCGCCGCCATGTGCCTGAGCCGGTAGCGGTTGATCGCCATCATGCTCGTCTCGGCGATGGAGAAGAAGCCCGAGGCGACGAGCAGCACCACGAGCGCCCCGATCATCCTTTCGAGGGTCAGCTCTTCCATCAGCCGCGGTGGAGCACGACTTCGAGCACGAAGCGGCTGCCGACATAGGCGAGCAGCAGCATCACGAACCCGGTCAGCGTCCAGCGCAGCGCCGTGCGCCCACGCCAGCCGTAGAGCCAGCGCCCCGCCAGCAGCAGCCCGAACGCGAGCCACGAAAGCACCGCGAACACGGTCTTGTGGTCCAGCGGCAGCGCGCGGCCGAACAGCGTCTCGGAGAAGACGATGCCCGTGGCGAGCGTGAGCGTGAGGAAGA
>CBDDRQ010000175.1:0-5744 GCA_965233125.1 uncultured bacterium
GCGCGCGCGCAGCGCAGCGCGCAGCTGCGCGAGCCCGCGCGCGAAGCCGAGGCGGCGCGGGAGCGCGCCGAGTCGCTGGCGCGCGAGTCGCAGCAGCGGCTCGACGCCATGGAGCAGGCGCGACGGGCCGAGCAGACGAAGGCGCTCGCCGCCACCGAGCAGTTCGGCGCCGACATGCGCCGCCTGCAATCCCAGGTGCCCGAGCTGCAGGCGCGCGAGACCGCGGACGGATGGGTGGTGGGCGTCGACTCCGCCATCCTCTTCGACGCCGGCCAGGCCGCCCTCAGGCCCGGCGGGCGCCGCGCCATCGACAACGTCGCGCGCATCCTGCGCCAGCATCCCGGGCGCAACGTCCTCGTCGAGGGCTTCGCGCAGGACGCCGGCGGCGAGGCGCTGAACCGGCACCTCTCCGAGCGCCGCGCGCAGGCCGTGCGTAACGCCCTCGTGCTCGCCGGCGTCGATGGCGAGCGCATCCTCGCGCGCGGCATGGGGCCCGCAGCGGCCGGCGAGCGCCGCGTGCAGATCGTCATAGCCCCCGAGCCCGCCAGCGCCGGGACGGGCGCGACTCGCTGACCGGAGTCGGATCTGCGGCTCTCGCGCTCGGCCTGGGCGCGGCGGCGGCGGCCGGCGCCGTCGACCTCGGGGACACCGCCGCGGCGGTGGTCGAGCGCACGAACCGTTTTCGGAGCAGGGCCTCCAGCCGGTGAAGGTCGACGCCGCCCTGGAAGCCGCCGCCGCGCACTTCGCGCGCTACATGGCCAAGACCGGAAAGTATGGCCACGGCGCCGACGGCCGGCGGCCGCCGGAGCGGGCCGCTGCGCAAGGCTACGATTACTGCATCGTTTCCGAGAACATCGCCTACCAGTACCGCTCCGCGGGATTCGGCGCCGCCGGCGTACTCGCCGGCGCGCTCGTCGAGGGCTGGAAGAACTCCCCCGGGCACCGCAGGAACATGCTCGAGCGCGCCGTCACCGAAACGGGCGTCGGGGTGGCGCAAGCCGAGGGCGGCCGCTACTACGCGGTGCAGGTCTTCGGGCGGCCCAAGGCCGCCTCGATCCGCTTCACGCTGCGCAACCGCTCCGGCGAGAAGGTGGAATACCGCGTCGGCGCAGAGCGCTACTCGCTGCCGCCGCGCGTCGCGCGCACGCACATGATCTGCAAGTCTGCCCAGCTCGCCATCGGCGGGCGCTTCCGTGCGCAGGCGACCGACGGCGCGAGCTACAGCGTCATGAGCGGCGGCGAGGTCAGCGAGGCGCGCTGACAGCGGCTTCGGTCTCGCCGATGCGGATGAGGGAAAGACCGGTGCGCTTGTCCGGCACGCGCCGCAGGTAGCTCGGGGACTCGGTGACGATCACTTCCAGGGTGGGACGGACCTTCGCCGACATCAGGTGCCCGCCGCACGCGGAGCCGTCGCGCCGCCCGAGCACGACGTGGGCATGCACCTTCTTTTCGCGCCCCTCTGCCGCGATGTCTCCCAGGAGCGCCAGCACCTCCACCTGCTCGCGCACCGGGATGCGCTCGTAGTCCTTCTTTTCCCAGTCGAAGTAGCCGAGCTCGGCCTCGCGGAACGCGCCGATCGCGGTGAAGCCCGAGGCGTTCAGGTTCTGCTCTTCGGCGAAGCGCTGCAGCCCCTGCATCGGGTCCTCGTCGATATCGAAGATGAGCGCGAAGACGCGCTCACCGGTGTCATTCAGCAGTTTCGCACGCATGGACGGCTCCTGATCGAGAGCTCCATTGCCTGCAAGAAACGGGCGCTAGCGGTTGCCTTCCAGCTCCCGGATCAGCGCCTTCATCTCGGCGATCTCGCGGCGCTGGGCAGCGATGATCTCGTCGGCGAGCTCGCGCACGCGCGGGTCTTCGATGCGCGCGCGCTCGCTCGTCAGGATGGCGATCGAGTGGTGGGGGATCATGGCCTTCATGTAGGACACTTCGTCGACGGTGGCCTGGCTGCGCACCAGCCACAGCGCCAGGGCGAACACGACGGCGCTGCCCGCGAAGATGGCGATGTTGACGCCGCGGCGCTTGTGCATGTGCAGCATGAACGCGAGCATCATGGCCGCCATCGCCGCGCCCATCACGAGCGCCATGTAGGTGCGCGTCTCGCTGAAGAACACGTGGTCGAGCTGGTAGGTGTTCAGGTACATCAGGCCGAGCATCACGACCGTCGCGGTCGCGATCATCGCCCCGAACCTCGCATACATGGTCATGCCCGGATCCAAGCAATGCCCGCGCCCGTGAAAGCGCGGTGCGTCCCCGGTCAGAAGCGGGCGCCGAAGTCGGCGCGCAGTTCGACGTTGTCGAGCGCGCCGGGCGGGGCGGGCCAGTCGATGCGCTCGGCGCTGGCGAGCAGGCGCACGAAGCCGCGGTTGCCGTCGAGGTCGAAGCGCCAGCCGGCGCCCGCGCCGTAGCTCAGGCGCGTCAGGCCGTGCGTCGGCGGCTCGGCGCCGCAGAACTGCCCCCAGAACGGGTAGATCCAGCACCCGCCCCCGGGCGGCGCCTCGATGTCGGGATCGAGGTGGGTCACGCCGACGTTGGCGCTCAGGAAAGGCGTCGAGCGGCCGGCGAAGAGGTGCCAGGTCGCGTGCAGCCGCAGCGTGGCGCGCTCCATCACGTCGCCGGTGTCGAACGCCGCGCCGGCGTTGCCCGCGCCGGGCACCACGGTGGCGCGGTAGTCGATCGACGCGAGGGCGAGGTCGAACCCGAAAGCGAGGTAGTCGTTCAGGTGCTGCGCGAAGCCCAGGCCGATGCCCACGCCGGTGTCGAGCTGCGCCTTCGCGCCGCCCTCGAAGTCGTAGCTGCGCGAGCCGAGCAGGTGCGGCTGCAGGCTGTACTCGCGCACGCCGGCGCGGGAGAAGCCCTGGGAAAATGCCTGAAGGGAGGCCGCCAGCAGGAGAACCCCCAGAACCGCTCTCATGCCGCCAGCGCCGCGGCGCGGCCGCGCTCCATGTCGATGCGCCAGAGGAGCGCGAGGCCGATGACGAAGTACACGCCGGTGGCGAGGATGCCCAGGCGGTGGTTGCCGGCGAAAACCCAGGTCACGGTGCCGTAGGTGAGCGGGCCGAAGATGGCGGCGGTCTTCATCGCCAGGCCCCAGAGGCCGAAGAACTCGGCGAGCCGCGCCGGGGGCGCGAGGTAGCCGACGATCGCGCGCCCCGCGGCCTGCGCCGATCCCATGCACAGGCCGGCGAGGTTCGCGGCGACCCAGAAGGATTCCTTGCTTTCCGAATAAAAAGCGATGACCACCATGAGGATCCATCCCACGAGCGTCACGGCGACGGCGCGCACGTGCCCGATCGCGTCCTGCAGGTAGCCGAAGCCGAAGGCGCCGATGGCGGCGGTGACGTTCACCACCAGGATGAGGATGATCGTCTGCTGCTGGGTGAATTTCATCGCCTGCTCGGCGTAGATCGCGGCGAGCGCGATCACGGTCATGATGCCCGCCTGGTAGAAGAGCAGGCAGAGGAGGAAGCGGCGCAGGTCGGCGTAGCGGCCGGCCTCGCGCCAGGTCTTGGCGAGACGCGCCCAGGGATTCTCGACGGCCTGCGGCAGCGCGCGCTCCTTGAGGAATGCAAACGTCGGCAGGGACGCGACGGCGAAGAAGACCGCGGTGATCAGCATGGTGACCGGGACCGATTCGCTCGCCGGCTTTCCCGAAGTCAGGATGTAGGCGAGGCAGATGCCGAGCGCGCTCAGGCCGCCGAGGTAGCCGAAGCTCCAGCCCCAGCCCGAGACGCGCCCCATGGCGCGCGAGTCGGCGAGCTCCGGCAGGAACGCGGCGATGAGGTTCTCGCCCAGGCCGAAGAAGACGTTCGAGACGATGACGAAGGCGAGGGCGAGGGCGACGGCCCCGGGCGAGGCGAGGGCGAGGGCGGCGGTCGCGAGCACGCAGCCTACCGTGGTGAAGAAGAGCAGCCGCTTCTTCGCCGCGTGCGCGTCGGCCCAGGCGCCGATCACCGGCCCGGCGAGGAGCACGAGCGCGTTGGAGACCGACAGGGCGGCCGTCCAGGCGAACGTGGCCCAGTCGGCCTTGCCGGCGATGCCGGCGACAAAGTAGGCGCCGAACACCGCGGTGATCACCACCGTGGTGTAGGCGGAGTTGGCGAAGTCGTACATGCTCCAGGCCCACACCTCTCGTACCTTGACGTCGGGCGCGAGCGGTCGATGCGGTGCCGTGGACACGGCCGGATTCTACGGGAACCCTTCTTTCAGCGCGGCGCCTGCAGCCAGGCCATCGCCTCCTCGTAGGAGGTGAAGGCCTGCATCTCGACGCCCTTGCTCTCGGCGCACAGCGCGAAGAAGGCGGCGTGGTCGAAGCGCTCGCCCGGGCAGAGGATCGCCGTCCGGCCGGCGAAGGTCTTCGGGTGCCGCAGCAGGCGATCGGCGAGGAACCACAGGTCGGTCGCCGACAGCACGCTCACTGCATCGCGCGTGTCGACAAGGATGTCGAACGCCTCGTCGAGGGGATCGGAGATGCCCACCACCTCGCGCAGCAGCTGCTCGCCTTCTTCAAGGTTGAGCGTGCCGTCGGGCTTCGCCGAGACGAAGTCGCGGGCGTTGACGATGCGAATCTTGCGCGCCATGAGCCGGCCTCCGCAGAAAGTACACCCCCCCGGCAGATCTCGATGGTGCGACGGCGCACAAACCCCGCTCGCCGCGGGGAGTCGAAGCAGCGGCGGCCCACCTCCTTTCACGCCGTGCAGGGCGAATTCCCTGCCGACCTGGGGGCATTTCGGTATAGTGTTGATTCCATGCAAGAAGCAGTAAAAACGGGCAGTACGGCGGATCGCCGCCTCGCGCTGGCGGAGCTGCTCGACTGGCTGATCGAGGACAAGCTGGTCGAGGCCGGGATCGCCGGGCAGTTCAAGAAGGAGCGGCGCTACTACAAGGGCACGGTGCATCCCCTCGCGGTGATCGCCGAGCAGAAGTGGAAGACGGGCGCCAAGGTCCTCGACCTCGATGTCCTCTCCGAGTGGCTCGCCAGGCGCGTGGGCTTCGAGTACTACCACATCGATCCCCTGAAGATCGACTTCACCGGCGTCACCGAGGTGATGTCCTCGGCCTACGCGACGCGCTTTCGCATCCTGCCGGTGGCGGTGAACGCCAAGGAGGCGGTGATCGCCACCGCCGAGCCCTACGTGCGCGAGTGGGAGCCCGAGATCGCGCGCATGAGCAAGCGCGCGATCAAGCGCGTCATCGCCAACCCGCTCGACATCGAGCGCTACCAGGTCGAGTTCTACAACCTGGCGAAATCGGTCAAGGGCGCCAACAAAAAAAGTTCTGTTTCTTCAGGATTGTCGAATTTCGAGCAGCTGGTCGAGCTCGGCAAGATCGGCGACAAGCTCGACGCCAACGACGCGCACATCGTGCGCGTGGTCGACTGGCTGTGGCAGTACGCCTTCGAGCAGCGCGCGAGCGACATCCACATCGAGCCGCGCCGCGACCAGGGCGTGGTGCGCTTTCGCATCGACGGCGTGCTGCACCAGGTCTACCAGATCCCGTCCGCGGTGCTCGCGGCGATGGCGAGCCGCATCAAGATCCTGGCGCGCATGGACGTGGTGGAGAAGCGCCGGCCGCAGGACGGGCGCATCAAGACGCGCATGGCCAACGGCGACGAGGTCGAGTTGCGCCTGTCGACGCTGCCGACGGCCTTCGGCGAGAAGCTGGTGATGCGCATCTTCGATCCCGAGGTGCTGGTGCGCGACTTCAAGGACCTCGGCTTCTCGGAGGACGACCACAAGCGCTGG
>CBDDRQ010000176.1:0-3453 GCA_965233125.1 uncultured bacterium
GCAGGTGAACGACGTCATCGGCTATGCCAACCGCGGCGACCGCTCGGTGCCGGTGTTCGACTTCGACGACCCGATGGGCGAGTCGACCTGCGTCGCCTGCGGCGAGTGCGTGCAGGCCTGCCCGACCGGCGCGCTGATGCCCGCGCGCGGCGCCGGCCTGCAGAAGGCCGACAAGACGGTCGACTCGGTGTGCCCGTTCTGCGGCGTCGGGTGCCTGCTCACCTACCACGTCAAGGAAAACAAGATCCTGTTCGTGAACGGCAAGGACGGGCCGTCGAACCAGGGGCGCCTGTGCGTGAAAGGCCGCTATGGCTTCGACTACGCGCACCACCCGCACCGGCTGACCAAGCCGCTGATCAGGAAACCGGGCTTCCCGAAAACGGCAGACTTCAAGGTCGATCCGGCGAACTGGTCCTCCGTCTTCCGCGAGGCGACGTGGGAAGAAGCTCTGGATCTTGCTTCTGGTGGTTTAAGAAAAATCAGAGACCAGGATCGCCACGCGCTTGCGGGCTTCGGCTCGGCGAAGGGCTCCAACGAGGAGGCCTACCTCTTCCAGAAGCTGGTGCGCACCGGTTTCGGCACCAACAACGTCGACCACTGCACGCGCCTTTGCCACGCCTCGTCGGTGGCGGCGCTGCTCGAGGGCGTGGGCTCGGGCGCGGTGTCGAACCAGGTGAACGACGTGCTGCGCGCCGAGGTGGTGTTCCTGATCGGCGCCAACCCGACCTCGAACCACCCGGTCGCCGCCACCTGGATGAAGAACGCCGCCGAGCGGGGCGTGAAGCTGATCGTCGCCGACCCGCGGCGCACCGACCTCGCGCGCCATGCCGCGCACTTCCTGCAGTTCAAGCCCGACACCGACGTGGCGCTGCTCAACGCGATGATCCACGCCATCATCGATGAGGACCTGGTTGACAAGAAATTCGTTGCCGACAGGACGAGCGGATTCGAGGCTCTGAAAGAGAACGCGAAAGCCTTTTCGCCCGAGGCGATGGCGCCGGTGTGCGGCATCCCGGCGCAGACGATCCGCGAAGTGGCGCGCCTGTTCGCCACCTCGAAGGGCTCGATGATCCTGTGGGGCATGGGCATCAGCCAGCACGTGCACGGCACCGACAACGCGCGCTGCCTGATCGCGCTCACGCTGATGACCGGCCAGATCGGCCGGCCGGGAACGGGGCTGCACCCGCTGCGCGGCCAGAACAACGTGCAGGGGGCCTCCGACTCGGGCCTGATCCCGATGATGTACCCCGACTACCAGCGCGTGAACACCGACGAGGCGAACCAGCGCTTCGAGAAGTACTGGGGCACGCCCCTCGACAAGAAGCCGGGCCTGACGGTGGTCGAGATCATGGACGCCGCCTACGACGGCAAGATCCGCGGCATGTACGTCATGGGCGAGAACCCGGCGATGTCGGACCCCGACGTCGACCATGCGCGCGCGGGCATGGCGAAGCTCGAGCACCTGGTGGTGCAGGACATCTTCCTGACCGAAACCGCCTATCTCGCCGACGTGGTCCTGCCCGCGACCGCCTGGCCGGAGAAGGACGGCACGGTGACCAACACCGACCGCATGGTGCAGCTCGGCCGCCGCGCGCTCAAGGCGCCGGGCGAGGCGCGCGAGGACCTGTGGATCATCGTCCAGCTCGCGCAGCGCCTGGGTCTGGATTGGAAATATCAGACCCCTAGAGAGGTGTTCGACGAGATGCGCGGGTGCATGGACTCGATCAAGGGCATCACCTGGGAGCGCCTGGAGCGCGACTCCTCGGTGACCTATCCCTGCGAGAACGAGGGCGACCCGGGCCAGCCGGTGGTCTTCCAGACGCATTTCCCGACCGCCACCGGGCGCGGCAAGTTCGTGCCTGCCGACCTGATCCCCGCCAACGAGCGGCCCGACCGCGAGTACCCGATGGTGCTCATCACCGGGCGGCAGCTCGAGCACTGGCACACCGGGGCGATGACGCGCCGCTCGGGCGTGCTGGACGCGATCGAGCCGGAGCCGGTGGCCTCGCTCCATCCGCTGGATCTGGATCAATTCGACGTAAAAGCGGGTGGGATCGTCACCGTCGAGTCGCGCCGCGGCAGGATCTCGCTGTACGCGCGGGCCGACGCCGGCACGCCGCGCGGGGCGGTTTTCATTCCCTTCGCCTTCTACGAGGCGGCGGCGAACCTGCTCACCAACCCGGCGCTCGACCCCTTCGGCAAGATCCCGGAGTTCAAGTACTGCGCGGTGCGGGTGACGAAGGGCGGCAGCCGCCCGGGGGACCCGGGCTACGGCAAAGGGCGTACACTGGCCGAACTGCACGGCTAGCTGTTCTCCGGGAGGGGGGTATGCCGATCGTCGCCATCACGCGCGAGATGGGCTCGCTTGGCAAGGACGTCGCGTCCGGCCTGGGCGAGGCGCTCGGGCTGCCCGTCGTCTATACCGAGGTGATCGACCAGCTCGCCGACAAGATGCGGGTGAGGAAGAGCCACGTCATCCGCCTGCTCGACGGCAGCGCCGGGTTCCTGGAGCAGCTCACCGCCGACAAGACCAGCATGTCGATCTTCACCGCCGACGAGATCCTCGGTGTCGCGGCGAAGGGCAAGGGCGCGGTGATCCGCGGCTGGGGCGCGACGCACCTCCTGCACGACGTGCCGCACGCGCTGTGCGTGCGGGTGTGCGCGCCCTTCGAGCTGCGCAAGCGCCGCATGATGGAGCGCCTGGGCTGCGACGACGGCGAGCGAGTCGCCGGGGAGATCCGCATCAACGACGAGGCGCACACCGCGATCATGCGGCGCCACTTCGACCTCGCCTGGACCGAGCCCGAGCACTACGACCTGGTGCTCAACACCAAGCGCGTCAGCGTCGGGGAGTGCGTCTCGGAGGTGCTCGCGCTCGCGCGCGCGCCGCAGTTCACGGAGACCGAGAGCTCGCGCGCCAGGCTCGCCGACCTTGCGCTCGCGGCGCGCGTGCGCGCGGCGCTGCGCCGCTCTCCGGAAACGCGCGAGGCGAGCGTCGCCGTCGACGCCGAGTCCGGGCGGGTGACGCTCTCGGGCGCGGGCAGCACCGACGAGATGCTCGCTTTCGTCGAGGTCGCCGCCGCGGTGCCCGGCGTGCGCGACGTCGCGTACCGCACGCATCCCGGCGCCGAGGTCCGGCCCCGGTTCCATTGACCTCAGTCAAGGCCCTTCCGGCGCGCTGACCAGCAGAATCGCGGCTTCCAGAAAAGGGAGCCGCTGATGCCGTCGGACATCGAGATTGCCCAGGCAGGGAAGCTGCAGCGCGTGACGGGTCTGGCGCGGGAGAAGCTGGGGATCGGGGAGGAGCACCTTGAGCCTTACGGGCACTACAAGGCGAAGGTGTCGCTGAAGTACCTCGAGACGCTGAAGGGGAAGAAGGACGGGAAGCTGGTGCTGGTGACGGCGATCAGCCCGACGCCGGCGGGGGAGGGCAAGACCACGACCACGGTGGGT
>CBDDRQ010000177.1:0-7304 GCA_965233125.1 uncultured bacterium
GCTCGAGCGCCGCGCGGTGCAGGCCTTCACCACGCTCGGCGTGCTGATGACCGACACCTGCATCAACTACCAGACGATCCAGGCGCCGGCGCGCGGCGAGAGCGTCGCCTTCGGCGACACCGGCGTGGTGATCTACGCCAACTCCGTGTGCGGCGCGCGCTCGAACTACGAGGGCGGGCCTTCCGCGCTCGCCGCCGGCCTGACCGGGCGCACGCCGCGCTACGGGTTCCATCTGGAAGAACGTCGTCGCGCGACGCTCAGGCTCCGCGTGGATTTCCAGCCGCAAACCCTGAACGACTGGGGCGCGCTCGGCGGGCTCATCGGCAGGCTCGCGGGCAACTACTGGGCGGTGCCGTATATCGAGGGGCTGGAGGCCGCGCCGGGCTCGGACGCGCTCAAGCACTTCGGCGCGGCGATGGCGAGCTTCGGTTCGATCGCGCTCTTCCATGTCGCGGGCGTCACGCCCGAGGCGGCGCAATCAGCAGGTTCCGGGCTGAAACTCTCTTACCAAGTGAGCGAGGCTGATGCAAAAGCGCTGCAATCCGCCTATTCCAGCGAGGGCGAGATCGACGTAGTGGTGTTTTCCGCGCCGCAGCTCTCCCTCTACGAGCTGCGCAGCCTCGCCGCGCTTTGCGATGGGCGGCGCTTCACGAAGCCGCTGCTCGCGGTGACGAGCCCGCAGGTGAAGCCCGACGCGGACCGGCTCGGCCTGACGGGAACGATCGAACGGGCAGGCGGCCACGTCCTCTCGGGGATGTGTTTCTACCAGTCCTACGCGCGCGAGATCGCGGAGGCGAACGGCTGGAAGCGTCTCGCGACGAACAGCGCGAAGCTCGTCAACATCCTCGGCGGCTACGGCTACGTGCCGCTGCTCGCCTCGATGGAGCGCTGCGTGGACGCGGCGGAGAAAGGGCGGCTGCCGGAATGATCTTCACTGCGCGGCACGCCATCGGAAACGCCGTTCGCGGAGAAGCCCTGGTGGCGCACGACGGCTTCTCGGCGCGCTATGACCTCGACCGCATCCGCGGCACTTTCTCCAGGCCCTCGCACAAGCTCGCGGGACAGTCCTACGCGGGAAAGGTGCTGGTGCTCGACACGGCGAAGGGTGGCGTGGCGACGGCGTGGATGCTGCACGAGATGGCTTCGCGCGGGGTCGTCCCGCTCGCCATCGTGCTGAACAGCGTGAATCCGATCCTCGCGCAGGGCGCGGCGTTCGGCAACGTCACGCTGCTTGCCGGCTTCGACGAGGACATCACCGCCAGGGTGCCGCACGGCGCGACGGTCGAGATCGACACGGCGAGGCGCAGCCTGCGCGTGCTCTAGCCGGGCTTGGAGAAATCCAGTCCTTCTCCCGGCGCCTCTTTTTGACCAAGAAGCCTTTCGAGGTCGCGCACGAGGCCGGCTGCATCGGGCACCTGGCGCCCGAGCGTTGAGAGAAGCACGCGCACGGGAAGGTCGGTGAGCGTCGGGTCGGGGTGATCGCGCAGGTGGGCGACGTTCTGCAGCGCGGGGATGATGCGGCCGCTGCGCACGCCGGCCATTTCGTTCTCCAGCCCCTGGATCATCGCGGCTTGCGCGCGGGCGATTCCGAGCAGGAGCTCGGCGAGCTGTTGCGGCGAGATCGTCATCGTCGTCCCCCGTCGGAAATTGCGCCGATGGTAGCATCCCGCGATGTTCGACATTTCGTTTTCCTGGAAGCGGCCGGCGAACCTCGGCGTCAAGGACGGGCGCCTCGCGCGCTGCAAGCGCTCGCCGAACTGCGTCTGCTCGCAGGCGGATCCCGTCGACAAGGAACACTACATCGCGCCGATCGCGTTCGCGGGCAGCATGGAGGAACTGCGAAAGGTGATCTCCGGGCTCTCGCTCGCGACGATCATCACCGTCGAGGGAAGCTATCTCTACGCCGAGTTCCGCACGCCGTTCCTGGGCTTCGTGGACGACGTCGAGTTTCTGAAAGAAGGCGATCTGCTCCACGTTCGCTCCGCTTCCCGCCTCGGGCGGCGCGACTTCAAGGCGAACCGCAGGCGCGTCGAGCAGCTGCGCGCCCTCATTCAATCGCCAGGATGACCGGCTGGTGGTCGGAGGCGCGGTTCGCGCCGTCGACGCGGATCGAGCGCAGCCGCGGCAGCAGGTCCTCGCTCGCGAACGCGAAGTCGCAGCAGTACGGCGTTTCTCCCTCTTCGAAGACCTTGAAAGTGGCCGGGTGCGGCGTTCCGGGATGCAGCGCCTCCCAGACGTCGGCGAACCCGCCCGCCTTCATGCGCGCGTGCAGCGGATCCTCGGGCGGCATGTTGAAGTCGCCGCACACGAGCGCGCTCACCGGCCGCGCGAGCGGCGCGAACGGGCCTTCGCCCTTGCCGGCCATCGGGTGGTCGCCCTCGCGGTAGATCTCGCTCAGGCGGCCGACCTGCGCGGCGCGCAGCGAGCCCGAGTAGTACTCGAGGTGCGTGGTGACGACGCGCAGCGCCCCCGCGGGCGCCTCGATCACCGCCTCGAGCGCGCCGCGCGGCATCGTCGTCACGTCCGCGTGCCCGCACCAGGGCAGCGTGTGGCGCAGCACGCGCCCGACCGGCAGGCGCGAGAAGATCATGTTGCCGAAGCGCCGGCGCTCGCCGCCCGCGCCGGGCAGGTCGACCGCGGCGCCGAAGAACGCCGCGTATCCAGGAAGCGCTTTCTGCAATAGCTGCACCTGGTTCTCGCCTGCGCTCCCCGGGAGATCGGCGAAGCCGATCGCCACCTCCTGCAGGCAGATGACGTCCGGGTCGACTTCCTTCGCGTAGGCGGCGATGCGCGCCGGGTCCACCCGGCCGTCCATGCCGCGGCACCATTGCACGTTCCAGTCGAGCAGCCGCATGGTCGATCCTCCAGAACCCGATGATAGGATGCCCGCGGACAATGCGGCTCGCGTTCAAGATCCTGCTGCTCATCGTGGCGGTGCTGGTGGCCGGCTTCGGCGCTTCCACGGTCCTGAGCATCCAGCGCGAGAAGGACCTGCTGGTCGAGCAGAGCAAGATCTCGGCGCGCCGGGTCACCGCGACCCTGGTGGCGAGCGTCGAGGCCGCCATGCTCCAGGAGCGCCCGGACGTCACGCGCATGGTGCTCGCCGAGCTGAAGGCCGCGCCGGTGGAGCAGTTCGGCATCTACCGGCGCAACGGCGTCGAGGCCTTCACCGACCTCGCCACCGCCACGCAGGTCGACAAGGACGCCGGGCTGCGGCCCGAGGTGATGGAGAACATCCGGAGGATGGTGCGCGCGCCCGGCCCGCCGATGTCCGGGCCAGCCTTCCAGCGCGCGCTCGACACCATCGTCACCCAGGAGTCCCTGGAGGAGGGGCCCGGGGGCACGTTCTTCACGCTGCACCACCCGATCCCGAACCAGGAGAAGTGCCAGGACTGCCATGGCGCCGACCACAAGGTGCGCGCCGTGGTGCGCGTCGCCACCTCGATGGAGCCGGTGTTCGCCGAAGTGCGCAAGCATCGCGACCGGCAGCTCCTCATCGGCCTCGCCACCATCCTCGCCGCCGCGCTCGTGCTGGCGGTGGCGATGAGCCGCATCGTCGTGCGCCCGATCCAGGCGCTGGCCGCGGTCGCCCGGCGCGTCGGCGAGGGCGACTTCGGCGCGCGGGCGCGGGTCGGCTCGCGCGACGAGATCGGCCAGCTCGCCGGCGCCTTCAACGAGATGACCGCGCGCCTGCAGGAGTCGCGCCAGCGCCTGGAGGTGCTCGAGCAGCTGAAGGGCGAGCTCTCCAAGTTCGTGCCCGAGTCGGTGAAGAGGATGCTCGAGGAGAACCCAAGTGCCACCGAGCTGGAGAAGAAGAACGTCGAGGTCTCCGTCCTCTTCCTCGACATCTCCGGCTACACCAGGCTCTCCGAGACCCTCGAGCCGAAGAAGCTGAACCAGCTCGTGCAGACCTACTTCTCGAGCTTCCTGGAGATCATCCAGGCGCACCACGGCGACATCAACGAGACCGCGGGCGACGGCCTGATGGTGATCTTCCAGCCGCACCCCACCGCGAGCGACCATGCGCTCAACACCACGCGCGCCGCCTTCGCCATCCGCCAGCGCGCGGTGCAGCTGAACGAGGAGCACGGCGGCGTCTTCCCGCCGGTGCAGCTCCACATGGGCATCAACACCGGCGACGCCCTGGTCGGCGCCACCAAGCTCGGCGGCGCCGGCGCGCAGCGCTGGACCTTCACCGCCACCGGCCCCACCACCAACCTCGCCGCGCGCTTCGCCGGCGGCGCCTCAGACGGCGAAATCATCGTCGGCCCGCTCACCGCCGAGCGCATCCGCAGCCACTTCGTCCTCGAGAGCCTGGGCGAGAAGACCTTCAAGAACGTCGCCAACCCCATCCGCGTCTTCCGCGTGATCCCTCCGGGGGTGTACGAGAAGATCAGCTAGGCGCATGATGGCCGGCCTTGGAAAAAGGCCGGAAAACGCCGTTTTGTACCCCGATCGGGGTACAAGCCTCTGGGAGGCACTTATGCGTGCGTTCGTAGCGGCGGCGCTGGTCGGCTGCCTCGCGTCGCCCCTGGCGGCGCAGGACAAGCCCGAGGAGGTGCTCTCGGCGATTGTCGGGGTGCAGGCGAAGATCCAGGCCGACGCGAGGAGCGCGGCGACGCTCGGGAGCAACCGCCAGGGCAGCGGCGTGCTGATCCGCGAGGGGCTGGTGCTCACCATCGGCTACCTGGTGATCGAGGCGGAGGCGATCCAGGTGACCAACGGCGAGGGGCGCACGGTGCCGGCGACGCTGGCGGGCTACGACCACGCGAGCGGGTTCGGGCTGCTCAGGCTCGCGGCGCCGCTCGCGGGCAAGCCGCTCGCGCTCGGCGACGCGGCGGCGCTGGAGGAGAGCGACCAGGCGATCGTCGCCAACGCGACGGCCAACCCCTCGCTGGTGCACGTCGTGTCGCGGCGCCTGTTCACCGGGAACTGGGAGTACCTGCTCGACGCGGCGATCTTCACCGCGCCGCCGGTCAGGGACTGGTCGGGCGCGGCGCTCATCGGTCCGAAGGGCGAGCTGCTCGGCATCGGCTCGCTCATCGTTCCCGACGCGGGAAGCCCCGGGACGCAGACGCCGGGCAACATGTTCGTGCCGGTGGATCTCCTGAAGCCGATCCTCGAGGACCTCGCCGCGAAAGGCCGGCGCAGCGGCCCGGCGCGGCCCTGGCTCGGCCTCAATACCGAGGCGCTGATGGGAAGGCTCTTCGTCGCGCGCGTCTCCGCCGGCGGGCCGGCCGAGCGCGCGGGCCTCAAGCCCGGCGACATCGTGCTCGCGGTCGGCGACGAGCCGGTAACCTCCCTCGCGGACTTCTACCGCAAGCTCTGGGCGCGCGGCGCCGCGGGCACGCAGGTGCCGCTCAAGGTGCTGCAGGGGATGCAGATCCGGGACGTCCCGGTGCGCTCGATCGACCGCCTCGAGTACTTCAAGCCGGCGAAAACGTACTAGTCGGGCCGGGGGCTTTTTTCCCGGCGGCTATAGGGATAGGATGGCCGCAGGACGGCTGCCATGGACGTGACCGACTTCCCTCTGACGGAAGAGGAAAGAGCGCAGATCGAGCAGCGCCTCACGGCCCTCGAGGTGGAGCATCACGACCTCGACGACGTCATCGCCCGGCTGGTGGGCGACCCTTCCCAGGACCAGCTGCAGCTGCGCCGCCTGAAGAAGCGCAAGCTCTTCCTCAAGGACCAGATCCAGCGCCTGCGCGGGCGCCTCATTCCCGACATCATCGCTTGAGGTTGTGATAGCGCTGATCCAGCGCGTCACCGAGGCTTCGGTGACGAGCGCCGGCGAGACGCTCGGCGCGATCGGCCCGGGCCTCGTCGCGCTGGTGGCGGTGGAGCGCGGCGACGGCGAGGCCGAGGCCCGCCGGCTCGCGGAGAAAGTCGTTTCCTACCGCGTGTTCGCCGACGCCGCCGGGAAGATGAACCTGTCGCTGAAGGACACCGGCGGGGGGCTGCTCGCGGTGCCGCAGTTCACCCTCGCCGCCGATACCGACAGCGGCTTGCGGCCCAGCTTTTCAAGCGCAGCTTCTCCTCAAGAGGGAGAGCGGCTGTTCGCTGAGTTCGTGAAAAATTCGAGAGCCTTGATACCGGGCCTGCGTACGGGCCGCTTCGGGGCCGACATGCAGGTCAGGCTCGTGAACGACGGGCCGGTGACTTTCTGGCTGCGCGCGGCGGCGGCGAGTCGTACGTCCTGAACTTCGCCGGCGCCACGACCTCGATCATCTCGAGGTCCTTCGAGTGCTTGAGCTCGCGGTGGCGGATGCGCGGGGGCTGGTAGAAGCAGCTGCCGGCCTTCATCTTCACCTTGCCCACGCCCTCGTACTCGAAGAGCACCCAGCCCTTCAGCACGTAGACGAACTGCACGGCGGTGTCGTGGCAGTGCCACTCGCCGTGCGGCGCTTTGCCCGGGCGGGCACGGATGACGTGCGCGACGACCTTGCCGCGCGTGGCGCGCTCGATGCCGAGGTCGCGGTACTCGAAGTAGCCGCGCAGCCCGCGGCGCTCGAATTTCGACCCCTTCCTGTGGCTGACGTTGAACGGCATTCCCGCGGGATTCTAATGTAAGCTTTTGCCGGCATGTTCGATCAGTTCATCGGCACCAAGCCCGTCGAGGAGCGGCACCGGATCGACCAGGCTGCCCTCGAGAAATACCTCAGCCTGAAAATACAGAAAATAGAGCAGTTCAAGGGCGGCCAGTCCAATCCCACCTACAAGATCACCGTGGCCGACGGCAAGTCTTACGCGCTGCGGCGCAAGCCGCCGGGAAAGCTGCTGCCCTCGGCGCACGCGGTGGACCGCGAGTTCAAGGTGATCAGCGCGCTGCATCCCACCGGGTTCCCGGTGGCGAAGCCGCTCGTGCTCTGCGAGGACGAGAGCGTCATCGGTACCGCCTTCTACGTCATGGACTGCGTCGAGGGGCGCGTGCTCTGGGACCAGAGCCTGCCGGGGATGTCGAAGGCCGAGCGCTTCGCGATCTGGGACGAGTTGAATCGCGTCATTGCACTTCTCCATACGATCGATCACGAGAAGATCGGGCTGGCGGATTTCGGCAGGCCGGGGAATTACATCGCGCGCCAGGTGGCGCGCTGGACCAAGCAGTATCAGGCCTCCGAGACGGAGAAGGTCGAGGCGATGGACAACCTCATCGCCTGGTTGCCGAAGAACATTCCGCCCGAGACCGGCACGACGGTGGTGCATGGGGACTTCCGCCTCGACAACGCGGTCTACCACCCCACCGAGCCGCGCATCCTCGCGGTGCTCGACTGGGAGCTCTCGACGCTCGGCGACCCGCTCGCCGA
>CBDDRQ010000178.1:0-5104 GCA_965233125.1 uncultured bacterium
ACCAGGTCGGCGATGTCGGCGGTGGTGGGGTCGTGCGGCGCGTAGGTGCCGACGCCGGTGCGCCCGGCTTCGGAGATGAAGACGCGCTCGACCGGCATCTGCATGAAGTCGCCGCCGAACTCGCCCGCCACGCGCTGCGCGCAGTACGGGCAGAGCTCGCCGCCGATCTCCACCCCGTAGGTCTGGCGGAACTGCGGCCGCAGGCCGTGCGGGACCAGGTGCAGCGGCGACTCGTGCACCGGGCAGCCGTGGATGGCGTAGAGGGCGCCCTCTTCGGTGTGGCTGTACTCCTCGAGGCCGCGCTTGAGCAGGACCACCATGCTCGACTTGCCCCCGGAGGGCGGCCCGAGCAGCAGCAGCAGGCGCCGGCCGACCTCCGACCCCGCGGCGGCGGCCTTGAAGTAGTCGCGTACCCGCTCGAGGGTATCGTCGATACCGTACAGCTCGTCGTCGAAAAGTCGCTCCTCGCAGCGCATCATGTCCCACACATACTGGTGGCTGGTGCGCACCATCCCCTTCGGGTCGGTCGGGAAAATCCCTTCGAGGAACGCGGCCAGCGTGCCGGACCAGCGCGCGGCGCGGTGTTCCTTGGTAAAGTCCACGAGTGACCGGAGGAAATCGGAGTGCCGTTCCCGTTCTGCAAGCGCGTGGTTCATGTCGAGCACCTCGTTCACGTGGAACCTCTCAAAGCGTTAGAGCAAGAATTTGTCCCGTGTTCCCTGAATCTGCGTACTGCCTCTCTTGTGTCACAATTTGTTGCATGCGGACTAGCGCACCCATAAGGCGTGCAACGGTCCACTCGGTCTAGCGTTGACGAAAGATGCTTAAAGAAATCCAAGGCGTGGCGGACGATCCCCCGGCGCGGCGCCGCTGGTTCCACGACGAGTACTTCGACCTGTTCGTCTGGCAGGCCGAGGGGCGGATGACGCTGTTCCAGCTGTGCTACGGGGTCGACTCGAGCGAGCGCGCGCTGGTCTGGGACGCGGGCCGCGGCTTCTTCCACGACGGCCCTCCCGCATCGCAGGAAGTCGTTTCACGCTTCGACGAGTCCGCCGCCGAGCTGCCCGAGGACATCCGCCGCGAGGTGCGCGAGAAGATGCACGAGTTCGCCGGCAGCCGCATCGCCGTCACCTCGCGGCGCAAGCGGTTCCGCCGCGCGGAATGGCAGCGCTGAGCGACTTCTGTAGACGAACGATGACAGGGAGGAAAGATGAAACCGGAACTGATGCTGCTCGCATGGTCGGTGCTGCTCGCTTTCGCGCAGATGCTGGTCGCGGTGGGCGGCCACACGCTCCAGGTGGGGCTGCCGGCGCTCGCGGGCAACCGCGAGGGCCTGCCGCCCGCCACGGGCTGGGCCGGCCGCGCGGCGCGCGCGCATCGCAACATGATCGAGAACCTCGCGCTGTTCGCGGCCCTGATCCTCATCGCGGTCGTGGCCGGGAAAACCAATGACATGACCCTCCTCGGCGCGCAGATCTTCTTCTGGGCGCGGCTCGTCTACGCCTTCGTGTACCTGGCCGGCGTTCCCTGGCTGCGCACCGGCGTGTGGTTCGTGTCCGTGATCGGCCTGGCGCTCGTATTCTTCGCCTTGTTCTAGCCCTTCTCGTCGCGGCCGCGGCCGCGCCGGCCCGCGCGGCGAGCGACCCGCTCGCCGACGTGGTGAGCCCCGGCGGCGCCGGCATGGGCCTGCTCTCGCGCATCGAGCGCTCGCCCTACCGCGGCATCGGCTCGCGCCAGGACCTGGTGCCGCTCTACGTCTACGAGGGCGGGCGCACCTACCTGCGCTCCTACCGGGCGGGCCTGAAGTTCGACGCGCAGCCCTGGCGGCTCGACCTCTTCCTCGCGCGGCGCTTCGAGGGCACGCCCTACGAGCTGACCCCGGACGAGCTGCCGGGGCTCACCCGCCGGGAGCAGGGCGCCGACGTGGGCGTGGGCTTCGTCTGGCGCGGCGAGGGCAGGTCGGCGTACTTCGAGGCGATGCGCGATGCGACCGCGGTGTCCCATGGCGGGGAGCTGCGGCTGGGCTACCGGCACGAGTTCGGCGCGGGCCGCCTGCGCCTGCGCCCGCACGTGGTGCTCAGCTGGCGCAATTCCGCGCTCAACGACTACTACTACGGCGTGAGCCCCGCCGAGGCGGCGCCGGACCGGCCCGCCTACGCGCCCGGCGCGGGCGGCCAGGCGCAGCTCGATCTCTACGCGATCTACCGCGTCACGCGCGCCTGGTATGCCGTCGGCGGCCTGACGCTGACGCGCCTCTCCTCCGGCGTGCGCGACAGCCCGATCGTCGAGGACCGCGTGCAGCCCGGCGCCTTCGCCGGGTTGATGTACGACTTCTCGCCGCAGACGCGCCAGTGGCCGCAGGGCCGGCCCACCGTGGCGCGCGTGTTCTACGGCCCGTCGAGCGAATGCGACATGCTGCAGATCATCCGGCTCAACTGCACCAAGACGCACACCCAGGACGATACGAGCGTCGCAGGCTACGAGATCGGGCGGCCGCTGGTGCAGCGGCTGAACGGCTGGCCGCTCGACGTCTCGGTGATGGTCGGGCTGGTGCGCCACAAGGAGCGCGGCCTGCAGCCCGACTTCTGGCAGGTGAACGGCTACATCAAGGCGCACTACTACGGGCTGCCCTGGTCGCACCGCGTCAACACGCGCCTGGGCTTCGGCGCGGGCCTGTCCTACGCGAGGCGCGTGCCGTTCGTGGAGGCCCGCGACCAGGCGGTGCGCGGCCGCGATACCTCGCGGCTGCTCAACTACATGGACCCGACCATCGACGTGAGCGTGGGCGACCTGGTCGGCTCGCGGCGGCTGCGGGACACCTTCGTCGGCCTGGGCGTGTCGCACCGCTCGGGCATCTTCGGCTCCTCGCAGCTCCTGGGCAACGTCAACGGCGGCTCGAACTACATCTACAGCTACATCGAGGCGAGCTTCTAGCCCTGCACGGAGTAGCCGCCGTCCACCGGGATGGCGGTGCCGGTGACGAAGTCCGATGCGCCGGAGCAGAGGAAAACCGCGATGCCCGCGAGGTCCTCGGGCACGCCCCAGCGGCCGGCGGGCGTGCGCGCGAGCACGCGCTCGTGCAGCCCGGCGACGTCCTCGCGCGCCCGGCGCGTGAGCGCGGTGTCGATCCACCCCGGCAGCACCGCGTTCACCTGGATGCGATCGCGCGCCCAGGCGCAGGCGAGCGCGCGCGTGAGCTGCACGATGGCCCCCTTGCTCGCGCCGTAGGGCGCGACGAAGGCGGCGCCGAAGATCGACATCATCGAGCCGATGTTGACGATCTTGCCGCCGCCGGCGCCCTTCAGGTGCGGGTAGGCGGCCTGCGCGGCGACGAAGGCGCTGGTGAGGTTGGTGTCGAGCACCTCGCGCCATTCCGCGATCGAGTACTCCTGCGGCTGCTTGCGGATGTTGATGCCGGCGTTGTTCACCAGGATGTCCAGCCGGCCCAGCTTCCCGGCTGCCCGGTCGACGAGCGTGCGCGTCGCTTTCTCGTCCTTCAGGTCGCATTCGAAACCAATGCCGCCGAGGTCCTTCGCGGCAGCCGCGGTCTTTTTCGCGTCGCGCCCGGCGATCGCCACGGCCGCGCCCGCCTGCGCCAGAGCGCGCGCCATGCCCAGGCCGATGCCGCCGTTGCCGCCGGTGACGAGGGCGGTCTTTCCCTTCAGGTCGAAAAGGCTCATGTCTTCTCCCACTTGGATGGATCCGGCGACTCGCGCGTCGCCGCAAGCCGAGCACGCGCCGATTATCCAATAGTTGACAAAAGCAAGCATCCCGGCCGAGGATGCGCCCGTGAGCCGCGTCGACGCCGTGCGCCGCTTCAACCGCTTCTACACGCGCCGCATCGGCGCGCTGCAGGGCGGCTACCTCGGCAGCCCCTTCCCGCTGCCGCAGGCGCGCGTGCTCTACGAGCTCGGCCAGCGAGGCGAGAGCACCGCGAGCGCGCTCGGCGCCGATCTCGACCTCGATCTGGGCTACCTCAGCCGCTTGCTGCAGGGCTTGCGCCGCCAAGGCCTCGTGCAGGGCGAAGCATCGCGCGAAGACGCGCGCCGCGTGCGGCTGTCGTTGACGGGGAAGGGACGGAAGGCCTACCAGCAGCTCGATGCGCGCTCGCGCGAGGAAGTGGCTGGCATGCTGGGCAAGCTGGCGGCCCCGCACCAGGCGCGGCTGGTGAGCGCCCTGCGAACCGTCGAGTCGGTGCTGGAAGGCAAGAGCCATCCCGAGATCACGCTGCGTGCCCACCGGCCCGGGGACATGGGCTGGGTCGTGCATCGCCACGGGGCGCTGTACTTCCAGGAGTACGGCTGGGACGAGCGCTTCGAGGCGCTGGTGGCCGGCATCGCCAAGGACTTCATCGACGGCTTCGATCCCGAGCGCGAGCGCTGCTGGATCGCCGAGAGCGGCGGCAGCCCCGTGGGCTCTGTTTTTCTAAAGAAGGAATCGAAAACCGTCGCGAAGCTGCGGCTGCTCCTGGTCGAGCCCGAGGCGCGCGGGCGGGGGGTGGGCAAGCGCCTGGTGGCCGAATGCGTCGCCTTCGCCCGCCAGAAGGGCTACCGCAAGCTCGTGCTGTGGACGCAGTCGAACCTCGAGGCCGCGCGCGCCATCTACAAGGCGGCCGGGTTTCGCCTGGCAAAGCGCGAGCCGCACAACTCCTTCGGCTATGATCTGACCGGCGAGTACTGGCAACTCGATCTTTAGGAGGAGGAGTGGATCTCTCGGCGAAGGGTATGCGCGTCCTCGTGACAGCGGGCGGCGCGGGGATCGGCCGCGCGATCGCGCAGACGTTCGCCGAGCACGGCGCCAACGTCCATGTTTGTGATGTCGATCCGAATACGAAACCCCATACGGTGTGCGACGTTGCGAAGCTCGATGAGGTCGAACGCCTGTTCGAAGAGGTGACGAAGAAGCTCGGCGGCCTCGACGTGCTGGTCAACAACGCCGGCATCGCCGGCCCGACCGCGAAGGTCGAGGACATCAGGCCCGAGGACTGGGAGCGCACCATCGCCATCGATCTCTCGGGCATGTTCTACTGCACGCGCAAAGCGATGCCGATGATCAAGAAATCCGGCGGCGGCAGCATCGTCAACCTCTCCTCCGCCGCCGGCCG
>CBDDRQ010000179.1:0-47892 GCA_965233125.1 uncultured bacterium
CGCGAGAAGCCCGGCATGTCGGCGTTGGAGAGCACGTAGGCCGAGTGCTTGTGGTACTGCGCGTGCGCGATCGACAGGCCGATCTCGGCGAGGCGCGCCGCCCACTCGAGCAGCTGCCGGTCCGCGTCCTCCTCGCGCTCCGCGCCCGGGGTGAGCGCGTCGTAGATCACCAGCGACAGGCTCTTCACCCGCTCGGCCTGGGCGGCATCGATGTGGTAGCGGCGGGCGAACTGGGCGACCGTCGCCTCGCGCATGTCGCGGTGCTCGACGCGCCCGAGCAGGTCGTAGAGCACGCCGTGGCGCAGCGCGCCGTCGGAGACCTTCATCGACTCGATGCCCAGGGCGGCGAAGGCCGCGCTCAGGATCGCCACCCCGCCGGGCAGCACCGGCGCGCGGTTGGGGCGCAGCCCGGCAATCTTGTCCGGATCGGCTTCTTCGCTCCTGATCAGCAACGACCTTAATTTTTCCAAGCCTTCGCGGGTCAGGCCTTCCTCGGCGAAGCCGTTCTCGCGCAGGATGTTCTCCATCGAGCGCGCGGTGCCCGAGGAGGCCACCGCCTCGGTCCAGCCCGCCTCGCGGTAGGTCCGGGCGATGCTGGAGAGCTCCTGGCTCGCGGCGAGCTCGGCGGCCTTCATGCGCGCCTTGTCGATGCGCCCGCCGGGAAAGAACTTCAGGCTGTAGCTCACGCAGCCCATGTAGAGCGACTCGGTGAGCTGCGGCTCGAGGCCGGTGCCGATGATCAGCTCGGTCGAGCCGCCGCCAACATCGATAACTATTCTTCGTAGAGAACTGGTAGGTAATGCATGGGCAACGCCGAGATAGATCAGGCGCGCCTCCTCGCGGCCCGAGATCACCTCGATCGGGAAGCCGAGCACCGCGCGCGCCTCGCGCAGGAACTGCGGCGCGTTCTTCGCCACGCGCAGCGCGTTGGTGCCCACCGCGCGCACCGCCGGCCGCGCGAAGCCGCGCAGCCGCTCGGCGAACTTGGCGAGCGCCTCGAGCGCGGCGGCCTGCGTGGCGCGGTCGATGCGCCTTTCCGTGGTGAGGCCCGCGCCCAGGCGCACCACCTCGCGCACCGCGTCGAGCGGGTAGATCTGGCGGCCGGCCACGCGCCCGATCTGCAGGTGGAAGCTGTTCGAGCCGAGGTCGACCGCGGCAAGCGTATCGTGGCGCGCCATCGCGCGCTAAGTTAGCAGAAACCATGCCGCATCAGGGCGTTGCCCGCGGTCACACAATGGTCATCAAGAATTCCGCCCCGCCGGTGCACAATGGCCGTGCGGGGGAAAGTCTGCGATGGAATCCGAAGAACTACGGCAAGGCACGGGGCGTGTCATTCCGCCACCGGCGGCGGAACTTACAATGGCCGTTGCCGCTTCCGAGCCGATGAATCGCAGAATCCCCCAACCCGCGCAGTTCCTCAACCGCGAGCTCGGCATCCTCGCCTTCAACCGCCGCGTGCTGGCGCAGGCGGCCGACGAGGCGGTGCCGATGCTCGAGCGGCTGCGCTTCATCACCATCGTCTCGTCGAACCTCGACGAGTTCTTCGAGATCCGCGTCGCCGGGCTGAAGGAGAGCATCAAGCTCGGCCTGCCCGAGGCGTCGCCCGACGCGCGCGCGCCCGCGGAAGTGTTCGAGGCGGTGAGCGCGGAAGCGCACGCGCTGGTCGCCGACCAGTACCGGCTGCTGAACGAGGTGGTGCTGCCCGCGCTCGGCCGCGAAGGCATCGTCTTCCTGCGCCGCGAGCAATGGAGCCCCGCGCAGCGCGAGTGGATCCGCGAGTACTTCTTCCGCGAGCTGCTGCCGGTGCTCACGCCGATCGGCCTCGACCCGGCGCACCCGTTCCCGCGCGTGTTCAACAAGAGCCTGAACCTCGCCGTCGAGCTCGAGGGCCGCGACGCCTTCGGCAGGAGCTCGCGCGCCGCCATCGTGCAGGCGCCGCGCGCGCTCCCGCGCGTGATCCGCCTGCCCAGGGAGATCGCCGGCGCCCCGTACGGCTTCGTCTTCCTCTCCTCGATCCTGCACGCGCACGTGGGCGAGCTCTTCGCCGGCATGAACGTGGTGGGCTGCTACCAGTTCCGCGTGACGCGCAACTCCGACCTCTTCGTCGACGAGGAGGAGATCAAGAACCTGCACACCGCGCTGAAGGGCGAGCTCCTGCACCGGCACTTCGGCGACGCGGTGCGCTTGGAGGTCGCCGACAACTGCTCGGCGCCGATGGCGGAATTCCTGCTGCAGCAGTTCGGCCTGCAGGAGGCCGACCTCTACCGCGTCGACGGCCCGGTGAACCTGTACCGGCTGCGCGAGGTCCCCGACCAGGTCGAGCGCGCCGAGCTCAAGTACCCGCCGTTCCTGCCGGGGCTGCCGCCGGCGCTCGAGGCCGGCGAGCTCTTCGAGGTGCTGAAGAAGCAGGACGTGCTGCTGCACCACCCCTTCCAGTCGTTCCGGCCGGTGCTCGACTTCATCCGCACCAGCGCGGACGACCCGGCCGTGATCGCCATCAAGAAGACGGTGTACCGGACCGGCACCGACTCGGAGCTGATGCGGATCCTGGTCGAGGCCGCACGCAAGGGCAAGGAAGTCACGGTGGTGGTCGAGCTGATGGCGCGCTTCGACGAGGAAGCGAACCTCAACTGGGCGGCGAAGCTCGAGGAGGTCGGCGCGCACGTCGTCTACGGCGTGGTCGGGCACAAGACGCACGCCAAGATGTCGCTCATCGTGCGCCGCGAGGAGGCCGACGGGCGCACGCAGCTGCGCCGCTACGTGCACCTGGGCACCGGCAACTACCACTCGAGCACGGCGCGGCTGTACACCGACTTCGGGCTGCTGACGGCGAACGAGGACATGTGCGCCGACGTGAACGAGGTGTTCAAGCAGCTCACCGGCCTCGGGCGCGTCGGGCGCATGCGGCACGTCTGGCAGTCGCCCTTCACCCTGCACAAGCGCATCGTCGCCGCCATCCGCGCCGAGGCGAAGCGCGCCGCCGCGGGCGAGGAGGCGCGCATCATCGCCAAGATGAACGCGCTGCTTGAGCCGCAGATCATCGAGGAGCTCTACGCCGCCGCGGCCGCGGGGGTGAAGATCGAGCTCATCGTGCGCGGCGTGTGCGCGCTGCGCGCGGGCATCGAGGGCCTGTCGGAGAACATCCGCGTGCGCTCGGTGGTCGGGCGCTTCCTCGAGCACTCGCGCGTGTTCTACTTCCGCGCCGGCGGCGCCGAGGACGTCTACCTCGCGAGCGCCGACTGGATGGACCGCAACTTCTTCCGCCGCATCGAGCTGTGCTTCCCGGTGCTCGACCCGGCGCTCAAGCGCCGCGTCATCCGCGAGGGGCTGCAGTCCTACCTCGACGACAACTGCCAGGCGTGGGCGATGGCCGCCGACGGCACCTACGAGCGCCTCAAGCCCCGGCGCGGCCGGCGCCGCTCGGCGCAGGAAGAGCTGATCTTCACGCTCGGCACGCCGAGCTAATAGCTAATCAGGGCCAGACCACGTTTTCCCGCCATGGCGCCAGCATGCCGGCCATGGATGACAGGCTCGTGAACGGCGAAATGGGTACGATCGTACCCATTTCGGCGCTCACCCCCGGCCGACGCGGATCACGCCCTTCAGCTCGCGCACCACGGCGAAGGCGCGCTTGAGCTGCGCCACGTTGGCGACGTCGAAGGTGAAGCGCATGAAGGCGAGCTCGTCGCGGGTCTGGGTGCGCACGGCGGTGACGTTGATCTTCTCGCGCGCGAGCGCGTCGCCGATGTCGCGCAGCAGGCCGCGCCGGTCGGCGGCGGTGACGGTCATGTCGACCGTGTAGGCGCCCTCGCCCTTGCCCCAGGCGGTGTCCAGCAGCCGCTCCGGGTGGCGCTCGGCGAGGCGCTTCAGGCTCGGGCAGTCCTCGCGGTGCACCGAGACGCCCTTGCCGCGCGTGACGAAGCCGCGGATCGGGTCGGGCGGCACCGGCTTGCAGCAGCGCGCGAGCTGCGTCATCAGCCGGTCGACGCCGACGATGAGAATGCCCGCGGGCGGTGCGGCGCGTGGCTTCTTGACGATGCTTTCGGGTTGGGAAACCTTCTCCGTGTCCCCCTTGAGCTGGCGCAGGTTCACTTCATCGCGCGCCACCGCGGCGAAGAGCTCCTCGGGCTTTTTGAACCCCAGCCGCGCGGCGAGCGCCTCGAGGCTCGCGTGCGCCGTGCCTTCGCGCTTGAGCGCCTTCTCGACGATGGCGCGGCCGGCGGCCACCGTCCCGGCGAGCGCGCGGGCGTTGAACCACTGGCGGATCTTCGCGCGCGCGCGCGGGCTCTTTACGAAGCCGCGCTCGGGGTTGAGCCAGTCGCGCGAGGGGCCTCCCGCCTTCGCGGTGACGATCTCGACGCGCTGGCCGCTCGCGAGCGCGCGCTCGAGGGTGACGATGTGGCCGTCGACCTTCGCCCCGCGGCAGCGGTGGCCGAGGTCGGTGTGCAGCGCGTAGGCGAAGTCGATCGGCGTCGCCCCGGCGGGAAGGTCGACCACCTTGCCCTGCGGCGTGAGCACGTAGATCACGTCGTCGAGCTTGGGCCGCTTGACGGGAATCTCGTCGCGCCAGGCGAGGAGCTGGCGCAGCCAGGCCACCTTCTGCTCGAACGCCTTCGAGGCCTTCGCCTTTTCCTTGTACTGCCAGTGCGCGGCGACGCCGTACTCGGCCTGGCGGTGCATCTCCTCGGTGCGGATCTGCACTTCGAGGGTGCGCCCCGCCGGGCCGATCACCGCGGTATGCAGCGACTGGTAGAGGTTCCCCTTCGGGCGCGAGATGTAGTCGTCGAACTCCTTGGGGATCGGCTGCCAGAGGTTGTGCACCACGCCGAGCGCCGCGTAGCAGTCCTTCACCTCCGGCACGATGACACGCAGCGCGCGCACGTCGTAGAGCTCCGAGAAGTCCAGGGCCTTGGTGCGCATCTTGTTCCAGATGGAATAGATGTGCTTCGGTCTCCCTGTGATCGTCCCTTCAATGTCCAGTAATTTCAGTTCCCGGGACAACAAATCCATTGCCTTGCGGATATACCGCTCGCGCTCCAGGCGCTTCTCATCGAGCATCTGCGCGATCTTCTTGTAGAGCTCCGGCTCGAGGAAGCGGAACGACAGGTCCTCCAGCTCCCACTTGAGCTGCCACACGCCCAGGCGGTTAGCGAGCGGCGCGTAGATGTCGAGGGTTTCCCTCGCATAGCCCGCCTTCTCGGGGCTTTCGTTCTTCGAGAACCACCTGAGCGTCTGCGTGCGGCTCGCCAGCCGGATGAGCACCACGCGCGCGTCCTCGGCCATGCCGAGCACCATCTTGCGCAGCACCTCGTTCTGCTCGTGCGGGCTGTCGCGCGTGGCGACGCGCAGCTGGTAGAGCTTCTCCACGCCAGCGGCGAGCGCGGCGATCTCCTCGCCGAAGGCGGAGCGCAGCCCCTCGGGGTCCTCGAGATACTTCGGCGCGGCGAAGAGCACCCCGGCGGCTCGCGCTGCCGCGTCGAGCCCGACCGACGCCAGCGCCGCGGCGAGGCCGAGCGCGTGCGCCCACGCCGCCTCGCCGCTGGACAGGCGCCGGCCGGCGTAGAGCGGCTCGGCGAACTCGAGCGCGCGCGCGAGGAGCCCGCGTTCCGCGGCGTCGAGCCCCTCGGCGATCGGCCCGAGCGCCGCGGCGGCGCTCGCGGGATGGAGCTGCACGACGGTGACCATGCGGTATTTTACGGGCCGTGGGCTGGCTCACCGACTGGCGGCGCAGGCGCGTGCTCGAGAAGCATCGGGTGGACGAGGCCTTATGGGGGGAGATTTTGCAGAGAATGCCTTTCATCCCCGGCAACGAAAAGCTGCGGAACCTCGTGCTGCTCTTCCTCGCCGAGAAAGAGTTCGCCGGCGCGCACGGCATCGAGGTCACCGACGCGATGCGCGTGGCGATCGCGGCGCAGGCCTGCCTGCCGATCCTCGAGCTCGGCCTGGACTGGTACCGCGGCTGGCACGGCGTGGTGGTCCATCCCGGCGACTTCCGCGTGCGGCGGCGCGAGATGGACGAGCACGGCGTGATGCACGAGTGGGATGACGAGCTCGCGGGCGAGGCGATGCCCGGCGGCCCGGTGGTGCTCTCCTGGGACGCCGCCGCGCACGACATGGCCATGAACGTGGTGATCCACGAGTTCACCCACAAGCTCGACATGCTGAACGGCGCCGCCGACGGGCTGCCGCCGCTGCACCCGGGCATGGACCCGAGCGCCTGGCGCGGGGCCTTCGCCGCCGCCTACGAGGGCTTCTGCGACGCGGTGGAGCGCGGGCGCGACACCTGGCTCGACCCCTACGCCGCCGAGCACCCCTCGGAGTTCTTCGCGGTGGTCAGCGAGGCGTTCTTTACCGAGGCGCCCGAGACGCGCCGGCGCTACCCCGAGGTCTACGACCAGCTCCGCCTTTTCTACCGCCAGGATCCCGCGGCGCGTTGAAAGCGCCCATGTTCGCAGGCAGAATGGTTCCGCGAGGAAGACTCCGGGGGGAGAACGATGGGATTGCTCGATGATCTCAAGCGCCAGGCCGACATGGTGCGCACGCACGACAGCCGGCAGCGCAGCAACCTGCAGGACAACGTGCGGGTGGTGGACGAGGCGATGCACCGCACCTTCCTGTACCTGCTCGAGCTGTTCAAGCAGCTCGGCATCCTGAGGCCGGCGACGCCGACCGCCTACGAGGTCCCCGGCGTCGGCGACCTGCGCGATCTCACCTACGTCGACGGCTTCGTCGATCCGCGCAAGAAGAAGTACGCCGAGCGCGAGGTCTACGACTACATGGACTTCTACGTCAAGTGGGCGGCGCCCAACACGATGAAGATCGAGCGCGACATGCCGCACACCATCGCCAGCATCCGCGAGACGCTGTTCAAGAGCAACATCAAGTTCACCGAGGTGGAGACCAAGAGCGCCTACAACTCGATCCTCAAGTGCGTGTTCACCATCCCGGCGGCGCTCACCGTCAACTTCACCGTCAAGGCCGACATCGAGGGGCGCCGGCTGCTCTTCTACGGCAAGAACGTGCTGCGCCTGGGCACCGACGACTTCTCGGTGCCGGCGGACGAGCTGTCCGAGGCGGTGCTCGAGGAGCTCGCCAAGATGCTCATCGGGCAGAGGAGCGACTTCCTCCGCTACCGCGCCGTGCTGCCGCGCGCCTGAGCGCGGGAGGCGCGCGTTGACCGCGGCGCTGCGCTTCGGCGGGCGGGACATCGCGCCGCCGGCGTTCGACGAAGCGGTGCGGCGCGCGGCGGGCGGCCTCGCGAAGCTCGGCGTGGGCGCGGGCGACGTCGTCTGCGTTATGGCGCACAACGCCCCCGCCTTCCTCGAGGCGATGTTCGGCGCGCGGTTGCTCGGCGCCTACTACTGCCCGATCAACTGGCACTACAAGGCCGAGGAGGCGGGCTGGATCCTGCGCGACAGCGGCGCGAAGGCGCTGGTCGTCGAGCCGGCGCTAAGGGAGCAGGTTGCCGCCGGTTTTCCGGAAGCGCTTCACGTACTGGACGCAGGCACCTTCGTCGCTGCCGCCCCCTGGACGAGCACGCCGCCCACGCCGGGGGCGATGATGCCCTACACCTCCGGCACGAGCGGCCGGGCAAAGGGCGTGCGCCGGGTCCCGCTCACGCCGCGCGAGCTCGAGGCGGCCGCGGCGCTCACCGGCGCGGTGCTGGGCATCCAGGCCGGCATGCGCGCGCTCCTGTCCGCGCCGCTCTACCACAGCGCGCCCAACAGCTACGCCTCCAACGTCATGCAGCGCGGCGAGCTGCTGGTGCTGGAAGAGCGCTTCGACCCCGAGCGCACGCTCTCGCTCATCGAGGCGCTGCGCCTCACGCACGCCTACCTCGTGCCGACGATGTTCGTGCGGCTCCTGCGCCTGCCCGAGGAGACGAAGCGGCGCTACGACCTTTCCTCGATGCGCTTCGTCGCCTCGACCGGCTCGCCCTGCCCCGCCGAGGTAAAGCGCGCGATGATCGACTGGTGGGGGCCGGTGCTCTACGAGTCCTACGCGGCGAGCGAGCTGGGCTACGTCACCGCCATTTCCTCGCAGGAATCGCTGCGCAAGCCCGGCTCGGCCGGCCGCCCCGTCGGGGACGCGCGGATCCGCATCCTCGACGAGGCCGGGCGCGAGCTGCCCGCGGGCGGCATCGGCCTCATCTACGCGCGCCAGGGCGCCTACCCCGACTTCACCTACAACAACGACGACGCCTCGCGCCGCAAGCTCGAGCGCGACGGGCTGCTGACGCTGGGCGACATGGGCTTCCTCGACCCCGAGGGCTACCTCTACGTCTGCGACCGCGCCTCCGACATGGTGATCTCGGGCGGGGTCAACATCTACCCCGCCGAGATCGAGGCCGCCCTCGCCCTCATGCCCGGGGTGCGCGACTGCGCGGTGTTCGGCATCCCCGACGCCGAGTTCGGCGAGGCCCTCTGCGCCGCGGTGCAGGCCGAGCCCGGCGCCGAGGTTTCCGAAAAAGAGATCGTTTCTTATCTGAAAAGCAGGATCGCCGACTACAAAGTCCCGAGGTGCGTTACCTTCCACGAAGCGCTCCCGCGCGAGGAAAGCGGCAAGATCTTCAAGCGGCGCCTGCGCGCCCCCTACTGGGAAAAGGCAGGACGAAAGATATGAGCGTTGCGATTTACGAAGAGCTCACCGCCGGCCGCACCCGCTTCCTGCGCGTCGACGAGCTCTGCCGCCTCGCCTCCGGGAAAGGCGCCCTGCCCCCGCTTGCCGCCATGGAAGAGGAAGCCCGGCGGCCGCTGAAGGAAAAGCAGGGCCTCGAGCGGAAGCAGGGCGAATTCCTCGCGGACATCCTCGCCGACCCGGTGTGCGGCGCGCACCTGTGCCACGCCATGCTCCTTCCTCACCCTCACTCCAAAGAAAAACTCCGGGAATACGAAGCGAAAGGCCAGATCGATCTCGGCGGCGCGCACCTGAAGCGGCAGGGGAAAGCGGCGGTACTCACCATGAAGAACCCCGCCTACCTCAACGCCGAGGACGAGGCGACGCTCCCCGGCATGGAGCTCGCGGTGGACCTCGCGCTGCTCGACCCCGCGGCCGAGGTGTGCGTGTTGCGCGGCGCGCCGGTGGAGCATCCCAAGTACAAGGGCAAGCGCCTCTTCGGCGCCGGCATCAATCTCACGCACCTCTACCAGGGCAGGATCCGCTACCTCTGGTACCTCATTCGCGACCTGGGCTTCGTCAGCAAGTTCTATCGGGGCTTGGCAAAGCCCGACGCGTCCCCCGAGGTCGATTCCACGGAGAAGCTGTGGATCGCCGCCGTGGAAGGCTTCGCCATCGGCGGGCACTGCCAGATCCTGCTCACCATGGATTACACGCTCGCCGCCGAGGACGCCTACCTCACCCTGCCCGCGCGCAAGGAAGGCATCGTCCCGGGGGCGGCGAACCTGCGCCTGCCGCGCTTCGTCGGCGATCGCATCGCGCGCCAGGCGATCCTCGCCGAGCGGCGCATCGACTGCGCCAGCCCCGAGGGAAGGATGATCTGCGATGAAGTGGTCTCGCCCGACCAAATGGATTCCAAAATAGAGGATGTGGTGAAAAACCTGACCAGCTCCGGGATCGTCAGCGCCGCGGGCAACCGGCGCGCCTTCCGCGCCGGGGAGGAGCCCCTCGACGCCTTCCGCCGCTACATGGCGGTGTACGCCCGCGAGCAGGCACAATGTCACCTCAGCCCGCAGCTGGTCGCCAACCTAGAGCGAAACTGGAAGACGAAATGAAGATACTGGTGCTGCACGGACCCAACCTCAACCTCTTCGGCCGCCGCGAGCCGCACATCTACGGCACCACCACGCTCGCCGAGATCAACCAGAAGCTCGAAGCCCTGGCGCGCGAGCTCAAGGTCGAGCTGGTCACCTTTCAATCGAACCACGAAGGCGAGATCGTCGACAAGTTCCACAAGCACATCGACGACGCGCAGGGCGCGCTCATCAACCCCGCCGGCCTCACGCAGTACGGTGTGTCGGTCCACGACGCCATCAAGGCCATGCCCTTCCCGGTGATCGAGGTGCACATGTCCAACATCGCCGCGCGCGAGGAATGGCGCCACCACTCGATCATCTCCTCGGCCGCCAGGGGCACCGTGCAGGGCCTGGGCTGGCGCTCCTACACCGCCGCGCTGCGCGCCCTGGTGGAGATCATGCAGGAGAAGAAGTGACGGTGAAGATCCGCCTGCAGTTCACGCTCTTCTCCGCCTTCTACTCGCCGCTCATCTCCACCATGTCGGGCGGATTCCTCGAGGCCGAGGGGCTCGACGCCGACTGGTCGGTCTCGCCCCCGGGCGCGTCGGCGATCGCCGCGCTGCAGGACGGCTCGGCGCACGTGGTGCAGTCGGCCCTCAGCCAGTCCTTCGGCGCGCTCGGCAAGGGCGAGACGCCGAGCGCCGTGCACTTCGCGCAGGTGAACGAGATGGACGGCTTCTTCCTCACCGCCCGCGCGCCCGACCCCGCCTTCTCCTGGAAGAAGCTCGAGGGCGCCGAGCTCGTCATGCTGCGCGGCGGCCAGCCCGAGGCGATGTTCCGCTACGCCTGCCACAAGGCGGGCATCGACTTCGAGAAGATCCGGCCGATCGCCCCTGGCAGCGCGGCGGAGGTCGACCGCGCCTTCCGCGAAGGCCGGGGCGCCTACGTGCACCAGCAAGGCCCCTTCCCGCAGCAGCTGCAGGCCGACGGCGTCGGCCACATCGTCGCCCAGGTCGGCCCGCGCATCGGCCCCTGCGGCTTCTCCAGCCTCGCCGCCAAGCGCGAGTGGCTCGGGACCGACATGGCGCGCGCCTTCATGCGCGCCTACGCGAAGACCCGACGCTACCTGAACGACACCCCCGCCGCCGAGATCGCGCGCGCCGAGAAGCCGTACTTCCCGAAGATCGGCGAGAAAGTGCTCGCCGAGTGCATCGGCGCCTACCAGAAGCTCGGCTGCTGGACCCCGCACGTCGAGATCACGCCCGCGGCCTACGAGAAGACCCTGGACGTCTTCGAGCACAACGGCTCGCTCAAGCGCCGCTTCCGCTACGACGAAGTGTGCGCCCCGCCGCCTGCCGGCTGAGAGCATCGCACTCCGCGTCGCCGCCGGCACGGGGGTATTTGCCCTGATCGTGTGGACGGCGGTGCGATTTCCCGCCGCCGCCGGCCTGATGCTGACGTTTCCGGCGCTGAACGGCCTCGCCTTCATTTTTTCGCGGCACGACATGGTCGGCCCGATGACCGCCGCCATGCTCTGGATGCCCTTGCTCAATGGCGTGCTGTGCCTCGCCTACATGACGGCATTCATCACGCTGGCCACGGCACAGCACGCCACGGCCCTGGCCTGGGGACTCGCCGCACTCTACGCGTCGCTGTGGCTGGTGGTGGCGACGCGTGCGCGGTGCCGGCGCGGCGTGCCGCCGCGGCTGCAGCAGATTTATACGCTGGCAGTCGCGCTGATCGGCGCCGCACTGACGCTCGCGTGGTGGCGTTTCACGGACACCGCCGGTGCCGATACCAGCGGGGCGGCGAAACCGGCGCTGACCTGGCTCAAAGCCGTGCTGTTCGCGATCGCGCTGTTCCTGCTGCTTGTGCTGCCGGCTCGCTTCAGGTGGAAGGGCGGGGCCAGCGGCATCCTGTCCGGCCTGCCGCTGGTGGTGCTGGCAGGCCTGCTCAACGTCGCGCAGGACAGCGCGATCGACGTCGAAGTCCGGCGCGCCCTGCTCGCGCAGATGATGCTCGGCGTATGGCTCGCGCCGGCGATGGCGGTGGCTTTCATCTTCGGCGTGTCGCGGGTGCTCGCAAGCCCGCGCGGACATGACCTGCGCACGCCCGTGGTCGCATTCGGCTGGGTCCTGTGTCTTGCGGCGATCATCGTCACGGGTGCGGCGTTGCGCTGGCTCGCTACGCGATAAAGCCCTACGCGCGGAAGAAGGGTCGGTCGCCCTTGACAGTGACGCGCAGCCCGCGACGCCGGTGCGGGTAGTAGTCCCACAGCGCGTGGTGCTGGGCGCAGCGGTTGTCCCAGAACGCGATCGAGCCTCGCGCCCAGCGGAAGCGGCACTGGAACTCGGGCGACTCGATGTGCTGGAACAGCATCTCGAGCAGCGCGTCGCTCTCGCGCGCGGCGAGCTGCGTGATGCGCCGCGTGAATATCCGGTTGACGAACAGCGCCTGCCGGCCCGTCACCGGATGGGTGCGCACCACCGGGTGCTCCGCCGAGGGGTATTGCACGGACGAGTCCTTCACCCCTTCGTAGCGCCCGCGGTAGGTCGTTTCGCCGTCGTGCAGCGCCGTGAGCCCCTCGAGGAAGCGCCGCATCGGCGCCGAGAGCGCGTCGTACGCCGCGTACATGCTCGCGAACAGCGTGTCGCCGCCGACCGGGGGCACCTCCAGCATGTACAGGATCGAGCCCAGAGGCGGCTCGGGGTCGCAGGAGACATCCGAGTGCCAGTCCTCGCCGGCGATGCGCTTGGAATTCTCGTCGGCGCGGATCACCATGATCTCCGGATGCCCCTCGAGGAGGTCCGGGTACGCCGGATGCAGGTGCAGCTCGCCGAACTGCCCGCCCAGCGCCTTCTGCTGCCCGGGGGTGAGCGACTGGTCGCGGAAGAACAGCACGCAATGCTCCGCGAGCGCGCGGCCGAGCGCGCTGACCGTGGCCGGCGCGAGCGGCCGCGAGAGATCCAGGCCGCGGATCTCGGCGCCGCAACGCGGCGTCACCGGTACGATCTCGAGCTCGCGGGCCGTCATGGATGCCAGCTTAGGAGCGCCGGCGGCAGCGGTCAATCAGGGAGCGCTAGCCGGCTGAGGCCGGCTGGATCGAGGCGATGGTGGCGCGCAATGCATCTTCATAGGGCGTTCGCGCCATGGGACCCAGGAGCCGGTCGAGCTTGGCGTCGTCGAAGGAAATCGGCTTCACGTAGTCCGGGACGACCTGCATGAAGCCGCGCAGATCCTTCTTGAAGAGGCCAAGGATCCGCAAGAGCCAGGACGGGGCAGCGCGCACGCGGACCTCGCGATTCAGGAGCCTCGCAAGAATGCCGGCGAGCTGACTTGCGGAAACGGGTCCGGAGCCGCGCAAGACCCATTCTTCGCCATAGCCCTCTTTCCGCGTCAGCAGCTCCGCGACGATCCTCATCGCGTCGGGGATGTAGATGTAGTCCCGCTTCACGTCCGCCGGCCCGATCCAGCTCATCGGCCTGCCGCGGACGGCATCGATCAGGCCGAGCTGCAGGGTGCTCGTGTGCACGTGCGGACCGAAGAAATCCGGAAGATGAACGATGGCAGCGCCGGCATCGCGCAGAATATCCTCGGTTTCGCGCCTGAAGCGGGCCCATGGCGGCCCGCCCTGGCGAGGATGGCGCTCCGAAACCGGTAGCTCCCCGATCGGCATGAATGACCAGTAGCTCGAGACTTGCAGGCAGCGCGCGTTCGATTCCCTTATGAATCGGGCGATGTTGCGTGCCGTCGCCGGGTGCTCGGCCATGCGCTCACCCGGCAGGCCGATGCAGTCGATAACGAGATCGCATCCCTGCAAAGCCGCTGCAAGCGATGCAAATTCCATCGCATCGCCTGACTTCTTCTCGAACTGGGATCCAGGAAAATGCGCTTTCAGCACATCGGCGCGGCGCGAGACCACACGAACGGCGCATTTGCGTCCTGCGAGCTCGGACGCGAGCGCCCTGCCCGTCGGCCCGGTCGCGCCGACGACTGCGATACGCTCGAAGGTCAGTGCCATGTCTCCCGCCTGCCGCGAATGATGCCTGGAATGTTGAGGGATCTGCCCGACCCGGTACAGCGCTACGTCAAGCACGTTCTTGGCGACGAGCAACGCCCGATCCGCGTCATGCGGATGACGCAGAGCGGCGAGCTGCGCACCGACCCGCGCCGCCCGCGATGGATGAAATTCCGCGCGCAGCACGTGGTCATGCCCGAGTCCAGGCGCTTCTCCTGGGACGCCCGGGTCCGGGTCTTGCCGCTCTTGCACCTGCGTGTACGCGACGCCTACGCCGAAGGCGTCGGATCGGGGCAGGTCCAGCTTCTCTCCGCCCTGACCGTTGCTTCCGACAGGAACAGACCTGAACTGAATACGGCCTCGCTGCACCGCTATCTGGCGGAGGCGGTGTGGTATCCCACCGCGCTGCTGCCATCCGCCGGCGTGCAGTGGCGTCCAGTCGACGAGCGCAGCGCTGTCGCCACGCTGAGCGACGCGGGAAACACGGTGTCGCTCGAATTCCGGTTCAACGACCGTGCCGAAGTCGTCGGTATCCATACGGAAGGCCGGTGGAACCGGACGGCGAAGGGATACGAGCTGACCCCCTGGGAGGGCCATTTCAGCGGCTACCGCAGGTATCAAGGCGTGCTCGTACCGGCGAAAGGCGAGGTCGGCTGGCAGGCGAACGGACGGCTGGAAATCGTCTGGCGGGGCGAGATTACATCGCTCGAGTACGAGTTCGGGACCGCAGGATGAGGCGGACCATGCTGGTTGCCGCAATCCTGCTGCTCGTGGCTGCCGGGCTCGTCTACGCTCAGTACCGCTCCGATCTTTCCGCTGCGCGCCGCGAGCTTCAGGCGAACAGCCGGATCGCACACACCGCATGCGGTCCCATCGAGTACGCCGTCGCGGGCTCGGGTCCGGCCGTGCTGGTCATCCACGGAGCCGGCGGCGGCTACTCGCAAGTGGCCGCCATCGGCGACTGGCTCGCGGCGTCGGGCTTCAAGGCGATCGCGATGTCACGCTTCGGCTACCTGCGAACACCGCTCCCGGCGGACGCTTCGCCGCCGGCGCAGGCCGACGCCCACGCCTGCCTGCTGGATACGCTGGGAATATCGAAAGCAGCAGCCGTAGGGCTCTCCGCCGGCGCTCCTTCCGCCCTCCAGTATTGCCAGCGGCATCCGGCGCGATGCCAGGCGCTCATTCTGCTCGTGCCCGCCATCGCCGTGCCGGGGCGCGGCATCGCCGACACCACCCCGCCGTCGCCGTTCTGGCAGTTCGTGTTCGAGCACGTACTCGGATCCGACTTCGCCATCTGGGCCCTGACCCGGGTTCGGCCGGAGATGCTGGTCGAGACGGTGCTGGCCACGCCTTTGGAAGCGTTTCGCCGCGCGAGCCCGGCAGAGCGTCAACGCGGCCTCAGCGTCATCCGCGACATCTTCCCGGTGAGCCTCAAGGCCGACGGGCTGCGGAACGACGCTCGCGTCACGACTCCCTCGCCCGCCCGGCACCTGGAGCGGATAACGGCCCCGACGCTGGCGATCAGCGCGAAAGACGATCTCTACAGCACCGCCGGCGGCGCGAAATACGCCGCGGAGCAGATCCCGGGAGCGCGCCTGATCCTGTTTCCCACCGGCGGACATGCCTGGCTCGGGCACGATGCAGTGGTCCGCGATGAGGTCGTGACCTTTCTGCGACGAGCGATTTCATCTCAGCAATGAACGACGCCCTACATCATGTCGTCAGCATGGAACTGTCCACGGCCTGGGAACGTCCAATGGGCTCGGAGGCAGCCGCCTCTCAGGAGGTGCACCATGAAATGGGCGGGAATGTATTTTTTGGGATTTGCCATGCTCATCGGTGGCGTTCTCGCCGCACTCTGGAAGCTGGGCATTCTGCAGAACATCGAGACTAGCTGGATCGTGATTGGCGTCGTAATCCTAGCTGGCGTGGGGATAATGGTCTCCATCGCCGGTAGCGGATCAAAACAAAACATCGAGATTGACCACGAGTAAGGGTCCGGCACGGCTTCCTTGCGTCAAATCGAAAGTCGTCGACCTCAGCGTCGACCTGTACCGTCCTCGCCGCTCACCGGCAGCCTGGGGGAGTCTGGATTGTCGACGGGCTGCTCGATGTTCGTGCGCTTCCGGCGGTCCTCACCGCCGTAGGGCTGCTGCATGCGCCGCCGCTCGCGCTCGCCGGCGTATTGCTGGGTCTTCTGAAGCTCTTCCATGGGGGACTCCTTCTCCGCTCGATGCTCGATAAGGAGAAGGGAGCAAAGCACGTTCCCAGCGGTAGACCCCAGGGCTATTCCCAGGCGCGGCGCAGCGTTAGCGAAGCCTCGGTGCGGGCGTACTCGGTCGCCGGCAGGTTGGAGCGGTTGTGCGCGCGCAGCAGGCGCGGGAGAACCCGCCAACCCTTCCCGACATCCCAGGACAGGCCGAGCTCGGCGCTCGCGTAGCGGTCGCCGCGGGTGAGGCCTGCGGCGGGATTGGCCTGCCCGTAGCTGGAATCGATCAGCGAGGCGGCCGCATAGCCCTCCAGGCGCGGGGTGAGCCGGCGCTGCAGCGTGGCGCTCAGCCCGAGCAGGCGCCGATCGCCGTCGAGGCGATCATGGGTCGCCTCGTCGTAACCGATGAAGACGCTGCCGAAGAGCGTGTTGCGGGCGGCGCGGCCGAAGGCGCGGGCCCCGCGCGCGCCGAAGAGGAGGAGATCCGAGCTCAGCGACTGCTGCGGCGCGTCGCTGAAGCGCACGCGCACGGCCTGGCCGACGAGGGAAAGCCGCGCGCGCTCATCGAACTGCCGCGTCCACTGCGCCGAGCCGCCCCGGATACGACGGTAGGCGGAATAGTCGAGCTCGTACTCGCCCTGTTCGAGGGCAAGGCGGATGCTGTCGCGCTCATCGAGGCGGCGATGCAGGCCGACGTGCAGGTCGACCGTGCGCACATCGAAGTCGTCCTGGTCGAAGTGCATGCGCTGCGAGAAGTCGGCGCCGCCGAAGAGCGTATGGCGCGCGTCCAGGCGGTGCGATACCTGCGCCCCGGCGGCGAGCGCCGAGAACGCGTCCGCCTCGCGCCCGGGCGCCGGCACGGCCGCGAACAGCGCGTGGGAGGTCGTGGCCGCGTTCACGTTGCTGTCCCTGCCGAGGGTGAAGTCGAGATACCCGGCGATCCGGGTCGGCGATATCGACTCCCGGCCCATGCGATCGAGGTAGCGCAGGGCGAGCGCCTGCACTTCCGGCGGCGGCCGCACGGCGAGCACGGCGCGGAACTCGCGCTCCGCGCGCTCGTGGTCGTTCACCGCGAAGTAGCTCCGCGCCATCTCGAGCCGCGCCGCCGTGTGCCCGGGGTTAACGATCAGAACCCGCTCGAGGACGAAGGTCGCGAGGTTGGGGCGCCCGGACTCCAGCGCGGCGATGCCCAGCAGATAGTCGTACTCGGGGCGCCCTGCCTGGCGAAGCTCGTGCGGCGAGAGAAGCTGCCAGGCCGCCTCCGCGTCGCCTTGCGCGAGCAGCGCTTCGGCGCGGGCGAGATCGGGCGTGGCTTGCTGCCCGAGCGCGCAGGGCGCTCCGGCGAGCAGGCCGCAGAGCAGCCAACCCGCGAGCCAGCGCGCCGCGCTTCCTACGGCTGGCCTTTCGCTTTGGGAGCGATGCCGAGCGATAGGCCCGGCGGGGTCACCCCGGGCGGGGGACCGCCGGGGGTGAAGTCGCGGCATGGTCCACCGCAGCGGCCGCCGCGGCCATAGCCCAGCCCCTCGCCCTGCGGCGAGGCGGCGGGCCCGAGGCCTTGCAGGGCGCCTTCGGGCTTGCCGCGCCGCGCCGCCTCCTCGAGGCGATCCGCGTCGCTCGCAGCGCGCTCGCGAACGCGCGGACCACTGTCGGGCCCGGCAGGCGGCAGGGCGGACAGCATGAAGGGCGGCGCGCTCGGCAGGCGCACGGGGATCGCCTCGGGCCGCAGCGGCGAGAAGCCCGCTTCGCCGGGACCGAGGTCGACCCGCCCTCCGGGGGTCTCCAGGTACGTGCCGCCCAGCGTGACGCGGTTGTAGGTCCCGGCGCGCTCTCCCGTGCCGACGAAGAAGGTCTCGTGATCCGTGCCGCGGATGCCGAGCACGGTATTTTGGCTGCGGACCCGGTAGCGCGATTTGTGCGTGCGCCCGATCGCGCCGGTGATCGAACGGAGCGCTCCCTTTAGGAGCTCGAGGTCCGCGCGCTCGCTGCCGTCCTCCGCGCCAGCAAAGACGTACGTCCGCAGCCGCAGGCTGGATTCGGGACGAAGCGCGAGCAACGCATCGTCGCTCATGCGCACCTGCACATGGGAGGCGGGCCCGGTGACGAGCACGTCTCCCTCATAGACCGGATCGCCCTGGCGCAACGGCTGCGGCCCCGCCCCCGCGGCCGGCGCACGCGTTGCCCCCGGCGTGGCGAAGAGCACATCGCCGACCTTCTGCTGGCCGTAGGCGCCGAAAGCAAGCAGCGCGGCGGCACAGGACACGACGAAGCGCGGCAATCTCCCCATGGCAGCCTCCCCCTTGTTGGTTCTTGACCTGCAGCGTACGCGTCCGGCAGCCTGGTTGGTCGCGGAGCGTCGAAATTCAGGCGCCAACTACACGCCCCTAGCGATTTCAACTACAAGAAGAGGAACTACTTCACCCGCCGAATTGCTTGCGCAGGCGCTCGACGGCTTCGGGGGTGCCGCGGATGCGCAGGAGCGCGCCGTCATCGCCGGCGCGCTCCTCGAGCACTTTGCAGCTGGCGAAGATCTCGCCGCGCAGGTTCTGCGCCGACCAGGGGAGGAAGATCTCCGCCTCGACGAGGTCGCGCTCGAAGAAGGCGGCGATCGCCTCGCGCAGCCTGGCGACGTCGCCCTCGCGGCGCGCGCTGATGACGATGCATCCCGGATGCTTTGCGCGCAGCGCCGCCTCGTCTCCGCCCCGGTCGATCTTGTTGAACACCAGCAGGCGCGGCACGTCCCGGGCGCCGATCTCGTCGAGCACCTGCTCGGTCACGGCGAGCTGGCGCGCGTAGCCCGGGTCGCTCGCGTCGACGACGTGGGCGAGGAGCGAGGCTTCGAGCGCCTCGTCGAGCGTCGACTTGAACGACGCAACCAGCCCGTGCGGCAGGTTCTTGATGAAGCCCACGGTGTCGCTCACCAGCACGCGCGGAACGGTCTCGGGGTGCAGGGCGCGCACGGTGGTGTCGAGCGTCGCGAAGAGCTTGTCGGCGACCAGCGCCTCGTTTCCCGTGAGCGCGCGCATCAGGGTGGACTTGCCCGCGTTCGTGTATCCGACCAGCGCCACGCGCGCGAGCCCCTGGCGCTCCTGCCGCCGGGCGCGCTGCGTCCTGCGCTCGAGGCCCATCGCGTCGAGCTCCTGCTGCAGCTCGGCGATGCGGTCGCGGATCTTGCGCCGGTCGAGCTCGCCGTGCGACTCGCCGCCGCTGCGCCCGCCGGTGCCGCTGCGCGCCCGGTCCTTCGGCCCGGCCTGCTTGGCGGCTTCGCGCAGGCGCGGCGCCATGTAGCCCAGCCGTGCGATCTCCACCTGCGCGCGCGCCGTACGCGAGCGCGCGTGCCGGTGGAAGATCTCGAGGATCACCATGGTGCGATCCATGACCTCGCAGCCGAGCTCCTTCTCGAGGTTGAAGGTCTGCGAAGGGGAGATCTCGTGGTCGATCAGAACGACGTCGGCGCGCGGCTCCCGATCGGGCTCGGCCTCGTCGCGGATGAAGCGGGCGAGCTCCTCGCGCTTGCCCAGGCCGAGGTACGCCTTCGCGTCGAAGCTCGCGCGCTTCTGCGTGAACGTGGCGACGACCTGCAGCCCGAGCGTCTTCGCGAGCTGGCGCAGCTCGGTCAGCGAAGCCTCGAGCTCGACCTCGCTCACGCCGGGCAGTTGCACGGCCGCGACGATGGCGCGCTTGGGCGCCGGGGCGACAGGTTGCGTCATGGGGCCCGGAGCCTAACACTCCGGCGCCCGGCCCGGCTCAGCTCACGCGGCGTCGGCCGCCCGCGCGGCGGCGCGCTCCAGCGCCGGGCGCTCGAGGCGCTTGCTGTAGACGGACATGGCGAAGCAGAAGGTGAAGTAGACGAGCGAGGCGAAGATGTAGGCCTCGACGCCGAAGCCGCTCCAGGCGGGCTCGTTCAGCGACACCTTGATCGTCGAGAGAAGGTCGAAGAGGCCGATGATCAGCACCAGCGAGGTGTCCTTGAAGAAAGCGACGATGGTGTTGACCAGCGGCGGCACGGCGATGCGCAGGGCCTGCGGAAGGATGATGAAGCCCATCTGGCCCCAGTAGCCCAGGCCGATGGCGGCGGCGGCGTCGTACTGCTCGCGGTCGATCGCCTGCAGGCCGCCGCGCACGACCTCGGCGAGGTAGGCGGCGGCGAAGAGGATCATGGCGATCTGGGCGCGCAGCAGCTTGTCGATGTTGACGCCCTCGGGGAGGAAGAGCGGCAGCATCACCGAGGCCATGAAGAGCAGGCTGATGAGCGGCACGCCGCGAATGAGCTCGATGTAGCCCACCGAGAGCCAGCGGATCACCGGCATCCCCGAGCGGCGCCCGAGGGCGAGCAGGATCGAGAGCGGGAAGGCAAGCGCGACGCCGAAGGTGGAGAGCAGGAGCGTCAGGATCAGCCCGCCCCAGCGCTCGTTCTCCACGTAGGGCAGCCCGAGCACGCCGCCCCACATGAGGACGGCGATCACGAGCAGTCCCGCCGACCAGACGGGAATCAGGCCCCAGCCCCAGAACCGCCGGAACCCGGAGAACACCCACAGCGCGATGAGCAGCGCGCTCGCGAGCGCCGGGCGCCAGTGCTCGTCGTAGGGATAGGTGCCGAAGAGGATGAAGCGGTGCTTGTCGGCGATGAAGCCCCAGCAGGCGCCCTCGCTCGCGCGGCAGGCCTTCGAGTCGGGGCGCCACACCGCCTCGAGGAACGCCCAGTCGATGAACGGCGGGACCGACTGCCACAGCAGGAACAGGATCAGCAGCGTCGCGCTAGCGCTGATCCACCCGGAGAAGAGGTTGTCGCGGATCCACTGCATCGGAGCGTTCATCTGAGTGAAATTCGCGCGTTGTACCAGTTCATGAACGCCGAAATCGACAGGCTGATGGTGAGGTACACGCCCATGATGATGGCGATGCCCTCGATCGCCTGCCCGGTCTGGTTCATGGTGGTGTTGGCGATCGAGACGAGGTCGGGGTAGCCGATGGCGACCGCGAGGGAGCTGTTCTTGGTGAGGTTGAGGTACTGGCTCGCGAGCGGCGGCACCACCACGCGCAGCGCCTGCGGCACGATCACGTGGCGCAGCGCCTGGCCGCGCGTGAGGCCGGTGGCGTGCGCCGCCTCCCACTGGCCGCGCTCGATGGCGAGCACGCCGGCGCGCACGATCTCGGCGATGAACGCCGCGGTGTAGACCGCCAGGCCGAAGAGCAGCGCCGCGAACTCCGGCGTGATCGCGGTGCCGCCGACGAAGTTGAAGCCCTCCAGGCGCGGCGCGCCTTCCAGCGAGGGCAGCAGGATGCCGCGGTTGGAGAGGAACACCCCCGGCAGCGGCTGGAGCGCCTCGCGCGGGTGCGGCAGCCCCTCGGTGATGAGCGCGTACCAGAAGAAGAGCTGCACCAGCAGAGGCACGTTGCGGAAAAACTCGACGTACGAGGCGCTCAAGCTGCGCAGGAGGAAGTTCGGCGAGAGCCGGGAAAGCCCCACCGCGGCGCCCAGGCCCGTGGCGAGCACGATGCCGATCAGCGCCACCCCTAGGGTATTGAGCACGCCCACCGAGAGCGCGCGCAGGTAGCTGTCGGCGGCGCTGTAGGTGAGGAAGAACTTCTCGCCGATTTCGAAGCCCGCCTCGCGCTGCAGGAAGCCGAACCCGCTCGCGATGCGCCGCGCCTCGAGGTTCGCGGCGGTGTTGGCGACGAAGAACCAGCCCACCGCCAGGACCGCGGCGAGCGCCGCGGCCTGGTAGGCGATCTGTCTGGCTTTCAACCCCCCGCTCGCCATGCTCGCGCCCCCCTTGTCAGGGGGGCGAAACAGGGCCTAGCGGACCGGGATCGGGTACATGATGCCGCCCTGGTTCCACAGGCGGTTCAGCCCGCGCTCGAAGCCGAGCGGCGTGAGATTCGCGTCGAAGCTCTCGGCGTAGTTGCCGACCTGCTTCACGACGTTGTGCGCCCACTTGTTGTCCAGCGCGAGCATCTTGCCGATGTCGCCGGTCGAGCCGACGAAGCGCTGCACCGCGGGGTTGGCGCTGGAGGCCTGCTGGTCGATGTTCTTCGAGGTGAGGCCGAGCTCCTCCGCCTCCATCATCGCGAACATGGCCCACTTCACCACGTCGAACCAGCGGTCGTCGCCATGGCGCACGGCCGGCCCGAGCGGCTCCTTGGAGATCACCTCGGGCAGGATCACGTGCTCCGCCGGGTTGGGCGCGCGCGAGGCGCGCGTCGAGACCAGGCCCGACACGTCGGTGGTGAAGACGTCGCAGCGCCCGGCGAAGTAGGCGTTCAGCACCTCCTCCAGCTTCTCGATCACCACCGGCTTGAAGCTCATCTTGTTGGCGCGGAAGTAGTCGGCGAGGTTCAGCTCCGTGGTGGTGCCCGGCTGCACGCAGATGGTGGCGCCGTTCAGCTGCTTCGCGCTCTTCACGTTGAGCTTCTTCGGCACCATGAAGCCCTGGCCGTCGTAGTAGTTCACGCCGACGAAATTGAGGCCCAGGCCGGTGTCGCGGGTGATGGTCCAGGTGGTGTTGCGCGCGAGGATGTCGACCTCGCCCGACTGCAGCGCGGTGAAGCGCTGCTGCGCGGTGAGCGGCGTGTAGCGCACCTTGGAGTGGTCGCCGAAGACCGCGGCCGCGACCGCGCGGCAGACGTCGACGTCGATGCCGCGCCAGACCCCGCGCGAGTCGGGCTGCGAGAACCCGGCGAGGCCGGTGTTCACGCCGCACTGCACGAAGCCCTTGGACTTCACCGCGTCCAGGGTCGACTGCGCAAACGCATTACCACACAAGAAAACCAGTCCAATCAGTACGAACCTCATGTTGCTCCTCCCTCGATTAGGAAATCCCTGACGACTGCAATCTGGTCCGGGTGCATCAGCGTCGGCGCATGCCCGACGCCGGGCACCTCCACGACCCTGGCCTTAGGACCGCGGCCCATCATAGCGCGGCAGGTCTCGCGCGTGAGCAGATCCGAGTGCTCGCCGCGCAGCACCAAGGTGGGGCAGCGCACCTCGTCATAGAGGGGCCAGAGCTCCAGGTCCTTCTCCGGCATCGCGGCGCGGTAGGTCTGGGCGATGCCCGGGTCGTAGTGCGCGCGCCAGGTGCCGTCCTCGTTCTTCCTCAGCCAGGTCTCGGTGAGGAAGCGCCATTGCGCGTCGCTGTGCGGCCCGAAGGGGGCCGACACGGCGCGGATGTGGCGCTCGGCGTCCTCCAGCGTGCGGAACTGCAGCTCTTTGCCGAGGTACGAGGCGATGCGCTGGAGCGAGGCGAGGGTCACCACCGGGCCGGCATCGTTCAGCACCAGCTTCGCGACCGGGCTCGCCTTCTGGGCGGCGAGGGCCATGCCCACCAGAGCGCCGAGCGAGGTGCCGAGCCAGCTCACCTGCTCGACGTCCAGGCGCGCGACGAGCGTCACCATGTCGGAGACGTACTGCGGCAGCACGTAGAGCGCCGGGTCGGCGAGGCGCTCGGAGTCGCCGCGCCCGGCGAGGTCGGGGCAGACGACCCGGAACTGCGCGCACAGCGCCGCGGCGAGCGCGTCGAAGTCGCGCGAGGAGCGCGTCAGGCCGTGCACGCAGACGAGGACGTCGCGGTTTCGCGGGTCGCCCCACTCGAGATACGCGATGCGGTGCAGGCCCTTCCTCGAGCCGCACTGCACCGAGCGGCGCCGCGGCTCGGGGGCTACGTCGTCTTCAGCCATTGCTCGGCGAGCGCCGCGCGCACCGGCGCCGCGGATTCTTCAAGGTTGGAAAAGCGCATGCCGCGCCCGCGCAGCAGCGCGAGCTTCTCGGAGCGCACGTTCGCGCCGCGCACCGGGTAGCCGTAGTCGGCGTAGCGCGCGCGCTCGAGCGGCGCGTCCTGCTCGTCGTACCAGATCCAGTCCTCGACGAAGCCGAACGCCACCTCCTCGAGCGCCGCGTCGGCGTCCTGCGGGTCGACGAGCGTGAGCGCGCCGCCCTCGTAGCGGAAATAGGTCTGCCGGTCCGAGGTCACGGCATAGCCCAGGGTGTCCTTCACGACCAGGCCGAGGACCAGGCGCCCGTCCTCCCCGAGCGCCACGTCGACGCCCGGCGCGGCGAGCTCGGCGCTCTCGTCCTGGATCACGCGGCCGTTCTCGATCACCGCGCGGCCGCGCACGCCGTCGTGGTCCCATTCGGCCTCGACGCGCAGCTCGGGGAACTCGCCCGAGGCCTCGGTGAAGGCGGGAAAGGGAATGCCCTGCTTCGGGATGAAGCGGTACTCGAGGCAGCCCTCGCGGTGGTGCTCGGTGTAGTCCTCGGCGTCGGCGTCGCGCACCATCAGCCAGCGCAGGCGCTCGCGGAAGTCCGCCAGGCGCCCGGCGCCGCTGATGCGCACGACCGCGGTGAACAAGCGGGCTAGGCGCTGTACTTGAAGGAGAGCGCCAGGCGCGCGCGGAACTGCACCACCTTGCCGTCCTCGATCTTCACGTCGAGCTTCTCGATCTCCGCGATGCGCAGGTCGCGCAGCGTTCCCGCCGCGGTCTTCACGGCGTTGCGCGCCGCGTCCTCCCAGGAGCTCGCGCTGGTGCCAATCACTTCGGTAACCCGGTAAACCGCGTCGCCGCCGCCTTTTCTGGCCATGATCGCTCCTCTCTCTCCGTGGATTCGCGGGGAAGCCCGCCGGATCATTGTAGCCAATAGCGCCCGCGGCGGCGGCGCTCGCCGGCCAGGGAAGCCTCGCCCTCGTGGAGCCTCACCGCGACCGCGCCGTCCAGGTCCGTCCTGAGCAGGCGCACGCCCGCGGCGCGGTAGCGCTCTAGCACCTCGGGCGCGGGATGGCCGAAGCGGCTGCGATAGCCCACCGGCACGATCGCGTAGCGCGGACGCACCGCGGCGATGAGCTCGGGCGACGAGGAGCTGCGGCTTCCGTGATGAGGGACCAGAAGGACATCTGCTTTTGCGAAGAGGATCTGTTGCTCGACCGGTTTTTCGATGTCTCCCGTCAGCAGCATCGAGGCGCCCGCGGCCTCGATGCGCAGCACGCAGCTCTGGTTGTTGCGCCGCGCGTGCGGCGCGCCGGCCGGCGGGTGCAGGAACTCGAAGCGCACGCCGTCCCATTGCCAGCGCTCGCCCGCGCGGCAGCGCCGCGGCGCGGCGGCGAGCGCGTGCAGCGCGTGCTCGCGCGCGAGCGAGGAGGCGATCGCCTCGACCTCGAGGGACTCGAGCACGCTGCGCGCCCCGCCCACGTGGTCGCCGTCCTCGTGCGTGAGCACCATCAGGTCCAGGCGCGCGAGGCCGGCGCCGCGCAGCGCCGGCATCACCACGCGCGAGCCGCCGTCGGCCTCCGGGCCGAAGGCGGGGCCGGCGTCGTAGAGCAGCGCGCGGCTCGAGGTGCGCGCGAGCACCGCCAGCCCCTGGCCGACGTCGAACACCGTGATCCAGGCCTCGCCGTGCGTGGGCGCGGGCGGCGCAGTCGCGAAGGCCGGCGCCATGAGCGCGATGCCGCACGCGCGCCAGGGCACCCCGCGCGGCGCGAGCAGCCATGCGGCGCCCAGAAGCGCGAGCGGCACGCTCCAGAGCGGCGGCGCGTGCCCCTGCCAGAGCGCGCCGGGCAGCCCCGCGCACCACTCGAGGAACTGCAGCAGCCATTCCACGAGGAAAGCGGAAACCTCCAGCAGGAAGTCGAAGGGAAGAACCGCCGACAGCAATGCAAGCGGCGTGACCACCACCGAGACCACCGGAATCGCGACCGCGTTGGCGAGCGGCCCGGCGAGGGAGACCTGGCCGAAGAGCAGCAGCGCCGCGGGCGCGAGGCCCACCGTGATCGCCCACTGCATGCGGCCCCACTGCAGGAGGCGCGGCTCGGCGCTCGTCCATCCCGCGCCGGCGTAGAAGATCAGCGCCACCGCGCCGAACGAGAGCCACAGCCCCGGGGCGAGCGGCGCCCAGGGGTCGGCGAGCACCACCGCGGCAAGCGCGAGCGCGAGCGTGCGCCAGGGCGAGGCGATGCGCCCGGACCACAGCGCCGCCGCGACCACCGTCACCATCCAGAACGTGCGCTGCGCCGGCACCGCGAAGCCCGAGAGCAGCGTATAGCCGAGCGCCGCCGCGATGGCCGCCGCCGCCGCGGCCTTGCGCGCGGGCAGGCGCAGCGCGAGCCAGGGCACGCGCCGCGAGGCCGCGGCGACGAGCCACGCCGCGAGCCCCGAGACCAGCGTCACGTGCAGCCCGGAGATGCTCATCAGGTGCGTCACGCCGGTGCGCTGGAACAGGCGCCACTCCTCGTTCGCGATCGAGCGCTGGTCGCCGATCGCGAGGGCGGCGAGGACCCCCGCCGCGGGCGTTGCGCCGAGCGTGCCGGCAAAGCGCTCTCGCACGGCTTCCCGCACCTGCTCTATTCGATCCATGAGGTCGCTTCTGGACCCGATGCGTTTCGGTTCGGGCTTGTTCCGCACATACCCGGTCGCGCCGATGCCGCGCTCGAGGAGCCAGGCCTCGTAGTCGAAGCCGTGCGGGTTCGAAAGGCCGTGCGGGCGGCGCAGGCGCAGCGTGAAGAGCCAGCGCTCGCCCGGGCGCACCGGCAAGGTGGACTCGTACCAGGTGACGAGGAGCTTGCGCGGCAGCGGCGCTTCGGAGGACTCCGGCTCGAGCTCGAAGCGCGGGCTCGCCCCGGGCGCGGGCAGGCTGGAGACCACGCCCACCACCTCGAGGTCGCGGCCTTCGAGCGCCGGCGCGAGCCGGTCGTCCATGCGCCAGTGCGCGCAGGCCGCGGCCCAGAAGAACCCGCAGGCGAGCGCGAGCGGGATCACGAAAGGTCGCTTCCACCAGGCCAGTCCGATGAGTACCGGTAAAACGGCAAGCCACGTCAGCGAGGGAAGCGAGGCCTGCAGCTGCAGGAGCGCCGCGCCGGAGGCGAACGCAAGCGCCATGGCGGTCATGCCAGAACAACGCGCTTGCCCGCCGGCGGCTGACCGGGGGCATGCCGCTTGCTCCGTTGCAACGCATGACAATCGACGAACTGCATGCCAACGACCGCTACCGGCAGGCGGGGAACCTGGTCCTGGACGTGCGCTCGATGCGCGAATACCGCCTCGGCCACGTTCCGGGCGCCTACAACCTCCCCGTGCATCGCATCGAGCGCGCCCCGCGCCGCGCCGCACCCAGCCTGCGCCACTTCGAGGAAGTGATCGTCTATTGCAGCTCCGGCCAGCGCGCGCTGCGCGCCTGCGAGGCACTCGCCGAGGCGGGCCTGGAGAACCTGGTGCTGGTGCGCAATTCGGGCATGCCCGACTGGCGCCGGCGCGGCTACCCGGTCGAGCGCAGCGTGGCGCTCGCGCGCGATCTCGCCACCGGCCTCGCGGCGGGGCTGATCGCGCAGCTCGCGGTCGCGGGGGTCGACCGCGTGCTGCGCCGCCGGATCGGCGGCAGGCAGAAGCTGCGCGCGCGGCTGGTGCGCGAGGGCTCGCCGCACGAGGTGGCCGCCAAGCGGATGGGCGTCGCGTTCACGGTGGGCTACGGCCTCGCGTGGGGCGCGCTCTACGCGCTCGCGCGCCGGCGCGTGCCGCGCGCGGGCGCCGCGCTCGGCCTGCCCTTCGGGGCGGCGTTCTTCCTCGCCTGCGACGGCGTGCTGGCGCCGCTTTCGCGCATGTCGCCCGGCCTGCACCGCATCCCCGCGCCCTTCAACGCCAAGGAGCTCGCCAACCACGTCGCGTGGGCCGGCACCGCCGAGCTGGTGCACCGCGCCGCGGAGCGGCTGCCGCGATGAAGCGGCGCTCGGCGGCGCTCGGGCGCGAGCTGCCGGGCTGGCTGGGCGCCACGCTGGTGCTCGGCACGCTCGCGGCGACCTTGTGGCTCGAGCAGCGCCGGCCGCTGCGCCGGCAGAGGCAGGACCCCGTGCGGCGCAACGCGCGCAACATGACGATGGCGCTGATGACCGCGACCGCGATCCGCCTCACCGAGAAGCCGCTCACCGCGCCGCTCGCCAAAAGGGCGCACGAGAAGCGCCGCGGGCTCGTGCCGCGCCTGGGCCTGCCCGCGGCGCTGGAGGTGGCGCTCGCCGCGGTGCTGCTCGACTACACGCTCTACCTGTGGCACGTGCTCACGCACAAGGTGCCGCTGCTCTGGCGCCTGCACCGCGTGCACCACAGTGACCGCGACCTCAGCGCCACGACCGCGCTGCGCTTCCACTTCGCCGAGATGATCCTCTCCGCGCCCTGGCGCGCGGCGCAGGTGGCGCTCATCGGCGCCTCGCCGCTCGCGCTCTCGCTGTGGCAGGCGCTCACCACGATGGCGATCCTCTTCCACCACTCGAACGTGCGCCTGCCGCTCGCGCTCGAGCGCGCGCTGTGCCGGATCGTCCTCACCCCGCGCATGCACGGCATCCACCACTCGGTGCTCGCGCGCGAGACCGACTCGAACTGGGGCACCATCTTCTCGGTTCCCGACTACCTGCATCGCACCGCGCGCCTGGACGTGCCGCAGGAAGCGATCGACATCGGTGCGCCGGCGTTGCGCGATCCGGGCGCGCTCGGCCTGCCGCGCCTGATGCGCATGCCGTTGGAGCCGCTGGAAGCTTAGAATCCACCCCGCCCGCCCGAGGCCCGGCGCGGACGGACCATGCCGCGAAAGTTTTTCCGGAAGTACCTGCCCAGCGCCGAGCGCCTGCGCTCCAGCCGCGTGGTGCGCGCCTTCGGCAGCTGGCTCGACCATCCCAACCTGTGGCACCTGAACCGCCGCTCGGTCGCGGGCGCGGTGGCGATCGGTCTGTTCGCCGGGCTCGTCCCCGGGCCGCTGCAGATGCTCGCCGCGCTGCTCATCGCGGTGCCGCTACGGCGCAACCTGCCGGTCGCGATCCTGGTGACCTTCTACACCAACCCCTTCACCATCGTGCCGCTGTACCTCCTCGCCTACGCCTACGGGCGGCTGATCATCCCCGGCGAGAACGCCGCGCGCATCGAGCCTTTCCAGATGGACTGGGGAAACGTCGGCGCCTCGATGGAGGCGCTCGGCGCCTGGATGCTGTCCCTGGGCAAGCCGCTGCTCGTGGGCATCCCGGCGCTGGGGCTCACGCTCGCCGTGCTCGGCTACTTCGCCGTCGAGCTTGCCTGGCGCGCGTATGTCGTGCTCGCCTGGCGCGCGCGAAAGCGCCGCCGGCAGGGCAAGCCCGCCCCGTAGAATCGACGCGCATGGACGCGGTCAACACCACGCTGCTGCTCGGCGCGCTGCTGCTTTTCATCAGCGTCGCGGCGAGCGTCGCGTCCTCGCGCTTCGGCTTCCCGCTGCTGCTCGTGTTCCTGGTGGTGGGCATGCTCGCGGGGGAGGACGGCCCCGGCGGCATCCCGTTCAGCGATTTCGGGCTGTCGTTCCTGATCGGCAACCTGGCCCTCGCGCTGATCCTGCTCGACGGCGGGCTGCGCACCAACATCCGCAGCTTTCGCGTCGCGCTCGGGCCGGCGCTCGCGCTGGCCACCGTGGGCGTGGTGCTGACCGCGGCGCTGCTCGGCGCCTTCGCCGCGCTGGTGCTGGGCTTCCAATGGTCATACGGCATGCTCTTCGGCGCGATCGTCGGCTCGACCGACGCGGCGGCGGTGTTCTCGCTTCTGCGCCACAGCGGCGTGCACCTGAACGAGCGCGTCAGCGCCACCCTCGAGATCGAGTCGGGCTCGAACGACCCGATGGCGATCTTCCTCACCATCGTGCTGGTCGAGCTCATCCGCGGCAGCGCCGCCCCCGGCGCGGCCGGCGCGGCGCTGCTCCTCCTCCAGCAGCTCGGCATCGGCGCCGCCGGGGGGGCGCTGCTGGGCTTCGCGCTGCGCGAGGCTGTGCACCGCATCCGGCTCGCCGAGGGCCTGTATGCGCTGTTCATCGCCTCCGGCGCGGTCGCCTCCTTCGCGGTCATCAACAAGCTCGGCGGCAGCGGCTTCCTCGGCATCTACATCATCGGGCTCATCGTCGGCAACGGCCGCAGCCACGCCACCGAGCACGTGATGCGGGTGATGGACGGGCTCGCCTGGCTCGCGCAGGCCGGCATGTTCCTGCTGCTCGGGCTGCTCGTCACCCCCTCGGCGGTGGCGCGCGAGCTCGCGCCGGCGCTGCTCGCCGGCGCTTTCCTGATCCTCGTCGCGCGGCCGCTCGCGACCTTCCTCACGCTCGCGCCCTTCCGCTTCAACCTGCGCGAGAACCTCTACATCGCCTGGATGGGCCTGCGCGGCGCGGTGCCGATCATCCTCGCGCTCTTCCCGCTCATGGCGGGGGTGGAGGAGTCTTTCCGCCTGTTCCAGTTCACCTTCGTGGTGGTGCTGCTCTCGCTCCTCGTGCAGGGCACGAGCGTCGGCCCCGCGGCGCGGCTGCTCAGGCTCGAGGTGCCCGCCCCGCGCGAGCCGCGGCTGCGCAGCGGCCTGCACCTGCCGACCGCGCAGGACTACGAGCTGCTGCAGTTCGAGGTCGAGCCGCAGTCGGCGGCGGCGGGCGCGAACCCGGACCAGCTCGCCATGCCCCGGGACGCGCGCCTCGTCGCCGTGGCGCGCGCCCAGCAGTTCCTCGCCCCGCCGCCGGCGCTGCTGCAGGCGGGCGACATCGCCTGCGTGCTCGCGCCCGAGGACAGCTTCGAGCGCGTGGGCGAGCTCTTCGCCGCCGGGTCGGGGCAGGCGGGCGAGGTGACGCGCAGCTTCTTCGGCGACTTCGTGCTGAACGGCGACGCGCGCGTGGAGGAGGTATGCGAGGCCTACGGCGTCGCGCCGGTCGGCTCGGGCACGCTGGCAGAATTCCTGCGCGCCCGGCTCAAGGGCCGCCCGGTGGTCGGCGACGCGGTCGATGTCGGCGACATCGAGCTCACCGTGCGCGAGATGGAAGGCGCGCGCATCGTCAAGGTGGGCCTGAAACTGAGATGAGGCTTCGCTGAGCCACTCGGAATTCGTCGCCGCGTTCGCCGCCGGCACGCTGCGCGCGCGCGTCGATCGCGACCGCGCCGCGAAGCTCGTCTCGGCGCGCCTGATGCTCCCCTTCGTGCTCCTGCCGCTCCTGGGCCTCGCCGTCGCCCTCGCCCTCACCGGCCGGCTCTTCCTCGGCGCCGCGCTCTTCCTCCTCGCCCTCGTCTTTCGCTACGTCGTGCGCGCGAGCAGCCAGGGTTTCGTGCTCACCCGCGCGTTGCAGGATGCGGCGTTCTACGAGCAGGTGAAGGCGAGCGGGGTGCTGTCGGTGCAGCAGGACTAATCCGGCCGTAGTCCGTCCGGACTACGCTAAACGACTACCGGTGCCTAGACGAAAAAGTGGATAGGTAGCAGAATCCTTACCTGTGTAGGGAGCGTTCTACACCTTCAAAGAACCGGCCAGCACGCTGTTAGCAGTGCCAACCGAGAGACGGACTCCTCAGAGCCCGTCCACGGTAGCGCCAAACAAAGTGCAGTCGCTGCTTGAAGCCGCTTGAGAGGTCAGCACCGGAGGGCACGGCTAGCGGTCGTGCCCTCTTTTCATTTGCACCGCTCGGAAGCCATTGTGCGTTCCTCCACGCGGCGGCGCTATCGCCGGGGGCGGTGTCATGTTGTCGCGTTTTCCCGATTCGCGTGGTTACGCGGCGGCGACGTCGCCGGGCGGCGTCGCGACGGAAGAACCACTACGTAGCCTGGCGTACATTAGAATGCTGTGTCCCGATCGGGACACATTTGGCCCTTTGGAGCCCTCTCACCATGGCCGACACTTCGCCGACCCCGCCCCTCACCCTCGTTACGTCCCCCATCGACCTGGGGAGCACGGTCCGGCAGGCCCGCGGCGCGATCGGCATGGGGCTGCGCGACGCGGCCGCGCACTGCGGCGTCGGCGTGCGCTTCCTGCGCGAGCTCGAAGGCGGCAAGCCGACCGCGCGGCTCGACAAGGTGCTGCAGGTGATGTTCGCCCTCAACCTGATCGCCATCGTCGTGCCCCTCGACGCGGCGATGGAGGCGCTAGGGCCGAAGCGCTGAGCCGGGGTGCAGCACGCCGTCGCGCAGCTCGAGGATGCGCTCGGCGCGCGCGGCAAGGCCGGCGTCGTGGGTGACCATGACGAAGGCGGTGCCGCGCGAGGCGGCGAGACGCAGCATCACCTCGAACACCTCGTCGGCGGTGTGCGAGTCGAGGTTGCCGGTGGGTTCGTCGGCCAGCACGCAGGCGGGCTCGGTGACGAGCGCCCGCGCGAAGGCGCAGCGCTGGCGCTCGCCGCCGGAGAGCTCCCCCGGCTGATGCTCGAGGCGCGCCCCCAGGCCGACGTCCGAGAGTACTTGCTTTGCTTTTTCCAGGGCTTGACTCTTTTCAACCCGCCGGATGAAAAGCGGCATGGCCACGTTCTCCACCGCGGTGAATTCCGCGAGCAGGTGGTGGAACTGGTAGACGAAGCCGAGCGTGCGGTTGCGCATCTCGCCGCGCTCGGCCTCGCCCATCTCGCTCAACGGGCGCCCCTGCACGCTCACGGAGCCGGCGCTGGGCGCGTCGAGCCCGCCCAGGAGGTGCAGCAGCGTCGACTTGCCCGAGCCCGAGCGCCCCATGATGGCGATGCGCTCGCGCGCGCGGATCTGCAGGCTCACGCCGTGCAGGACCGGCACCGGCGCCGGGCCCTGGTAGGTCTTCTTCAGGTTCTCGCAGGAAAGCACGACCTCATTCATAGCGCAGCGCCTCGGCGGGGTTGAGGCGCGCCGCGCGCCAGCTCGGGTAGAGCGTGGCGAGGAACGACAGCGCGAGCGCCATCAGCGCCACCGCGACCACGTCGTCGGCCTGCAGGTCGGAGGGCAGGTCGGGGATCATGTACACGTCCTTCGAGAGGAACTTGATGCTGAAGGCGTTCTCGATGGCCGGGACGATGACGTCGATGTTGAGCGCGGTGACGATGCCGGTGGCGACGCCCGCGAGGGTGCCGATGAGGCCGATCACCATGCCCTGCACGATGAAGATCTGCATCACCGAGCCGGGCGCCGCGCCGAAGGTGCGCAGGATGGCGATGTCGGCCTGCTTGTCGGTGACCGCCACCACCAGGGTGGAGATGATGTTGATCGCCGCCACCAGGATGATGAGGGCGAGGATGATGAACATCATGCGCTTCTCGATCTCGACAGCGCGGAAGAAGTTGGCGTGGCTGCGCGTCCAGTCGAAGGCGTAGACCTCGCGCGGCAGGCTCGCGGCGAGCTCGCGCGCCACCTCGCGCGCGGCGAAGAGGTCGTCGAGCTTCAGGCGCACGCCCGAGACGCGCTCACCGAGCTGGTAGAGCGTCTGCGCGTCCTTCAGGTGCATGAGCGCGAGGCCGGCGTCGGCCTCGGAGATGCCCGCCTCGAAGATGCCGGCCACGGTGAACTGCTTCAGGCGCGGGATCACGCCGGCGGGCGTGACCATGCCCTGCGGCGCGACCAGCGCGATCTTGTCGCCGGGGAAGACCCCGAGCGCGCGCGCGAGGTCGGCGCCGAGCACCACGCCGAACGCCCCGGGCTCGAGCGCGCCGAGCTCGCCCGCGCGCATGTGCTTGCCCAGGTCGGCGACGCGCTCCTCCTGCTCGGGCAGGATGCCGCGCACCACGGCGCCGCGCACCGCCTGGCCCGCGGAGAGCATCGCCTGCGCCTGCACGAAGGGCGCGGTGGCGAGCACGCGCGGATGCTGCGCGGCGCGCGCGGCGATCTCCTCCCAGCGCTCGAGCCGGCCGTCGGCGCCCACCACCTGCACGTGCGAGGCGACCCCGAGGATGCGGGTGCGCACCTCCTCCTGGAAGCCGTTCATCACCGAGAGCACCACGATCAGGGCCCAGACCCCGACCGCGATGCCGATCATGGAGACCGCGGAGTTGATGCCGATGAAGCGGTTACGGCGCCGTGCGCGCGTGTAGCGCAGGCCGACGAGCAGCTCGTATCGCATGAGGCGGCGAGAATACTACAATCGACCGAGTGGACGCCGACACTTCCCGCGCCCTCGCCGGCCTGCTTCGCAAGGAGCGCATCACGCACCTGGGCACGCTGCGCGCGGGCGCGCCGCTCGTGTCGATGACGCTCTACCTGCCGGCGCCGGACTTCTCCGCCTTCTGGCTGCACGTGAGCCGGCTCGCCTGGCACACGCAGGACATGCTGCAGGACCCGCGCGTGTCGCTCTCCATCAGCGAAACCGACGACGGCCGCGCGGATCCTTTTACCTTCATGAGGGTCTCCATCAGGGGAGATGCTTCGCTTTTTCAACAGGAACCTCCTTCTTTGAGAACCGAATGGCTGGCCCGCTTCCCCGAGCAGGCCATCAACTTCCAGCTGGCCGACTTCTCCTTCTGGAAGGTCACGCCGCGCGACGCGCGCTTCGTCGCCGGCTTCGGCCGGATCCACAACCTCACCGCAGAGGATTTGAAAAATGCTTGCTGAAACCCAAGTGAAGCTGCGCCGTTCGCTCATGCTGGTCGACGGAAAGTGGCAGGCGAGCGCCGACGGGCGCTTCCTGCCGGTCGAGAACCCGGCCAAGCGCCAGGTGATCGCGGAAGTGCCGCGCGCAGGCGCGGCGGACGTCGACCGCGCGGTGCGCGCCGCGGCGAAGGCCTTCGAGAGCTGGAAGCGCGTCGCCCCGCGCGAGCGCGGGCGGCTGCTCATGAAGATCGCGGACGCGATCGAGGCCGAGAGCGAGCCGCTCGCGCGCCTCATCGCCACCGAGACGGGCAACGCGCTGCGCACGCAGTCGCGCCCCGAGGCGAAGGGCACGGCGGACCTCTTCCGCTACTTCGGCGGCCTGGCGAGCGAGCTGAAGGGCGAGACCGTGCCGCTGGGCGAGCACGTGCTCTCCTACACGCGGCGCGAGCCGATCGGCGTGGTGGGGGCGGTGATCCCGTGGAACTCGCCGGTGATCCTCGGCGCGATGAAGATCGCCATGTCGCTCGCCGCGGGCAACACGCTGGTGCTCAAGGCGGCCGAGGACGCGCCGCTGGGCGTGCTGCGCATGGCGGAGCTCTGCGCCGAGCACCTGCCCGCGGGCGTGCTGAACGTCCTCACCGGCTACGGCGAGGAGGCGGGCGCGGCGCTGGTACAGCACCCGCTGGTGCGCAAGCTCTCCTTCACCGGCTCGACCGAGGTCGGCAAGCTCATCATGCACGCCGCCGCCGATCGCATCGTGCCGGTGTCGCTCGAGCTCGGCGGCAAGAGCCCCTGCGTCGTCTTCCCCGACTCGAACGACGAGCGCACCGTGGAAGGCGTCGTCACCGCGATGCGCTTTACGCGCCAGGGGCAGTCGTGCACCGCGGGATCCCGGCTTTTCCTGCACAAGAGCATTTACGACGATTTTCTTTCCCAGCTGAAAACGAGACTGGAGAAGCTGAAAATCGGCGACCCCCTGGACGAAGCCACCGACATGGGCGCGATCATCAACCGCAAGCAGTTCGAGCGCGTGTGCGGCTACATCGAGGACGGCATGGCGCAGAAGGGCGCGCGCCTGCTCATCGGCGGGCTGCCGCCCAAGCAGGGACCGCTCGCCGAGGGCTACTTCGTGCAGCCAACCGTGTTCGCGCAGGCGAGCAACGACTGGCGCATCGCGCGCGAGGAGATCTTCGGGCCGGTGCTCGCCGCGATCCCCTGGGAGGACGAGGCCGACGCGATCCGCATGGCGAACGACAGCCACTACGGGCTCGCCGCCTTCGTCTGGACGCGCGACGTGGCGCGCGCGCTGCGCACCGCGCACGAGATCGAGTCGGGCTGGGTGCAGGTGAATCAGGGCCTGGGCCAGTCGCCGGGGCACTCGTACGGCGGCTTCAAGCAGAGCGGCATCGGCCGCGAGTTCTCCCTCGAGGGCATGCTCGAGAGCTTCACCCAGAGGAAGAGCGTCACGGTGAACCTGCAATCATGAACGCACAGGAGCTGAAGGCGCTGCAGGCGCCGATCAAGGAGCGCTACAAGCAGGAGCCGGGCGCGGCGGTGGTGACGTTGCGCGCCGAGGGGCGCATCGGCGAGGGCATCGCCTGCCGCGTCGACACCGGACGCGCGCTCGTCGAGGCGGGCCTGCACCCCGCCAGCGGCGGCAGCGGCACTCAGGCCTGCTCCGGCGACATGCTGCTCGAAGCCCTGGTGGCCTGCGCCGGCGTGACGCTGAAGGCGGTTGCAACTGCCATCGGAATAAACCTGAGAGATGCGAAAGTCCTCGCGGAAGGCGATCTGGATTTCCGCGGCACGCTCGGCGTGGCGAAGGACGCCCCGGTCGGCTTCCGCGAGATCCGCCTGCGCTTCGAGCTCGACACCGACGCGACCGAGGAGCAGAAGCGGAAGCTCATCGAGCTCACCGAGCGCTACTGCGTGGTGCTGCAGACGATCCGCAACGCGCCTGCCGTGCGGACCTCTTCGTGAATCTCCTGGTCAATATCGACGTCGACGATCTCGAGAGCAGCACGCGCTTCTACTGCGAAGGGCTCGGCCTGGAAGTCGGCCGGCGCTTCGAGGGCTGGATCGAGCTCGTCGGCGCGGCCGCGCCGATCTATCTTCTGCCGAAGCCCGCCGGCACGCCGATTTCGCCGGTGGAGGGCCAGGAACGCGACTACGGCCGCCACTGGACGCCGGTGCACGTCGATTTCGTGGTGACCGACATCCGCGCTTCCATCGCGCGGGCGGTGCAGGCCGGCGCGAAGCTGGAGCGCGATGTCACCACGCATGCCTACGGCCTGCTCGCGCTCCTCGCGGACCCGTTCGGCAACGGCTTCTGCCTGATCGAGTTCCGCGGCCGCGGCTACGACGCCATCGCGCTGTGAGGATCTACGGGGTCGACTTCACCTGCGCGCCGCGCAGGGCGAAGCCGGTCACCGTCGCCGCCGGCTTTCTCCAGGGGAAATGTCTTCGCATCTCGGAAATCGAGAAGCTTTTTTCGTTCGCCGAGTTCGAAGCGTTCCTCGCCCGGCCGGGGCCGTGGGTCGGCGGCTTCGATTTCCCCTTCAGCCTGCCCGCCGAGCTCGCGCGCGATCTCGGCTGGCCGGCGGCCTGGAAGGATCTCGTCGCGCACTGCGCCACCATGGATCGAAAAGGTTTTAGACAAACCCTCGATTCATACCGTGCCGGAAGACCTGTCGGCCGCAAGTACGCCCACCGCGCGACCGACCGTCCCGCCGGCTCCTCCAGCCCGATGAAGCTCGTCAACCCGCCGGTTGCGCTGATGTTCCATGAGGGTGCACGTCGGTTGCTCGCTGCCGATGTGCATATACCGATTCTCCTGCCTCGAAACTCTTCAAGGGTTGCCCTCGAGGCCTATCCCGGGCTGCTCGCGCGCAAGCAGCTCGGCATCCGCGCCTCCTACAAGAGCGACACGCGCGCTGAGCACACGCCCGCGCGCAAGGCGGTGCGCAAGCAGGTCTTGTCTTCCCTCAAGGAAGGCAAGCCGCTCGGCGTGCGGCTCGAGGCGGGGAAAGGAATCGAAAAACAGCTTATGGACGACGGCAGCGGCGACGTGCTCGATGCGGCGATCTGCGCGGTGCAGGCGGCGTGGGCGGCGAGCCGCCGCGGCTATGGGCTGCCGGCCGGCGCGGGCGACGGCGAAGGCTGGATCCTCACTGCTTAGGAACTTCCTGGAGCGACCAGCCCTTGTTCTGCATGCAGAAGTTGGTGAGGCGCCCTTCCTCGGCGAACTGGTGGCCGAAGGGATCGGCGAAGGGGCCGTAGGGGTAGACGAGGAAGCGGCGGCCGATGGAGTCCTGCACCACGGCCGGCGCCATCGGGTGGTAGAACATCATGCGCGCGCGCGATTCCTGCCAGGCCTGGTGCTGGCACTCGTTCAGGTCGGCCTGGAGCTGCCCGGCCGGGGCGTCGCGCTTCACCCACTGCATCGGCGCGCAGGCGGCGAGGACGAGCGCGGCGAGGGGCAGGAGGGCGATGCGCATGCGAGATTGGACCTAGAATCGTTGCCCATGTTCACGGTCTACGGCAAGTCCGATTCGGGCAACTGCTACAAGGTGAAGCTCGCGCTCGAGCAGCTCGGACTCGCCTACCGCTGGGTCGAGGTCGACTCGACGCGCGGGGAGACGAGGAGCGCGGAGTTCCTGGCGAAGAACCCGAACGGCAAGGTGCCCACGCTCGGCCTGCCGGACGGGAGCACCCTCCCCGAGTCGAACGCCATCCTGCATTACCTCGCCGAGGGCAGCGCGCTGCTGCCCGCCGACCGGCTCGGCCGCGCGCGCGCGCTGCAGTGGATGTTCTTCGAGCAGTACAGCCACGAGCCCTACATCGCCGTGGCGCGCTTCATCTGCTACTACCTGCCGCCGGACTCGCCGCGCCGCGCCGAGCTGCCCCGGCTGCAGGAGCGCGGCCAGCAGGCGCTCGCGGTGATGGAGCAGCACCTCGCCGGCACGCCGTTTTTCGCCGGCGGCGCGTACAGCGTCGCCGACATCGCGCTCTTCGCCTACACGCACTGCGCCCCCGACGGCGGCTTCGACCTCGCGCGCACCCCGGCCATAGTGGATTGGCTCGCGCGCGTGCGCGGCCAGCCGCGCTTCGTGCCGCTTCCGGGCTGAGGGTTTTTACTGTATAAAAAACCATGCTCGCGCTGGAGGCGCCGCTCGCCATCGTCGACCTGGAGACCACCGGCACGCACGCGGCGGCCGACCGCATCACCGAGATCGCGGTGCTGGAGGTCGATGCGCTCGAGGTGGCCGCGGAGTGGTCGACGCTGGTCAACCCCGGCCGGCCGATCCCGGCCGAGATCCAGGCGCTGACCGGCATCGACGCGCACATGGTGGCGCGCGCGCCGCGCTTCGCCGAGCTCGCCGAGGGCCTCTACGAGCGGCTCGCAGGCCGGGTGCTGGTCGCGCACAACGCGCGCTTCGACTACGGCTTCCTGAGGCGCGAGTTCGAGCGCGCCGGCTTCAGGTTCCACGCCCGCACGCTTTGCACGGTGCGCCTGTCCCGGCGCCTCTACCCGCGCGAGCGCCACCACGACCTCGACAGCGTCATCGCGCGCCACGGCATCGATTGCCGCGCGCGCCATCGCGCGCTCGGGGACGCCGACGCCCTGCTGCAGTTCCTGCGCCACGCCACGCGCGAGCACGGCGAGGAGGTGGTCGGGGTCGCCGCGCGCCAGGTGGCGCGGCACACCGTGCTGCCGCCGCACCTCGACCGCGCTGCCATCGACGCGCTGCCCGAGGCCTGCGGGATCTACCTGTTGTTCGAAGAACAGAATCTGCTCTACGTCGGCAAGAGCCGGAACATCCGCCAGCGCGTCCTGCAGCACTTCTCCTCCGGCGCGGCCTGGGCGGCGCGCGTCCGGCGCATCGAGTGGCAGCGCACCACGGGCGAGCTCGGCGCGCTGCTGCGCGAGGCGCGCCTGGTGAAGGAGCGCGCGCCCGAGTTCAACCGGCGCCTGCGCCGCCCGCACGAGGTCCACGGCTTCGTGTTCGACGGCACGCGGCTGCGGCTCGCGCGCTGCGACGAGCTCGACCCCGACGCGGCCGCCTGCCTTGCCGGACCGTGGCGCTCGCGCGCGGCGGCGATGAAGGCGCTGCGCGCGCTCGCCGACGAGCACCGCCTCTGCCTGCAGGCGCTCGGCTTCGAGAAGCGCTGCTTCCGGCGCCAGATCGGGCGCTGCGCCGGCGCGTGCGCGGGCAGCGAGAGCATCCACGCGCACCACGCGCGCCTTGCCATGGCGCTCGCGCCGCTCAAGGCCGCCGACTGGCCGCACCGCGGCGCGCTTGGCGTGGTCGAGACCGACCACGAGCGCGAGGCGACCGAGGTGCACGTGGTGAACCGCTGGTGCTATCTCGGCAGCGCGCAATGCGATGCCGACGTGGCCGAGCTCCTGGAGTCCGGCCGCCGCCCCCGCTTCGACTACGACCACTACCGCATCCTCTCGCGCCACCTCGCGCGCCCCGGCGTGCGCGTGGTGCCGCTTCCCGGCTGATGCACTGCGAGCTCGTCGTGCCGGGCCTCTACGCCGCCGCGGCGGCGACGCGCCTGCCCGCGCTCGAGCTGCTGGTCGCGCGCGGCCGGGCGCGCCGCGGCGAGCCACAGCGCCTCGAAGGCTGGCTGCACGAGGCGTTCCAGCTCGGCGAGCAGCCGCTGGCCGCCGGAGCACTCACGGTTTCACAGGCAGAACAGGCTTTGTGGGCACGCGCCGACCCCGTGCACCTGCGGCTCATGCGCGACCGCCTCATCCTCGTGCCCGCCGCCGCGCTCGGCGTTTCGGCCGCCGAAGCCGCCGCACTGTGCGAGGCGCTGAGCCGGCATTTCGGCGCGCTCGCTTTCGAGGCCGTCACGCCCTCGCACTGGTGCGTGCGTCTCTCCGGGGAGCTCGAAGGCGTCTCGAGCGAGAATCCCCTGGATCTCGCGGGCCGCGAAGTCGGCCTCGCCATGCCCGCGGCCGGCCATTCGCTGGTCAACGAGGCGCAGATGCTCCTGCACGCGCATCCGGCGAACGCGGCGCGCGAGGCGCGCGGCGAGCCGGCGCTGAACAGCGTCTGGCTCTGGGGCGCCGGCCGCGCGCCGAAGGTGCCGCCCGCGCCCTGGCAGTCGGTGAGCGCGCAGGACCCCCTGGTGCTCGGCCTCGCGCGCGCCGCCGGCGCGCGCCAGCGCGCGCTCCCCGCGACGGCGCACGCGTGGCTCGAGCGCGCGCCCGAGGAGGGCCGCCACCTCGTCGTGCTCGACGCGCTGCGCGCGCCGCTCGCGCTCTCGCAGCAGGCCGAGTGCCGGGCGGCGATCGAAGCGCTCGAGCGCGACTGGTTCGCGCCGCTGCTCGGCGCGCTGCGCGCCGGGCGCGTGGGCATGGTCAGCGTCCACGTCCCCGAGGGCGGCGAGCGCGCCTCGTGCGAGACCATCCGCGGCGACCTGCGCCGCTTCTGGCGCCGGCCCCGCCCGCTCGAGCGCTACGCATGAGGATCGTCGAGAGAAGGTTCTCGGACGTTCACCGGAAGGTTCTTGTTTCGGAAGGCGTGCATCCCCTGCTCGCCCGGCTCTACGCCGCGCGCAGCATCCGCTCGGCGGCGGAGCTGCGCTACGAGCCCGGTGCGCTGCTCCCGCCCGCGCCGATGAAGGGCATCGGCGCCGCCGCGAAGCTCCTCGCCGACGCGATCCAGGCCGGCAAGCGCCTGCTGATCGTCGCCGACTACGACGCCGACGGCGCCACCGCCTGCGCGGTGGGCATGCGCGCGCTGCGCCACTTCGGCGCCGAGGTCGACTTCCTCGTGCCCGACCGCTTCAAGCTCGGCTACGGCCTCACGCCCGAGCTCGTCGACATCGCCGCGCAGGCGAAGCCCGACATCCTGATCACGGTGGACAACGGCATCGCGAGCGTCGAGGGCGTGGCGCGCGCGGCGCACCTTGGCATCGCCACCCTCGTCACCGACCACCACCTGCCCGGCGCCGAGCTGCCGCAGGCGGCGTGCATCGTCAACCCGAACCAGCCCGGCTGCGACTTCCCGTCGAAGGCGATCGCGGGCGTCGGCGTGATGTTCTACGTGATGCTCGCTCTGCGGGCGGAGCTGAGGGAAAGGAAGCATCCGCGAGCGGAAGTGAATCTGGGAAGCCTCACGGATCTGGTGGCCCTGGGCACCGTTGCCGACGTGGTGCCCCTCGACGCGAACAACCGCAACCTCGTCGCGCAGGGCCTCAGGCGCATTCGCGCCGGGCGCGCGCAGCCGGGCATCGCCGCGCTGCTGCGCGCCGCCGGGCGGCCCTTCGCCGAGGCCGCGAGCTTCGACCTGGGCTTCGCCGCCGGGCCGCGCCTGAACGCCGCGGGCCGGCTCGCCGACATGCGCCTGGGGATCGAGTGCCTGATCACCGACGACGAGGCGCGCGCCGCCAACTGCGCGCAGGCGCTCGACCAGCTCAACCGCGAGCGGCGCAGGATCGAAACGCAGATGCTGGATCATGCGGTTCAGGAAATACAGAAACTGGAAATCGAGGAAAAGACCACCTTCTTCTCTGCGACATGGCACGAAGGCGTGGTCGGCATCCTCGCCTCGCGCCTGAAGGACCGGCTGCACCTCCCGGTGGTGTGCTTCGCGCGCGCCGCCGACGGCGTGAACCTCAAGGGCTCGGGGCGCTCGGTCGCGGGCCTGCACCTGCGCGACTGCCTCGACCTCGTCGCCAAGCGCGAGCCGGGGCTGATCGTGCGCTTCGGCGGCCACGCGCAGGCCGCCGGCCTGACCATCGCCGAGAGCGGCTACGAGCGCTTCGCGCAGGCCTTCGAGCGCGCGCTCGGGGAGCTGCTGCCGGCCGCGGCGCGCACGCGCACCGTCGAGACCGACGGCAGCCTGGACGCGTCGGACTGCACGCTGCAGGTCGCGCGCATGCTCGAGGGAGAGATCTGGGGCCAGGGCTTTCCGCAGCCGGTCTTCTGCGATACATTCGCCGTCGAAAGCCAGCGCGTCGTGGGCGAGCGGCACCTGAAGCTGAAGCTCGTGAAGGACGGCCGGCGCTTCGAGGCGATGCGCTTCGGCGCGCTCGAGCCCCTCCCCGCCCGCGTGCGCGCCGCCTACCGCCTCGCCGTGAACGAATTCAACGGGCTCAAGTCCGTGCAGCTCAACGTGGAGCACTTCGAACCATGATCAGACTCCTCATCGGTTCAATCGCCTTCTGCGCCGCCCAGGCTGCTTTTTCGGCGGATGTGGAACCGGTCAAGAACGCGGGGCCCTATGTGCCCTCGCCGCAGAGCGTGGTGTCCGACATGCTGCGCTACGCCGACGTGGGGCCGGGCGACTTCCTCGTCGACCTGGGCTCGGGCGACGGGCGCATCGTGCTGACCGCCGCCAAGGTGTTCGGCGCGCGCGGCTTCGGCGTCGAGATCAAGGAGGACCTGGTGAAGCGCGCCAACGAGGCGGCGAAGGCCGAGGGCCTTGCCGGGCGCGTGAAGTTCATGAAGGCGGACCTCTTCAAGACCGACATCTCGCAGGCGAGCGTGATCACGATGTACCTCCTGCCCGACACGGTGAACCTGCTGAAGGACAAGTTCCTCTCGGAGCTCAGGCCCGGCACGCGCATCGTCTCGCACGACTACCCGCTCACCGGCTGGCTGCCGGAGAAGGTCGAGCAGTTCGAGCTCGAGGAGAAGGTGCAGATCTCCGGGGTCACCACCACGCTGATCTACCTCTATATCGTGCCGGCGAAGGTGCAGGGGCGCTGGAGCGCCAAGATGCCGCCGGCGGTCAGCCGCGCACCGGCGACCCTCTCGCTCACGCAGCAGCTCACGCGCGTCTCGGGCAGCGCGCGCCTGGACGGGCGCGACATCGCGCTGGAGGAGGTGCGCCTGCGCGGGGACCGCATCAGCTTCAGGCTCGCCGGCCGCAAGGGCGAGTTCACCGGCCAGATCCGCGGCTCGAGCATCGAGGGCACTCTCGACGGAGCCGCGCCGTGGAGCGCGACCCTCGGCGGATGAACCTGCGCCTGGAGGCGGGAAAGGTCGTCCTGCTGGTGGAGCTGCTCGATACGCCCACCGCGAGGGCCCTCATGTCGGCCGCGCCGTTCGAGGCGCGCGCGCAGACCTGGGGCGAGGAGGTGTACTTCGCCACGCCGGTCAGCGCGAAGCTCGAGCCCGATGCCGTCCAGGTGGTCGCGCCCGGCACGGTGTGCTTCTGGACCGAGGGCAACGCCCTTGCCCTCCCCTACGGCCGCACGCCGATCTCGAGCGACGCGCGCCCGAAGCTCGCCAATCCGTGCAACGTCGTGGGCAAGGTGATCGGCGATCCAAAGGTGCTTTCCGGGATAAAGGCAGGAATGCAGGTAAAAGTGGAGCAGGTCTGATGGAACGCAAGCGCGTCAACTCCTCCAAGCTGCGCTCGGTGGGCTACGACGAGGGCACGCGCACGCTGGAAGTCGAGATGTCGAACGGGCAGGTCAACCAGTACGTCGGCGTCTATCCCGAGGTCTACCGCCGCTTCATGGCGGCGCCCAACCCGACCTCGTTCTTCGACGACAAGATCGCCGAGGAATACACGCCGAAGCCGGTAAAATAGCCGCCAAGAAATTCCAAGGGAGGATTCCATGCGGCTCGCCGCATTCCTGGCCGCGCTCGGCCTCGCGTGCGCCGCCCATGCCGCGCCGTCCGCGCCGGCCGGCGTGCAGAAGGAAAGCGCGCTCGAGAGCCCGACGCTGCGCTCGATCGCCGGCTGGCTGCGCGCGCACGGCGCGAGCGGCTACCTCGGCGCCGACGTCGCCGAGGCGATGGGCATCGGCGCCGACGCCGGCGGCGATTCGCTGCCGGCGCGCCAGCGCGGCTTCCGCAACGACCAGGTGCTGCGCATCGCGCAGATCCCGGCCGACGAGGGCCACGATTTCGTGCTTTTCATGGTGCAGCAGCCCGACGACCAGGTGTACTTCTACTTCTCCACGGTGCGCGAGGGCCTGAAGAAGGCGTTCGTCTCCATCCCGAGCAAGAACCTCGTCGCGCCCCTGGAGCGCTACGAGGCCGAGCGGAACTTTCGCTCGGAACTGCTGTATTGGGAAGACAAGGCCGCGACGCGTTAATGGAACCCGAACGCATCAACCAGATCGCCTCCAGCCTCGCCGACCTGCAGGCCCGGTCGGCGGAGCTGCGGAGGTATCTTTGACTTCGACGGCAAGAAGCAGCGCCTAGCCGAGCTCGACGAGCTCCTCGCCGACCCCAAGGTGTGGAGCGACGCCAAGCGCGCCCAGGAGCTCGGGCGGGAGAAGAAGTCCGCCGAAGCGGTGGTCGCCACCCTCGGGCGCGTCCAGAGCGGCCTCGCCGACTCCGCGGAGCTCTTCGAGCTGGCGCGCGCCGATGGCGACGAAGAAACGCTGCTTTCGGTTTCTTCCGATGTAAAGAAGATCGAAGAAGATGTCGCCGCCCTGGAGTTCCGGCGCATGTTCTCCAACCCGCTCGACCCCAACAACTGCTTCGTCGACATCCAGGCCGGCTCGGGGGGCACCGAGGCGCAGGACTGGGCTGCCATGCTCGAGCGCATGTACCTCAAGTACTGCGACCGCAGGGGCTTCGCCACGGAGGTGCTCGAGCACACCCCGGGGGAGGTCGCCGGCATCAAGAGCGCAACCCTCAAGGTGAGCGGCGACTACGCCTACGGGAGCCTGCGCACCGAGAGCGGCGTGCACCGCCTGGTGAGGAAAAGCCCGTTCGACTCGAACGCGCGGCGCCATACCTCGTTCGCGAGCGTGTTCGTGTATCCCGAGGTCGACGAGTCGATCGAGGTGGAGATCAACCCTGCGGACCTGCGCGTCGACACCTACCGCGCCTCGGGCGCCGGCGGCCAGCACGTGAACCGCACCGACAGCGCGGTGCGCATCACCCACCTCCCGACCAACATCGTGGTGCAGTGCCAGGCCGACCGCTCGCAGCACCGCAACCGCGCCGAGGCGATGGCGATGCTCAAGGCGAAGCTCTACGAGGCCGAGCTGAGGAAGCGCCTCGCCGAGCGCGAGAAGCTCGAGGAATCGAAGACCGACATCGGCTGGGGCCACCAGATCCGCTCCTACGTGCTGGACCAGTCGCGCATCAAGGACCTGCGCACCGGCGTCGAGAAAGGCGCCACGCAGACGGTGCTCGACGGCGACCTCGACGACTTCATCAGTGCCAGCCTCAAGCAGGGAGTCCAGTAAATGGAAGAAGACAACAAGCTCGTCGAGGAACGGCGCGAGAAGCTCGGCGCGCTGCGCGCCGCAGGCAGCGCGTACCCCAACGATTTCCGCAGGAAGGACTTCGCAAAGAGTCTTTCCGATGCCTATTCCGATAACTCCAAGGAAGAGCTCGAGAAGGCCGGCGTGCGCGCCTCGGTCGCCGGCCGCATGATGCTCAAGCGCGTCATGGGCAAGGCGAGCTTCGCGACGCTGCAGGACGGCAGCGGGCGCATCCAGATCTATGTGGCCAATGAAATCGAGAATTACGAAGCATTCAAGCATTGGGACCTGGGCGACATCGTCGGCGTCGAGGGCCGGCTCTTCAAGACGATGAAGGGCGAGCTCACGGTGCACGCGGAGAACGTGCGCCTGCTCGCCAAGGCACTGCGGCCGCTGCCGGAGAAGTTCCACGGGCTCACCGACCAGGAGACGCGCTACCGCCAGCGCTACGTCGACCTCGTCATGAATCCCCAGGTGAAGGAAGTCTTTCTTGCCAGGACGAGAGTCGTCCAGTCGATCCGCGATACCCTCGTCGCCGAGGGCTACCTCGAGGTCGAGACGCCGATGATGCAGCCCATTCCCGGCGGCGCGGCGGCGCGGCCGTTCAAGACGCACCACAACGCCCTCGACATGGACCTCTACCTGCGCATCGCGCCGGAGCTTTATCTCAAGCGCCTGGTGGTGGGCGGCATCGAGCGCGTGTTCGAGATCAACCGCAACTTCCGGAACGAAGGGATCTCGACCCGGCACAACCCCGAGTTCACCATGCTCGAGTGGTACTGCGCCTACGAGGACTGGCAGTACATGATCGGACTCACCGAGCGCCTGGTGCGCGCCGCGGCCGGCCAGGCGAGCGTCACCTACCAGGGCAAGGCGCTCGATTTCGGCAAGCCGTTCGCGCGCCTCGCGATCCCCGACGCCATCCGCCAGCAAGGCATTGCGGGGGATCTGCGCGATCGAAAGTTCCTTTCCACCACCCTGGCGAAACTGAAGGTAGAACATCAAAATCAGCAGGGCTGGGGCGCGCTGCAGCTGATGCTGTTCGAAACGGTGGCGGAGAAGCACATGGTGCAGCCGACCTTCGTCACCGATTTCCCGGCGGAGGTCTCGCCGCTCGCGCGCCGGCGCGATGCCGACCCGGAGCTCACCGACCGCTTCGAGCTCTTCATCGACGCGAAGGAGATCGCCAACGGCTTCTCCGAGCTGAACGACCCCGAGGACCAGGCGGCGCGCTTCCTCGAGCAGGCGCGCATGAAGGAAGCGGGCGACCAGGAGGCGATGTTCTACGACGCCGACTACGTGCGCGCCCTGGAGTACGGCATGCCGCCGTGCGCCGGCGCCGGCATCGGCATCGACCGGCTGGTGATGCTTCTCACGGACAGCCCGAGCATCCGTGACGTAATTCTCTTTCCCCACATGCGTCCCGAGGGCTGAGAAACACGAAAGGCAGCCCCGTAACATCAGGTAACAATCGATTACGGCAGCGCGTCAGCCCGATGCCTAACGTGGGCGTTGTTCCGAACAAGGAGAACACGCTCATGGAAAACAACGCCCGCAGCGCGCTGCACCCCGTCCTGACGGTCGCGGCCATCGCCATTACCGTCTTCTCGGCCGTCGGCGTCGCCACGCTCACCGGCATGATCCCGCAGTCGCGCGGCAACACGAGCGAGGCGCAGCTGCAGGCCGCCGAGCCCGCCCCGGCGCCTGCGCCCGTCCCGGTGCTCGAGACGCGAAAGCCCAGGCCGGCGGCGAGGAAAAATCCCGTGCGCCGCGCCCCGGCGCCGGAGCCCATCTACCGCGAGCCCGGCCAGCCGCAGATCTCGGAGGCGCCCGTACTGGAGGCGCCGAAGCCCGCAGCGCAGCCGGGCGTCCTCGGCATGGTCGAGTCCGTTCGCGAAGTGAGAGAGCCCGGCGAGGCCAAGGGGCTCGGCGTCATCGCCGGCGGCATCGGCGGCGCGGTGCTCGGCCACCAGGTCGGCAGCGGCCGCGGCAACAAGCTCGCCACGATCCTCGGCGCCGTCGGCGGCGCTGTTGCCGGCAACCATCTCGAGAAGCGGGCGCGCGCCGAGAAGCGCTGGGACGTCACGGTGCGACTCGACGACGGCACGACGCACACCTTCTCCACCCCGACCGAGCCCGCGTGGCGCGCCGGGGACCGCGTACGGCTCCATGAAGGGAACCTCTTAAATTCTTAGAAAGACGAGTCCGGCCAGCACCGCGCCGGTGGCGACGAGCCGCCGGCGCGTCATTTTCTCGTGCAGGAAGAGGGCGCCGAGGATGGCGCCGAAGATCACCGAGGTCTCGCGCAGCACCGCCACCAACGCGATCGGCGCGCGCGTCATGGCCCAGAGCGCGACGGCGTACGACACCGCCGACAGTCCGCCGCCGAGCGTCGCGCGCAGCCAGTTGCGCCGCAGGTAGTCCGGCAGCGCGCGCCCGCGCATGGCGAGCACCACCGCGCCGATCGCCAGGCCGCTCGCGACGAAGAACCACAGCGTGTAGCCCACCGGCGC
>CBDDRQ010000180.1:0-8102 GCA_965233125.1 uncultured bacterium
CCCGGCGATCGAGAAGATGGCGCAGGCGCACCTTCTCGGCCTGATCGAGCCGCAGGACGTCGCCAACGCCGCGCTCTACCTCGCGTGCGACGAGTCGCGCATGGTCACCGGCCAGATCCTGCCGGTCGACAGCGGCGTGACCGTCTCCTGAGGCGCGCGGCATGATCGTCGTCCACCATCTCAACAACTCGCGCTCGCAGCGCATCGTGTGGCTGCTGGAGGAGCTCGGCGCGCCCTACCGCATCGTGCAGTACAAGCGCGACGCAAAGACCAATCTCGCGCCGCCGGAGCTGCGCGCCATCCATCCGCTGGGCAAGGCGCCGGTGATCGAGGACGGCGAGCGGGTGCTCTCGGAGTCGGGCGCCATCGTCGAGTACCTGGTCGAGCGCCACGGCGGCGGCCGCCTCGTGCCGGAGCGGGGCACGGACGAGCACGTCCGCTACCTGCACTGGCTGCACTTCGCGGAGGGGACGATCATGCTGCACCTCGTCGCGCGGCTCTATCTTTCGCGGGTCGGCGAAGCGGGGCAGGCGCTGCTTGCCCGGGTCGAAGGCATGATCGACGCGGAGCTCGACCTGGTCGAGGCGGAGCTCGGCCGCAGCGCGCACCTCGCGGGGCCGCAGTTCAGCGCCGCCGACGTGCAAATGCTGTTTCCGCTGGAGTTTGCCGCCTTCGCGCGCCTCGTCGGCGAGCGCCACGCGAAGCTTCGCGAGTACCTGGCGCGCATGCAGGAGCGGCCCGCCTATCGGCGCGCGATCGAGAAAGGCGGCGCCTACGCGTTCGGGGTCTCTAGACCTTGAGGGCGGCGAGGGCGGCAGCGTAGGCGGGGTCCACCTCGCCCGGCGACGAGGCGCAGAAGCCCAGGTCGCGCAGCAGGCCGTCGGCGAGGGCGTAGACCCAGCCGTGCACGGCGAGCTTCGCGCCGCGCGCCCAGGCGTCCTGCACGACGGTGGTCTGGCAGACGTTGAGCGCCTGCTCGATGACGTTCAGCTCGCAGACGCGCTCGGCGTCGCGCGTGCCGTGCTTCTTCATCACGTCCTGGATGTGGCGCAGCCAGTTGTCGACCAGGCCGAGGCGCGTGTCCTGCATCGCCGCCTGCACGCCGCCGCAGCCGTAGTGGCCGCAGACGATGACGTGCTCCACCTTCAGCACGTCGACGGCGTACTGCAGCACCGAGAGGCAGTTCAGGTCGCTGTGCACCACGACATTGGCGACGTTTCGGTGCACGAACAGCTCGCCCGGCGCGAGGTCGACGATCTCGTTCGCCGGCACGCGGCTGTCGGCGCAGCCGATCCACAGGTATTTCGGCGCCTGCAGCGCGGTGAGGCCGGCGAAGAACCGCGGGTCGCGCGCGCTGACGCGGCTCGCCCATGCGCGGTTGCGCTCGAAGAGGTTCTTAAGCAGGCGCATCGACGGGCAGGATGAGCCGCGCGGCGAGGCCGCCGCCCTCGCGCGGCAGGAGCTCCAGGCGCCCGCGGTGCGCCTGGGCGATGCGCTCGACGATGGCGAGGCCGAGCCCGGCGCCGCCGGGCCCGCTGCGCGCGGCGTCGAGCCGCGTGAACGGGCGCTTGAGCCGCTCGGTCTCGGCGGCCGGGATGCCCGGGCCGCGATCGAGGACTTCTACCGCAGCATGATGATTTGAATTGAAAACCTTGATCTCTATGGGTTCACCGGCATAGCGCAGGGCATTATCGACGAGGTTGGTGATGGCGCGGCGCACGGCGAGGCGCGCGAAGCGGAAGGGCTTCACCTCGCCGGGGGCGAGCGACACCTTGCGGTTGATGCGCCGGTAGTGCTCGGCGACCTCGGCCGCCACCGCGTCGAGGTCCTGCTCGGATTTCTGCTCGTCGGCGCCGCGCGCGAAGTCGAGGAACTGGCCGATCACCGCGTCGATCTCGTCGATGTCGGCGACCATGGCCTCGGCGGCGCCGCGCTCGGCGCCGCTCATCTCGAGGGCGAGGCGCAGGCGCGAGAGCGGCGTGCGCAGGTCGTGCGAGATGCCCGCGAGCACCATGGCGCGCTCGCGCTCCATGCCTTCCAGGTCGGCGGCCATGCGGTTGAAGGCGGCGGCCACGGTGCGCAGCTCGAGGGCGCCCTCCTCGGGCAGGGGCTGGTGCGCCTGGCCGCGCCCCAGGCGCCCGGCGGCGCTGCGCAGCCGCGCGAGCGGGCGCGCGAGGTTGGAGGCGATGAGCCACGCGCCGGCGAGCGCGAGGGCGAGCAGCGCCGCGCCCCAGCCCAGCCACTGCAGGCCGAACGCCGGCTCGAAGCGCTCGCGCGGCAGCATCACCCAGAACTCGTCCGAGTCGATGAAGAAGCTCACCCAGAAGCCATCCTGGCCGTCACGGGAATAGGCGAAACGGGTTCCTTTTTCTCCGATTTCCTGGATTTTCCTCGTGACCAGCTGGAAAAGCGGCTCATCGGGCAAAGGCTCCAGACGCTCGCTCGCGGTGGCGGGGTACACGCGCAGGCCCTCGGCCTCGTTCAGCTCGATCAGGAGCTCGCGCCGCCGGAACGGGTCGGCGTTCACCAGCGCCGCGCGCGTGAGGTTGACGGTGCTCACCGCCTGCTGCGCGAGCTCGCGCGAGCGCGGCTCGCGCTCGTAGACGCGGTAGATCTGGAAGGAGGCGAGGACCGCGGTGACGATGAGCGCGGCGAAGAGCAGGAACGAGCGCGCGAACAGGCTCACTTGGCGTCCGCTTCGGGGACGAACACGTAGCCGAAGCCCCACACCGTCTGGATGTGCTTCGGATGCGCCGGGTCGTCCTCGACGATCTTGCGCAGCCGCGAGATCTGCACGTCGATCGAGCGGTCGAACACCTCGTACTCGCGCCCGCGCGCGAGCTCCATCAACTTGTCGCGCGAGAGCGGCTGGCGCGGGTGCTGGACCAGCACCTTGAGCACGGAGAACTCCCCGGTGGTGAGCGTCACCGCCTTGCCGCCGCGCGCGAGCGTGCGGGTGGAGAGGTTGAGCGAGAACGCGCCGAACTCGAACACGCCGCCCGCCGCGGGCGCGCCCGGTGGTCCCTGGGGCGCCTTCCTGCGCAGGACGGCATTGATGCGCGCGAGCAGCTCCCTGGGGTTGAAGGGCTTGGGCAGGTAGTCGTCGGCGCCCATCTCCAGGCCGACGATGCGGTCGACGTCGTCGCCCTTGGCGGTGAGCATGACGATCGCGGGAGCGGCCTGGCTCTGGCTCGCGCGCAGGCGCCGGCAGATCGCCAGGCCGTCCTCGCCCGGCAGCATCAGGTCGAGCACGACCAGGTCGTAGCGCTCGCGCGAGAGCTGCTTGTCCATGCCGGCGGCGTCGGGCACCGCCTTCACTTCATAGCCCTCGCCGCCGAGGTAGCGCACCAGCAGGTCGCGCAGGCGCTGGTCGTCGTCGACGACGAGAATGCGGGTCTTGAGCTCTGGCATCGGATGGGCAATACATTGTTACAAAAATCGCGCCTGGCGGCAGCCGCCGGCGATGCGATCCGCGTAACATCGCGGGCGATGAGGATACTGGCGATCCTGCTTGCGCTGCTTTTCCCGGTGGAGGATCTGCTTGCGCAGGGCGGCAAGCGCCACGAGCGGAACCCGCGCGGCGGCCAGCAGATGAGCCAGGAGGAGCGTCAGCGCATGCGCCAGGACATGCGCGACGCCTACCGCGACCGCTCGCGCCGCTCCGAGCGCCCGCAGCGCGAGATGTCGCCGCAGGAGCGCGACAAGCTGCGCCGGGACATCGAGGACGCCAACCGGGATCTAGGGCGCGCGCGCTGAGGCGACGCCCGCGCCCGGCTCGTTGGCGGCGGGGCCCGAGGCGTAGAAGCGGTAGGTGTTCTTGCCGGCCTGCTTTGCCGCGTACATCGCCGTGTCGGCGTGCTTCATGAGCGCGCCCGCGTCCACGGCGTCGTCGGGGAACACGCTGATGCCGATGCTCGCCGTCACGGTCGCCTCGTGGCCGGCGATGGCGTAGGGGCGCTCGGCCTCGGCGAGCAGCTTCTTCGCCACCTTCTCGACCGGCGCGATGTCCTGCACTTCCTCGAGCACCACCAGGAACTCGTCGCCGCCCAGCCGCGCGATGAGGTCGCTCGAGCGCAGGTGCTGGCGCAGCCGCCCGGCGAGATCGACGAGCAGCCCGTCGCCCGCGTCGTGGCCGTGGAGGTCGTTGATCTGCTTGAAGCCGTCGAGGTCGAGGAACACCACCGCGAGCTTGCTGTTGCGCCGGCGCGCGCGCTGCACCGCCTGCTCGAGGGAGGGTACCAGGCTCGCGCGGTTGGCGAGCCCGGTGAGCGGGTCGCTGTAGGCGAGGGAAGCGATGCGCTCGCGCGCGGTGGCGATCTCGGTGATGTCGCGGCCGACGCCGTGGTAGCCGAGGAAGGTGCCCTCGGCGCCGAAGCGCGGCTCGCCGCTCACCGAGAAGTAGCGCGTGCCGCCGTCGGGCATCTCGCGCGCGAACTCGAAGTCGCGGAACGGCGCGTGCGAGTCGAGCGTCGCGCGGTGCGCCGCCCACGCCGCCTCGTCCGGGCTCAGCGAGGGGATCTCCCAGGAGGTCTTGCCGATCGCCCCGCGCAGCAGGTTGGGCGGATAGTTCGGGCCGTGCACGATCTGGGCGACGCGGTGCTGCGGATCGCTCTCCCAGTAGAAGTCCGACGACATCTCGGTCAGGCTGCGAAAGCGCGCCTCGCTGTCGCGCAGCGAAGCCTCCGCGCGCTTGCGGCTGAGGAACTGGCCCGCCTGGCTGCCGATCACGCGCGAGGCCTGCAGCAGGCGCAGGTCGGGCTCGCGCACGGTGCTGCTGGAGAAGGTGAACACGCCGATCGGCTTGCCCTCGGCGATCACCGGGAAGGCGAACACGCCGCGCGTCTCGGCCAGGCCGGCGAGGGCGGCGCGGTGCACGCGCGGGTCCTTCGTGATGTCGGGGGACCAGACCGGCTCGCCGCCCTGCAGCACGGCGCCGGCGAGGCCCTCGCCGGAGCGGTAGACGATGCCCTTGGAGCCCTCGAGGAAGGCCGAGTCCCCCTCGGACCAGCCGTCCTCGTACACGAGCCGGTCCTGCTCGCGGCGCAGGTAGCGGGCGCAGCTCCAGCCCTCGGACTCGCACACCGCGCGCATCACCGCCTGCAGCCCGGCGGAGGCGTCCTCGGCGCCGGCGAGGGAGGCGGCGACGCGGTGCTCGAGCTTGAGCATCTGCTCGGCGCGCATGCGCACGGTGACGTCGCGCCCGACGCCGCGGTAGCCGGCGAAGGCGCCGGCGGCGTCGAGCACCGGCTCGCCGCTCACGCTCATGTAGCGGACCGCGCCCTCGGACATGGTGCGCCACATCAGCCGGTCGTAGAACGGCTGGCGCGCCGCGAGGATCGCGCGGTGCGCGTCCCAGCCGCCTTCGGTCTCGAGGCCGCTCTCCCAGCGGCGCTTGCCGATCAGGTGCCGGCGCAGGCGATCGTCGCCGCCGGCCACCTGGCGGCCCTCGAGGCGGGTGAAGCGGAACTCGGCGTCCTGCTCCCAGTACCAGTCGGAGGAGAGGTCGGTGAGAGAGCGGAAGCGCGCCTCGCCTTCGCGCATCGCGGCTTCGGCGTCGGCGCGCTGCAGGAACTGGCCGATCTGGCCGGCGATCACGCCGAGCGCCTGCATCAGGCGCTTGTCAGGCTCGCGGATGCGCCGGCAGGTGAACGAAAGCACCGCGACGACGCGCGCGGCCGAGCGCACCGGCAGGAGCAGGGTGGCGGCGAGCCCGGTGCGCTGCGAGAGCTCCTTGCGCACCACGCGCGGGTCGCGCATGGCGTCGGCGAGCCAGAGGGGCTCGCCCGAGCGCCACACCGCGCCGACCAGCCCGACGCCGGGCTCGAAGGCGAGCTCGCGCGAGGCCTGGATGAAGTCGGCGGCCTCGGGGACGCCCGGCATCGCCCACTCGGCGTAGCGGCGCATGGACTCGCCTTTAGCGTCGAGCTTCCAGAACTCGGCGCTGTCCCAGCTCTCGGTCTCGCAAATCGCGCGCAGCGCCGCGCGCAGCGCATCCGGCGGGCGCGGCACGTCGGCGAGGAAGCGCATGACGCGGTGCTCGAGCCGCAGGAGCTGCTCGGCGCGCTTCTGGCGCGTGATCTCGCGCCCGATGCCGCGGTAGCCCTTGAAGCGCTTCCCGGGGCCGAACACCGGCTCGCCGCTGATGCTCGCGTAGAGCCGGCTGCCGTCGGGCAGCGTGCGCCAGGTCACCAGGTCGCGGAAGGGCTTGCGTGCCTCGAGGGTCTTGCGGTGCGCGTCCCAGCCGTCCTCGGCATCGAAGCCCGTTTCCCAGCGCTTCTTGCCGAGCACCTCGTCCAGCCGCGCCTGCTCGAGCGGCGTGCGGTTATGCGCCTCGATGCGCGTGAAGCGCAGGTCGGCGTCGAGCTCCCAGTACCAGTCGGAGGAGAGATGGACGAGCGCGCGCCCCGGCTCGGCCGGACGGCTCCCGCCCTTCGTGATGCGCTTGCGCCCCATTGAACCGCGTCCCTTCCCCCAGGGGCGAATCTACCCGCGCCTTATCGCGGCGTCCAGTCAGACAAGGTGCGCGATCGAGTTGGCGTAGTAGGCGAGCAGCGGCTGCTCGCCCGGGCGGGCGCTGTACAGGCCCTCCGTCTCCTCCACCAGCCGGCGCAGCGTGAGCATGCGCAGCCCGACGCCGAGCGCATAGTCGAGGTCGCTGCGCGGAACGTAGACGTGCGCCCCGGCGGCCTCGAGGCGCGCGAGCAGCGCCTGCACCTCGGCTTTGAGCTCGAGCTGGGAAAGCGCGCGCTGCGGGTGCAGGGTGAACACGCTCGCGATCAGGGCGACCGGCACGACCGGCACCACGCGCCCGACCGCCGCCATCAGCTCGCGGCCGAGCTCGGCGGTGGCGCGCCTGCGCTCTTCTCCCGAGAGGCGCCGGAAGTCGACGCCGCGGCTCGCGCAGTACTCGCGCATCGACACCGGCGAGCCGAAGTTCACGCACGCGTAGCCGAAGCGGTGCCATTCGCTGCGCAGCACCAGCCCGAGGTTGTGGAAGACGAAGCGCGCGGTATTCCACAGCGTTCTGGATCTCGAAGTCTTCGTGCCTTCCAGGGAGAGCAGCAGCGTCCTGTCCTCCAGCACGCGGTCGTAGTTGATGCCCACCGGCACGAACACCAGGTCGCGCTCGCTCTCGCTCCAGCCGCGCAGCATGTAGTCGAGCACCCCCAGGCGCGGCTCGCGCATGCGCCCGTCGCGGGAGAGGCCGCCCTCCGGGAACACCGCCTGGGGCACGCCCGCCTCGGTGGCCATGGCGATGTAGCGCTCGAGCACGCGCCGGTAGAGCTCGTCGGCGGAGTTGCGCCGCACGAAGTACGCGCCCATGGCGCGGATGAGCGCCGAGAGCGGCCAGATGCGCGCCCACTCGCCCACCGCGTAGGAGAGCGCCGCCTGGTCCGCGGCGAGGTAGCCCGCGAGCACGTAGTCCATGTTCGAGCGATGGTTCATCACGCAGACCACCGTCGCGTCGGGGCCGATCCTGCCGATGCCCTCGGCGTCGATGAAGCCCAGGCGCACGCGGTAGAGCGCCCGCGCGAGCGTGCGCCCGAGCCAGTAGCCGACGCGGAAGTACAGGTAGGCGTTGAAGGCGGGCACGATTTCGCGCGCATAGCGCTCTACGCTTCTCAAGGAAGCATTCAATGGAATTTTCTTCGCGGCCGCATGCTGCTCGGCCGCCTGCTGCACCTTCGGGTCGGTGAGCAGGCGATGGATGAGCGCCTGCCGGCGCGTGCGCTGGAAGGGCCGGATGCCGATGCGCAGCCGCGTCGAAAGCTCGTCGATCACGCGGTTCGCGGGATGCGCGACCATCCAGCGCAGGGCCGGGATGATCACGTGCTCGTACGCCGCCCAGGCGGCGAAGGCGAGGACGAGGAGGAAGAACCAGAACGGCAGCGCGACCGGGTCGCTCACCGGCGCGCGCGCTCGCGCGCGAAGAGATACAGGCCGCTCGCGACGACGATCGCGGCGCCGGTCCACACGGCAGGGGCCGGCACGTCGCCGAAGACGAGGTAGCCGAAGATCGCCATGTAGATCACCTGCTGGTAGAGGAAGGGCGCGAGCACGGTGGCGGGAGCATACCGGTGGGCAAGGGCGAGCAGGTAATG
>CBDDRQ010000181.1:0-5773 GCA_965233125.1 uncultured bacterium
AACCGGTACCGTGAAGTGGTTCAACGATTCCAAGGGCTTCGGCTTCATCACCCCGACCGAGGGCGGCGAAGATCTGTTCGCGCATCACACCGCGATCCAGATGAGCGGCTTCAAGACGCTCAAAGAAGGCCAGAAGGTGGAATTCGAAGTGAAGCGCGGCCCCAAGGGCCTGCAGGCGGCGAACATCAAGCCGCTCTAAGGAGCCGCTTCACCAAAAAAGCCCGCGCAAGCGGGCTTTTTCGTTTCTAGGTCGAGACGATGTCCAGCAGGCGCATCATGGTCTGGTCCGCCCAGTAGTCGGGATCCTCGTCGATCTTGGCGTCGCCGCGCGCGCGCGTGCCGGCGTCGATGCCCTTCCTCTCGCAGAAGCCGTGCCAGAACTGCTTCACTTCCTCGGCGCTCATGTCGTCGGCGCGCCTGCCGGGTTTTGGTTCAGCCATGAAGAAATTCCAATAAAGTAAAAAGGAAACGGCGCTCTGGTGCCGGTTGTCCGAATCGAACGGACGGCCTACCGCTTACAAGGCGGTTGCTCTACCCCTGAGCTAAACCGGCTCGAGAGGAATTATGCGCCTCTCTATTTGATGCGCCGCAATGTCGGCTTGCCGCCGCCGGAGGGCTTCTTCGGCGGCTCGGGGGCGGCGGCGGGCGCGGGCAGCGCCGCCGGGGGCTTCGCGTTGCTCGCCATGGTCTCGGCCCCGGAGCGCGAGACCACGCCCTGCCGGGCGCCCGCGTCCCGGCCCGCTTCGGTGCCGTCCACGTCGAAGGTCATGCCCTGCCGGGTCTCGTTCGCGTAGAGCGCGTAGACGTTGCCGATCGGCAGCGAGATCTGGCGCGCCACGCCGCCGAAGCGCGCGGAGAACTCGATCAGCTCGTTGCCCATCTGCAGCTTGTGCACGGCGTTGGGGCTGATGTTGAGGACGATCTCGCCGTCCTTCACGTACTCCGCGGGCACCTGGGTGCGCGAGTCCACCTTCACCGCGAGGTGCGGGGTATAGCCGTTGTCCACGCACCACTCGAACAGCGCGCGCAGCAGGTAGGGCTTGGTGGCGATCTCGTTCACGACCCGCCCATCTATTTGCGCATCACCTTTTCCGAGGGCGTGAGCGCCTCGATGAACGCCGGCCGCGAGAAGATGCGCTCGGCGTACTTCATCAGCGGCGCGGCGATCTTGCCCAGGCGGATGCCGTAGTGGTCCAGGCGCCACAGCAGCGGCGCGATCGCCACGTCGAGCATGGTGAAGTCGTCGCCCAGCATGTGCTTGGTGCGCGTGAACACCGGCGCGAGCTCGATCAGGCGGTCGGTGACGTGCGCGCGCGAGCGCTCGACCTGCTTCTCCTTGCCCGACTCGAGCGGCTCGACCTGCGAGAACAGCTCCACCTCCATGTTGAACAGCATGAGCCGCGCGCGCGCGCGCATCACCGGGTCCGCCGGCATGAGCTGCGGGTGCGGGAAGCGCTCGTCGATGTACTCGTTGATGATGTTGGACTCGTACAGGATGAGGTCGCGCTCGACCAGCACCGGCAGCCGGTTGTACGGGTTCATCACCGCGATGTCCTCGGGCTTGTTGTAGAGATCCACGTCGATGACCTGGAAATCCATGCCCTTCTCGTACAGCACGAAGCGGCAGCGATGGCTGAATGGGCACGTCGTGCCCGAGTAAAGTTGCATCATGGGAACTTACTTGACGTCCTTCCAGAATTCGCGCTTCAGCAGCCAGGTGAAGATGAAGAGAATGCCCAGGGCGAGCAGCGTCCAGACGCCGTAGGCCCTGCGGTCGAGGGCCGAGGGCTCGCCGACGTACACCAGGAAATTGACGAGGTCGCGCGTCGTCGCGTCGTAGCCGCTCGGCGACTGCTCCCCGGCGCTCGCCTGCACCCACTTGCCGTCCTCGAGCCTGCGCTCGCCCTGCAGCGTCCACAGGGCGTGCGGCATGGCGACGTTCGGGAACACGGCGTTGTTCCAGCCGGTGGCGCTCTTCGCGTCGCGGTAGAAGGTGCGCAGGTAGGTGTAGAGCCAGTCGGCGCCGCGCGAGCGCGCCACCACCGAGAGGTCCGGCGGCGGCACGCCGAACCAGAGCTTGCCCTCCTTCGCCGTCATCGGCGTCTTCATGGTCTCGCCGACCTTCTCGGCGGTGAACATGAGGTTGTCGCGGATCTGCGCCTCGCTGAGCCCGAGGTCGCCCAGGCGGTTGTAGCGCATGTACTGCATGCCGTGGCAGCCGATGCAGTAGTTCATGAAGGTGCGCGCCCCGGACTGCAGGCTGACGATGTCCGTCGGGTCGTGCGGCGAGCGGTCGAGCCGATAGCCGGTTTCCGCAGCCGGAAGGATTCCCGGGACGAGGGCGAGAACCGCGCACAAAATTCTCAAGGCGCGCATCAGTGCGTCACCCGCTCGGGCACCGGCAGCACCTTGTCGTGCTTGGTGTACCAGGGCATGAGGAAGAAGAACAGGAAGTAGAGAACGGTGCACACGCGCGCCGCCCAGGTTGCAGCATCTCTCGTATCCAGAATCTCCCAAGGGTCCGGAACCTGGCCCCACACCGTGGTGGGCTTCACGCCGAGGTAGCCCAGCAGCAGGAACACCACCACGAAGATCGCGAGCGCGCTCTTGTAGTACGCGCCGCGGTAGCGGATCGACTTCACCGGCGAGCGGTCGAGCCAGGGCAGGAAGAACAGGATCAGGGTGGCGACGCCCATCGCCAGCACCCCCGGGAACTGCGAGTTGAACAGCGGCGGCACGGCGCGCAGGATCGAGTAGTAGGGCGTGAAGTACCACACCGGGGCGATGTGCTCCGGGGTCTTGAGCGGGTCGGCCGGGATGAAGTTGTTGTACTCGAGGAAGTAGCCGCCCATCTCCGGCGCGAAGAACATCACCACGCAGAAGATGGCGAGGAACACCACCGCGCCCATCAGGTCCTTGACGGTGTAGTAGGGGTGGAAGGGGATGCCGTCCACCGGGTGGCCGTCGGGGCCCTTGTTCTTCTTGATCTCGACGCCGTCGGGGTTGTTCGAGCCCACGTCGTGCAGCGCGAGGATGTGCGCCACCACCAGGCCGAGCAGCACCAGCGGCAGCGCGATCACGTGCAGCGCGAAGAAGCGGTTGAGCGTGGCGTCCGAGACCACGTAGTCGCCGCGGATCCACAGCGCGAGGTCCGGCCCGATGAACGGGATGGTGCCGAAGAGGTTGACGATCACCTGCGCGCCCCAGTAGGACATCTGGCCCCAGGGCAGCAGGTAGCCGAAGAACGCCTCGCCCATCAGCGTCAGGTAGATCAGCACGCCGAAGATCCACACCAGCTCGCGCGGCTCGCGGTGCGAGCCGTAGAGCATGGCGCGGAACATGTGCAGGTAGACGACGACGAAGAAGGCCGAGGCGCCGGTGGAATGGATGTAGCGGATCAGCCAGCCGCCCGGGACGTCGCGCATGATGTACTCGACCGAGCCGAAGGCGAGCCCGGCATCGGGCTTGTAGTTCATGGTGAGGAAGATGCCCGAGACGATCTGGATCGCGAGCACCATCATCGCGAGCGAGCCGAAGAAGTACCAGAAGTTGAAGTTCTTCGGCGCGTAGTAGCCGGCGGCGTGGATGCGCCACTGCTCCGCCACCGACGGCATGCGCGCGTCGAACCACTGCCAGAGTCTTGCGACCATTCCCCTACGCTCCCTTGGTCTTTTCGTCTTCGCCGATCACCAGCTTGGTGTCCGAAACCATGGTGTAGGGCGGCACCTTGAGGTTGGTCGGGGCCGGCGCGCCGCGGAACACGCGCCCGGCGTAGTCGAACTTCGAGCCGTGGCAGGGGCAGTAGAAGCCGCCCGTCCAGTCGGCGCCCATCTCCGCCTTCGCCTCGGCGGTCCTGAGCTGCGGCGAGCAGCCGAGGTGCGTGCACACGCCCTCCATCACCATCAGCTCGGGCTGCTTCGAGCGGTACTCGTTCTCGGCGTACTCGGGCTGCTCGGAGGCTTTCGAGGCGGGATCGGTCAGGCGCGCCTCGACGCCCTTCAGCGAGGCGAGCATTTCCTGCGTGCGGCGGATGACCCACACCGGCTTGCCGCGCCACTCGACGATCTCGAGCTGGCCGGGGGCGATCTTCGAGAGGTCCACTTCGACCGGCGCGCCCGCGGCCTTGGCGCGCTCCGAGGGCAGCATGCTCGCGACGAAGGGGAGCGCCGCGCCGAGCGAGGCAGCGCCGCCGACCACCGAGGTGGCGACCACGAGGTTGCGCCGCGTCTTGTCTGGTTTTTCTTGATCGTTCATGGAGATGGGAGGGTTATGGTGAGGCGCGAAAGCGTGCGATTTTAGCGACGGTCCGGGGGCTTGTCCACGATTTCAGCCCTAAGCGCTTAAATTTTCAGAAGAATTTTGTATACTAGCGCGCTCCCCATGTACCGCCTCTGGCTCATTTTCTCCCAGGCTGCGACGGTCGCCGTCGCGGTGCTGTTCGTGGTCTCGACCTTCCGGCCCGAGTGGCTGCCGCCGCGCTCGGCGCTGCAGCCGGTGGCGGTGGTGCAGCAGGCGCCGACCGCGGGCCCGCTGCCCAGCGCCGCGAGCCCGGGCTCGTTCCACGACGCGGTGCGCCGCGCCACGCCCTCGGTGGTGAACATCTTCACCTCCAAGGAGATCCGCGCGCAGCGCCATCCGCTGCTGAACGACCCGATCTTCCGCCGCTTCTTCGGCGACCAGCTCCCCGACGAGGCGCAGCGCGCGGCGAGCCTCGGCTCCGGCGTGATCGTGAGCACGAGCGGCTACGTGCTCACCAACCACCACGTGGTCGAGGCGGCCGACGAGATCGAGGTGGCGCTCGCCGACGGCAAGAAGCTGCTCGCCAAGGTGGTAGGCAACGATCCCGAGACCGACCTCGCGGTGCTGCGCCTGTCCGAGGAGAACCTGCCGGCGATCACCTTCGGCTCCTCCGAGGCGCTGCGCGTGGGCGACGTGGTGCTCGCGATCGGCAATCCCTTCGGCGTCGGGCAGACGGTCACGAGCGGCATCGTCTCGGCGCTCGGGCGCACGGGCCTGGGCATCAACACCTTCGAGAACTTCATCCAGACCGACGCCGCGATCAACCCGGGCAACTCCGGCGGCGCGCTGGTCGACGCCGGCGGCAACCTGGTGGGCATCAACACCGCGATCTTCTCGCGCTCGGGCGGCTCGATGGGCATCGGCTTCGCCATCCCGGTCTCGACCGCCAAGATGGTGCTCGAGCAGATCGTCAAGACCGGCACGGTGACGCGCGGCTGGATCGGCGTCGAGGTGCAGGAGCTCACCCCGGCGCTCGCCGAGTCGTTCAAGCTGCCTTCGGCGCGCGGCGCGCTCATCGCCGGGGTGCTGCGCGGCGGCCCGGCGGACAAGGCCGGCGTGAAGCCCGGCGACGTGCTGGTCGAGGTCGAGGGCCGGCCGGTCGCCGACCCGACCTCCATGCTCAACGTCATTGCCGCGCTCGCGCCGGGCAAGCCGGCGAAGATGAAGTTGAAGCGCCAGGAGAAGGAGCTCGACGCCACCGTGACCGTCGGGCGCCGCCCCAAGCCCCAGGCGCGCGGCGCCGAATGATTTCTCACTCAAGGAGCAGCTCATGAAGTTTCTGAAGGCCGTGCTCGGGCTCGCGCTCGCAGCTTCCGGCGGCCTCGCGGCCGCGCAGGGCGAGATCCGCATCGCGCACATCTACGACAAGACCGGCCCGCTCGAGGCCTACGCCAAGCAGAGCAGCAACGGGCTGATGATGGGCCTGGAGTACCTCACCGGCGGCACCATGCAGGTGCTCGGCCGCAAGATCGTG
>CBDDRQ010000182.1:0-6679 GCA_965233125.1 uncultured bacterium
GGCGCCGGGTTCGAGGAGCTCGTCTATCATCTTCTGAAATGAGCTCCGGCCCTCTTTCCGGCATCCGCGTCCTCGATCTCACTCGCGTGCTGGCAGGTCCCTGGACCGGCCAGAACCTCGCCGACCTCGGCGCGGAGGTGATCAAGGTCGAGCGCCCGGGCAAGGGCGACGATTCGCGCGCCTTCGGGCCGCCGTGGCTGAAGGATGCCGCCGGCAAGGCGACCGGCGAATCCGCGTACTTCGCCTGCGCCAACCGCGGCAAGAAGTCCGTCACCGTGGACCTTTCCAAGCCCGAAGGGCAGCGCATCGTGCGCGAGCTCGCCGCGAAAAGCGATGTCCTGCTGGAGAACTACAAGTTCGGCGATCTGGCGCGCTATGGCCTGGGCTACGAGGACCTCTCGGCGCTCAACCCGGGGCTCGTCTACTGCTCGGTGACCGGCTTCGGCCATTCCGGGCCCTACCGCGACCGCCCGGGATACGACTTCATGATCCAGGGCATGGCCGGCATGATGAGCATCACCGGCGAGCGCGACGACCTGCCCGGCGGCGGCCCGCAGAAGGCGGGCATGCCGATTGCCGACATCATGACCGGGATGTACGCCACGATTGCCATCTGCGCCGCGCTGGTACACCGCTCGCAGGGCGGCAAAGGCCAGCATCTCGACCTGGCCCTGTTCGATACCCAGGTCGCGGTACTGGCGAACCAGGCGGCCAATTACCTCGCGACAGGGGTCTCGCCCAGGCGGCTGGGCAACGCCCACCCGAATATCGTGCCTTACGGCGCCTATCGCACCGCCGACGGCGCCGTGATCCTCGCCTGCGGCAACGACAACCTGTTCGGCAAGTTCTGCGTGGTCGCCGGGTGCAAGGAGCTGGCGAAGGATCCACGCTTTGCCACCAACGGCAAGCGCGTGGAGAACCGCGCGGCGCTGGACGCGATCATCGGCCCGCTGCTCGAAGGGCGCACGACGCGCCAGTGGGTCGAGGCGCTGGAAGCGGCCGGTGTGCCCAACGGGCCGATCAACACGCTGGAAGAGGTGTTTCGCGAGCCGCAGGCAGTCGCGCGCGGCTTGAAGCTCGAGCTGGCGCATCCGCTTGCCGGACGCGTGTCGCTGGTGCGCAGCCCGATGCGCTTCTCCGCCACGCCCGTGGAGCACGGCCTGCCGCCGCCGCTGCTCGGCGAGCACACCGAGGAGGTGCTGCGGGGCCTGCTCGGCTGCACGCCGGGCGAGATCGAGAAGCTGCGCGCCGCCGGCGCGATCTAGCTACTGCGTGCGCAGGCGCGGATCGAGCGCGTCGCGCAGCGAGTCGCCGAAGAGATTGAAGCCGAACACCGCCATGCTGATGGCGAGGCCCGGAAAGATCGCCATCCACGGCGCCGTCTCGGCGAACTCGACCGCCGCGCCGCGCAGCATCAGGCCCCACGCAGCGGTGGGTTCCTGCACGCCCAGGCCGAGGAAGGAGAGCGAGGCCTCGAGCAGGATCGCCTCGCCGAGGAATGCGGTTGCCATGATGAGGATCGGCGCCATGACGTTGGGCAGCATGTGGCGCAGGATGATGCGCCGGTGGCCGAACCCGGAAGCGCGCGCGGCGTCGATATAGGGCATCTCGCGCACGGCGAGGGCGCTCGAGCGCACCACGCGCGCGCAGCGCGGGATCATGGGCGCCGCGATGGCGAGGATGACGTTGCCCGCCCCCGTGCCGAGCACCGCGACCACGGCGAGGGCGAGGATGATCACCGGGAAGGCGAAGAAGACATCCATGATCCGCTGCACGATCAGGTCCACCCGGCCGCCGAAGTAGGCGCTCCCGACCCCGATCAGCGAGCCGAAGGTCGCGCCGAGGATCGAGGCGCCCAGCCCGACCATCAGCGCGGTGCGCGAGCCATAGAGGATGCGCGTCAGCACGTCGCGTCCGTGCGCGTCCGTGCCGAGCCAGTGCTCGCTGCTTGGTGCGGCGAGCATCGCGGTGTAGTCGTTCGCAACCGGGTTGTACGGCGCGATCAGCCCCGCGGTCGCTGCCATCGCCACCATCACCAGGATGAGCGCGGCGCCGATCGCACCGAGCGAACGCCGGCGGACGAAATCGACGATCGCGGAAATCCAGCGCGCGCGCCGCGGCGCGCTGCGGCTCAATTCCTCGAGGGTTTGCGGAGTGACGGCCATGCGCCTAGCGGTACCGGATGCGCGGATCGATCCACGCGTACGCGATGTCGACGAAGAAGTTGATCAGCAGGAAGAAGGTCGCGACCAGCATGACCAGCGCCTGCACGAGCGTGTAGTCGCGGTGCGAGATCGCCTCGACGAAGAGCATGCCCAGGCCGTTCAGGTTGAACACCTGCTCGGTCACCACCAGGCCGCCGAGCAGGAACGCGAACTCCAGGCTCATGACGGTGAGCACCGGCAGAATGGCGTTCTTCAGCGCGTGCCGCGACAGAATCAGCTTCAGCCAAAGGCCCTTGGCGCGCGCCGTGCGGATGTAATCCTCGCGCAGCACCTCCAGCATCGCCGAGCGCATCATTCGCGTGCCGACCGCGGAATAGCGGTAGCCCACCGCGAGCGCCGGCCAGATGAGCTGCGCCAGGTTCTCCCAGGGATCCACCCAGAGGGGCGTGAACACCATCGGCGGCACCCAGTGGAAGACGATCAGCATGGTGAGGATCATCATGATGCCCAGCCAGAACGAGGGCGTCGCCAGCCCGGCGATCGAGAACACGCGCACCGCATAGTCGACCCAGGTGTCCTGCTTCACTGCGGCGAGGATGCCGAGCGGAATCGCCAGCAGCTGCGCGAGCAGGCTCGCCATGACCGCGAGCTGCAGCGAAAGCGCGAAGCGCAGCTTGATCTCCTCGGTGATCGGCGCGCCGGTCCACATCGACAGCCCGAAGTCCAGGCGCGCGAGCCCCGCCATCCATGTGGTGAACTGCTGCCAGAGCGGCTTGTCGAGGCCGAGCTTCGCGCGCTCCTGGTCCATCAGGTCCTGCGACTGGAACTGGCTGCCCTGCGTCAGGTAGCGCGCCTCGACCACGTCGCCCGGCACGATGCGCAGCAGCACGAAGATGAGCACCGCGACCCCGAGCAGCGTCGGGATCATGGCGAGCAGCCGCTTGAGAATATAGAAGGCCATCGCGAGCTTACACCGGCGGGGGGGAGAGCCGCGCCGCCGGGGGAGGCCTCGTCACTGCTCGAGCCAGACCGTGTCGAGCGTGTTGTTCAGGTAGTGGCTCGGCGTCACTGTCCACCCCTTGAGCTTGGCGGAGTGCGGGATGATGCGGTGCCACTGCAACGTCATCAGGTAGTGCGCCTCCTCCTCGAGCAACCGCTTCTCGAACTGGCGCACGAGCTGCTTGCGCTTCTCGACGTTGGTTTCGCCGCTCTGCTTGTCGTAGAGCGCATCGAGCACCGGGTCCTTGTAGCGCCCGTAGTTCGCCGGGTTGCGGTCGGTGGACAGGAACTTGTACATATCGAGGTCCGGCTCCACGATGTAGCCGCACTGGAAGTCCATCGCCGCCTCGAAGTCGCCCTTGCGGATGACCCCGAAATAGGCGGCGGCCTCGATCACTTCCTGCTTGACGTTGAGGCCGATTTGGCGCCACTGGTCGATCATCCACACGCCGAGCGGCTCGTAAGGCATCGGGATGCCGCGGTTCTTGAAGGTGAAGGAGAAGCCCTCCGCCACGCCTGCTTCTTTGAGGAGCTTCTTCGCCTCCGCGCGCGACTTCGCGACGTCGGTCCAGTAGCCGGCGAGCTTGTTCAGCTCCTCGGGCGGCGTGGCGAACGGCGTGCCAGGCACCTGCACGCCGGCGACCGACTTCACGATCGCGATCTGCGACAGCGCTTTCGAGCCGGTGTGCCGGTCGAGCGCGAGCGTCAGGGCCCGGCGCACCCGCTTGTCGTCGAAGGGCTTCTTCTCGTGGTTGATGGCGACCATCAGGATGCAATCCCAGGGCGACTCCTGCACCGTGATCTTGTCGCCCAGCGCCGTCTTCAGGTTGTCGCGATCCTTGGGGGTGAACCCGCGGAACTGGATGTGCGCCCGCTCGCCTCGCACCGCAGCGACCTGCGCCGCGGATTCGCGCATGAAGACCGCGCGGAAGCCGTCGAGGTAGGGCTTGCCCTTGTCCCAGTAGCTCGCGTTCTTCTTGCCCACCACGTGCGAGCCCTTGACGTGCTCGACGAAGGTGAAGGGCCCGCTGCCCATGATGTTCTTCTCGTACCAGTGCGGATCCTTCGCCAGGATGTCGGCCTTGTAGATGAAGTTGTAGGGCGAGAGCAGCGAGGCGATGAAGGAGCCCGAGGGCTGCTTGAGGCGGAACACGACCGTGGACCGGTCCGGCGCCTCGATCTTCTCCACCACCGCATACTGGCCCTTGCGCGTCGAGCCGACGCCCGGCGGCGGGAAGACGATCTTGTCGTAGGACGCCTTCACGTCGCGCGCGGTCAGGTCCGAGCCGTCGTGGAACTTGACGCCGGAGCGAATCTTGAAGGTATAGGTCTTGCCGCCGTCCGATTCCTTCCAGCTTTCGGCGATCGACGGGTAGGGCTTGGTGCCGCCCTTGTCGTTGGGATCGACGCGCAGCAGCGTGTTGTAGAACGGAGCGATCGGGTGGATAAGCCCGAAGGTCTCCTCGCGATGACCGTCATACGAAGGCGGCTCGGAGGGGACTGGGAAGACCAGCTCTCCGCCGTTGCGTTGCGCCTGGACCAGACCGGGCAGGGAAAACACCGCGGCCACTGCGAGCGCGAAAACGCGCGCGAGCTGTTTCATGACACACCTCCTCCTAGAGTTGTCCTGGACCCTTGGGCCCCGGCATGGGAGGCCCTTTTGATTTGCCCGCTAGTTAAGGGTGTGAACTACTGCCTGTCAAGCGAGATGACAGGCACCCCAGTGCCCGGGCTGGATTTCCCGCAAAAGCGGGATTTCCGCACTGCAGCGTGCCTCAGCGATCGGGCAACGCGGATGGAAGACACAGCCCCCGGGCGGTGTGAGGGCGCTGGGGATCTCGCCGCGCAGGACGGTGCGCTCGCGCGTGGCCTCGAGCTTCGGGTCCGGGATCGGGACGGCCGAGAGCAGCGCGCGGGTATAGGGGTGGACCGGCGCCTCGTAGAGCGCCTGCCGGTCGGCGACCTCGACGACCTTGCCGAGGTACATGACCACGACGCGGTCGGAGATATGGCGCACGACCGACAGGTCGTGCGCGATGAACAGGTAGGTCAGGCCGAGCCGGCTCTGCAGCTCTTCGAGCAGGTTGATGATCTGTGCCTGGATCGACACATCGAGCGCCGAGACGGGCTCGTCGCAGATGATGAGCGAGGGCTCCATGGCCAGGGCGCGGGCGATGCCGACGCGCTGGCGCTGGCCGCCGGAGAGCTGATGCGGGTAGCGTTGCGCGTGCTGGGGCAGCAGCCCGACCTGGGTCAGCAGTTCCTCGATCCGCTTCTCGCGCGCCGCCTTTCCCGACACGAGGCGGTGCACCTTGATCGGCTCGGCCAGGATCTCGCCGATCGTCATGCGCGGGTTGAGGGACGAGTACGGGTCCTGGAAGATCACCTGCATATGGCGCCGCAGGTCGCGCAGCTGCTTCTCCGAGTGCGTGGCGAGGTCGGTGCCCTCGAAGACGATCTGGCCGCTGGTGGGCTGTTCGAGCTGCAGGATGCAGCGCCCGGTCGTAGTCTTCCCGCAGCCGGACTCGCCGACGAGGCCGAGCGTTTCGCCGCGGTGCAGCGAGAAGCTGACGCCGTCGACCGCGCGCACCGTGCCTCCGGAGCGGCCGAGAAAGCCGGCACCAACCGGGAAATGCTTCACCAGGTTGCGCACCTCGAGGAGCACCTCGCTCATGCGGCCTCCGCTTTGACCAGGCGCTCGCATTCCCAGCAGGCCGAGGTGTGCGCCGCGTCAACGGCGATGAGCGGCGGCGCGGCCTCGGCGCAGCGCTCGACGCGGAACGAGCAGCGCGGGGAGAAAGCGCAGCCGGCCGGAAGGCGCGTGAGGTCCGGGGGCTGGCCCTCGATCGGCGCAAGGCGCGCGCGCCGCGGCTCGTCAAGGCGCGGCACCGAGCGCAGGAGGCCGAGCGTGTATGGGTGTCGCGGGTTGGCGTAGAGCTCGGCCGCGCTCGCCTGCTCGATGATGCGTCCGGCATACATGACGTTTACGCGGTCGGCATAGCGGGCGACCACGCCGAGGTTGTGGGTAATGATGAGCATCGCCACGCCCAAGCGCTGCGCCAGATCCTTCATCAGCTCCAGGATCTGTGCCTGGATGGTGACATCGAGCGCCGTGGTCGGCTCGTCGGCGAGGATGAGCGACGGATTGCACGCGAGCGCCATGGCGATCATCATGCGTTGCCGCATGCCGCCGCTGAAGTGATGCGGATACTGCGCAAGCCGCCGCGCCGGATCGGGAATGCCGACCATGCCGAGCAGTTCCACCGCGCGGGCCTGGGCCTCGTGCGGCGACATCTTCATGTGGATCTCGAGGCCCTCGGTGAGCTGCCGACCGATCGACAGCACCGGGTTGAGCGAGGTCATCGGCTCCTGGAAGATCATGCCGATCTCGCGGCCGCGCACGCCGCGCATCTGCTCCTCGCTCAGCTTGAGGAGATCGCGCCCCTTGTAGAGGATTTCACCGCTCTCGATGCGGCCCGCGGGCTCGGCCACCAGGCGCATGATGCTCAGGGCCG
>CBDDRQ010000183.1:0-15944 GCA_965233125.1 uncultured bacterium
AGCAGCGTGCGCATGGCCGCGTCGGTGTCGAGCTGCACGCCTTCGAGGGTCGGCGAGCCCTGCGAGCCGCCGTAGCCCCGGTAGTCGAAGGCGAGCACGTTGAAGCCCGCCGCCGGCATCCACGCGACGTTGGCGAAATGCGTGCTGATGTTCTGCGCGTTGCCGTGCAGGTAGAGCACGCTGGCGCGCGGCTCCCCGCGCGCGGGCAGGAACCACGCGAACAGCGCCGTCCCGTCCTCGGCCTTGAACTCCACTGGCTGGTACTCGATGCCGTAGAGGCCCGGCGTGCTCACGATATGGCGGTGCGGCTGGAAGAACACCTGCGTGCAACCCGAAGCGACGAGAACGAGGAGAGCGAGGAGGAGGAGGCGCATGGTCAGTGGTACACCATCAGGGAGAGGGAGCCGTAGTCGAAGGAACGGCCAGCCTCCCGCTGGCGCGCGAGATCGAAGCGCAGGGCGAGGTCGCGGCCGAGGCTCAGGCGGCTCTCCAGGCCGATCGAGCCCGGCGTGTCCAGCTCGCCGAGGAATTGCCGCAGCACGCGGGCATAGCCGTGCACCCGCAGGCGCGGGGTGAGGTCGAGGACCACGCCGGCGCTCGCTCCCGTCCCGAGCGCGTGGTCGTGCTCGAGGCGCGAATGCGCGCGCGCGCCCGCGTCGAGCATCGCGTACGCCATGCGCCCGCCGGCGCCCCACGCGGCGCCCGCGCCGGCGTCGGCCGCGGCGAGGAGCGGGCGGCTGCCGTCGCGCACGAGCGCGCGGCGCCAGCCCGCCGATGCCTTCCACGACCACGAGCGAAAGAACGCGTCGCGCGGCGAAAGCGAGAGCAGGTCGATGGGGACGAGGCTCTCGAGCTGCGTGCCGCCCTCGCGGTAGTGGCGGAAGGCGAAATGGAAGAACTCGGTCTGCGCGCCCGGCACGTAGCCTTCGTCCGGGTCGAGGATGTCGTGGTAGGTCGGGCGCAGGCGCAGCTCGCCGAAGTCGCGCCCGGCCTGCGACCCGGCGCCCAGCGAGAAGCGCGACGACGCATGCCCCTCGTCGGGCCGCGCGGGCGGCTCGACCTGCGGCTGCTGGTTCGGCGCGTCGACGCGGCTGCGCGCGAAGAGCAGCTCCCGCGAGAGCTCCCGGGGGGCGGGGACGTCGGGCTTGCCGATGGCGCGCCGGTACTCGACGTAGTCGTGCGCGGTCTCGAGCAGGGCGGCGGCGCGGCCCGCGGGCAGGGCGGAGAGCTTCGGGTCGTTCGGACCGATGCTTCGCAAGCTCAGCTCCTTGGTGAGGCTTCGTTCTTCGCCGGACATCGCCGCCAGGCGCTGCGCGATCAGCGTCGCGCTCGCCGGACGATAGGTCGCCTTCGCCGTCAGGCCGGGCTGCGCGGTGACCGCGCGCACCGTGTCGGTCGGCAGGGCCCACCAGCGGAACGGCCCGGCGAGGTCCAGCTCCGGCCGCGCTACCTGGATCAGTCGCAGGAGATGGTACGAGCAGTTCTCGTCGAAGAAGTAGTACGCCCAATAGGCCGGAAGGAGCTCCCAGGCGTGCGCGAGCACCCGGTCGACCTCCTCTTCGGTGAGGGCGAGCTCGTACTCCCAGAGGTCGCGGTTCTCCAGATCGCTGTACTCGCGCACCTTGAGGTAGTAGGGCAGCATCGAGAAGGTGCCGGGGTAGCCGCCGAGCAGACCCTTGACCGCGAAGATGAGGCCGTTGGTCTCGTCGGTGTTCGCCGCGAAGTTGATGGTGTAGGCAAGCAGGCGCGTGCGCTCGTCCTGGTCGCGCGCGTCGATGCGCAGCAGCGTGTGCCCGTACATGGAAGACGGGTTGTTGATGTAGGCCGAGGCGAACACCAGCGTCAGGCCCTTGGCGTTCAGGGCGGCGCGCCATTCCCGGTAGCGCTTGCACTCCAGGCGCGGCAGGCGCTTGGGGTCGAAGCCGAGCTGCTCGTCGAGCCACGCGAAGCGCGCGACGAAGGCGCATTGCGGATGCTGGCGGTTAGGCGTCTCTTTCAATTCAGTCTGAAAAAAAGACGCCAGGGTGGCTTCGAGCTCGGCCTGCGGGTGGGTCTTGCCGCCGGGCGCGTTGAAGAACTCGGGGCTGTCGACGAGGCTATGGACGCCCGGGCCGCTCCAGTCGGGCACGTAGTGCAGCAGCTTGCGCCACTCGGGGCGCCCGGCGAGGCCGAGCGAGCGCGAGCGCTCGGCGAGCTCGGCCAGGTAGGCTGGATCTACCGGCGCGGCGGCGGCGAGCGGGGCGAGCGCAGCGAGCCACAAGGCAAAAAAAACCCTGTGGGGCCACCACAGGGTTTTGGTGAACTGCCTTGCTGCTGCTGCGTTAGAGCGCCGCCGTGTAGCGCGCCAGACGTGCATCGGAGGCCATCACCTCGCGCAGCGAGGCGACGATCTGCTGGGTCGCCGCGTCGTCGCTCGGGAAGATGCGCGCCAGGTTGTCCTTGGCGAGGCTGTTGAACGCCGCGCGGTCCTGCGCGTCGACGCCGATCAGGTGCGCGAGCGAGTCAAGCGCTTCGCCGCCGCCGACCGACATGTCGCGCGCCAGCTTGTGCTTGTTGCCGTCGATGAACATCGCGGTACGCCACATCGAGCTCACGGCGCCGTCCTGCGTGCAGCCCGACGTGCCGCTTGTGATCGCGAAGGTCTGGTTGCCCGACGTGCCGTTGGTCGTCGCCGCGAGCACCTGCGGCGCGATGCCGGCCTGCCCTTCGAACAGCTTGGAACCCCAGCCGCACGCGCCGACGTTGTTCTCGCCGGCTGCCATCGCGGCCATCGGGAACGCCGCTACCACCGCTACCGCCAGAAGCTTCTTCATATTTCAGACTCCCCTCGATCGAGTTTGTACGTGGAAAGACTACGGAGCATTCTATTGGCGCGCAGCCGCGCACTGTCAAGGAACGTCGCCCGGCGGCTCGCGGAAAAACCCTCTCGAAACCGATACCTGTAAAACGAGGGAGGGCGGGACGTTGCTATTTCGCAACATCGAAAATCGTTGTAGTGTTGAGCCCGCCATCAAACAGGGGGGCTCCATGAACAAGAAAGAGGGCTGGTCAATTTTCGGCATCCTGCTCGTGCTGGGGCTCGCAGCGGCGCCAGCCGCGGCGCAGGAGCCCGGGCTGTTCCTCGGCGGCTCGCTGGGCAAGGGGAATTTCAAGACGACCTGCACGCTGTATGTCGGCACCTGCGACGACGACGACACCGGCTATCGCCTTTTCGCCGGTTACCGCTACAGCCCGAACATGGCGCTGGAGGTCGGCTACGGCAGCATCGCCGAGATCTTCGTCAGCGGCACGCAGATCGCGAGCGGCATCCCGGCCACCTTCGAGGGCACGCTCAAGGCGCTCGACGTGTCGATCCTGCCGACGCTGCCCTTCTCGGAGCGCTTCGCGATCTTCGGCCGCTTCGGCATCTACCGCTCGCAGCTCGAGCTGCGCACCCTCGCCGGCCCCGCGTTCACCGCGGGCGAGCACAACAGCGGCTTTACCTGGGGCGCGGGGCTGCTCATGGGGTTCGGCCGGAGCCTTGCGGCGCGCGCCGAGTACCAGCGCTACCACTCGGTCGGCGGCGGGGCCGTCGGGGAAGTCGACATCGATTACCTCGCCCTCGGGCTCGAAATGCGCTTCTGAGCTTCCAATAGAATCCCCGGGGTGAGCGTCGAAACCGACCGCCTGATCTCGGGCAAGCCTGCCTCGGCGCAGGAAGAGAGGATCGAGCAGTCCCTCCGCCCGGCGACCCTCGCCGAGTACGTAGGGCAGGAAAAGGTCCGTGCCCAACTAGGCATCTTCGTCGAGGCGGCGCGCGCGCGCGGCGAAGCCCTCGACCACGTGCTGCTCTTCGGGCCGCCGGGCCTGGGCAAGACCACCCTCGCGCACATCATCTCCAGGGAGCTGGGCGTCAACCTGCGCCATACCTCCGGTCCCGTGCTCGAGCGTCCGGGGGATCTCGCTGCCCTGCTCACGAACCTCGAGCCCCGCGACGTTCTGTTCATCGACGAGATCCACCGCCTCTCGGCGGTCGTCGAGGAGATCCTGTATCCCGCGCTCGAGGACTACCAGATCGACATCATGATCGGCGAGGGGCCGGCGGCGCGCTCCATCAAGCTCGACCTGCCGCCATTCACGCTGGTAGGCGCGACCACGCGCGCGGGCATGCTCACCAACCCGCTGCGCGACCGCTTCGGCATCGTCGCGCGCCTGGAGTTCTACAGCGCGGCCGAGCTCGCCGCGATCGTCCAGCGCTCGGCCGGTCTGCTGAAAATCGGACTCGAGAAGCAAGGCGGACTGGAGATCGCGCAGCGCTCGCGCGGCACCCCGCGCATCGCCAATCGCCTCCTGCGCCGGGTGCGCGACTACGCGCAGGTCAAGGCCGATGGCGCGGTGACCAGGCCGGTGGCGGAAGCCGCCCTCGCCATGCTCGAGGTCGACGCCCTGGGCCTCGACGTCATGGATCGCAAGCTCCTCTCGGCGGTGATCGACAAGTTCTCCGGCGGCCCCGTGGGCCTGGAGAACCTCGCGCACGTCATCGGCGAGGACGCCGAGACCATCGAGGACGTGCTCGAGCCTTTCCTCATCCAGCAGGGCTTCCTGCAGCGCACGCCGCGCGGGCGCCTCGCCACGCCGCTCGCGTATCGCCACCTCGGCGTCGCGGCCCCGGCCGCCGCGCGGGACCTGCTGTCTGATTCTTGAATGCTGTCCGATTCTTGAAGATACCGGTTCGCGTCTACTACCAGGATACCGACGCCGGCGGGGTGGTCTTCCACGCGCAGTACCTCGCCTTCATGGAGCGCGCGCGCACCGAGCTCCTGAACGAGGCGGGCATCGACCTCGCGCGCTTCGCCGAGCGCCACGGCCTGCTCTTCCTGGTGCATGAGCTGCGCGTGAAATATCACCAGCCGGGACGCCTCAACGACATGCTTTCGGTGAGCGCCGAAGTCGTAAAATTGGGCCGCGCGAGCCTGGCTTTCCGCCAGCGGGTGGAACGCGGCGCCGAGCTGCTGGTCGAAGCCGATGTCACGCTCGCGCTGGTCGACGCCAGCCGCATGAAGCCCGCGCGCATTCCGGAAGAACTCGAACAGGCTTTGATGAAATGAACGTCACGACCGACCTCGACATCTGGACGCTGATCGTCAACGCGAGCTTCGTCGTCAAGGTGGTGATGGTGCTCCTGCTGGTGGTGTCGTTCATGTCATGGATGTTCATCTTCCAGAAATGGTTCGCCATCCGGCGCGCGTCGCGCCAGACCGAGCTCTTCGAGCGCGAGTTCTGGAGCGGCAACGACCTGAACGCCCTCTACCAGGGCGCGGTCAACAACCGCCACACCATCGGCAGCCTGGAGCGCATCTTCGAGGCCGGCTTCCGCGAGTTCGCCAAGCTGCGCGGCCAGCGCGGCACCGAGCCCACCGACATGGTCGACGGCGCGCGCCGCGCCATGCGCGCGACCTTCCAGCGCGAGATGGACTTCCTCGAGCGGCACCTCTCGTTCCTCGCCTCGACCGGCTCGGTGAGCCCCTACGTGGGCCTGTTCGGCACCGTGTGGGGAATCATGCACGCCTTCCGCAGCCTGGCGAACGTGCAGCAGGCGACCCTCGCGCAGGTCGCCCCGGGCATCGCCGAGGCGCTCGTCGCCACCGCGATCGGCCTGTTCGCCGCGATCCCCGCGGTCGTCGCCTACAACCGCTACTCGCACGACATCGACCGGCTCGCCAACCGCTTCCAGAGCTTCATGGAAGAGTTCTCCAACATCCTGCACCGCCAGGCCGTCCGGTAATGGCGCTGCAGAAGCGCCGCGGGCCGATGCACGAGATCAACGTCGTGCCCTACGTCGACGTGATGCTGGTGCTGCTCGTGATCTTCATGGTCACCGCGCCGCTCATCACGCCGGGGGTGATCGACCTGCCCACCGTCGACAAGGCGAGCCAGCCGCGCATCGTGCCGCTGGAAGTGTTCGTCAGGGCGGACCGGGGCCTGGTGGTGCGCAGCCGCGACCGCACCGGTCACATCATCGAGGAGAAGACGGTCTCGCGCGGCGAGCTCGCCGCCTTCATCAGGAAGGCCGGCAAGCCCGGCGAGCTCTCGGTGCTGGTCGGCGGCGACAAGAACGCGCGCTACGAGGCGGTGCTGCAGGTGATGGACGAGCTGCGCAAGCACGGCGTGCAAAGGGTCGGCCTGCAGGTGAAGACCGCGCAATGAGCGCGCAGGCGGGGGTGCTCGGCTTCGGTTTGCGCGAGCGGCGCCAGCCGGCGCTCGGGCGCTCGTTCGTCCTCGCCTTCGCCGTGCACGCGCTGCTCGTCGGGGTCATGTTCCTCGGCGTTCGCTGGCAGAGCCACGACCCGGAGAGCGTGACCGTCGAGCTCTGGGAGGCGCCCCCGCCCCCGGCGCCGCCGCCCCCGCCCCCGGCGCCCAAGGTCGAGGCGCCCAAGCCCCAGCCCGCCCCCCCGCCGCCGGTGGTGAAGCCCGAGCCCAAAGTGGAGAAGCCCGACATCGTGATCCGGGAGAAACCCAAGCCCAAGCCCAAACCCAAACCCAAGCCGGAGCCCAAGGCGGAGCCGCCCAAGCGCGACCTCGAGTTCGAGCGGCGGCTGCGCGAGCAGGCCGCGACCGAGCAGCGGGCAGTGGAGGAACAGCAGCGCGTGCTCGAGGCGCAGCGCCGCGAGCGCGAGCTGCAGGAGCTCCTGGCGCGCCAGCAGGCCACGGCGCAGGCCTCGGCGCGCGCGAGCGCGCTCGCCGCCTGGACCGGCCGCATCCGCGCGAAGATCCGCGGCAACATCCCGGTGAGCGTGGTGGAGGAGGTGCAGGGCAACCCGGAGGCGATCTTCGACGTCACCCTCCTGCCCACGGGCGAGGTGCTGTCGGTGACCCGGCGCAAGTCGAGCGGCCACCGGGGTTACGACGAAGCGGTGGAGCGCGCTATCCTTAAGTCCTCGCCGCTGCCTAAGCCGGATGACCCCGGCCTGTTCCAGCGCCGGCTGGAACTTCGCTTCCAGCCCCAGGACAAATAGGATGCCTTTGAAGAATGACGGGAGGAGCTTGCTGGCAAGACTGACCCTCGTGCTGGGAGCGGCGCTGTTGCTCGCTTTGCCCCAGGCCCGCGCCCAGCTCGCGATCGAGATCACCGGCGCGGGGGCGCAGCGCATCCCGATCGCCATCGTGCCCTTCGCCGGCGAGGCCGCGCTCGGCGCCGCGATCAGCGGCATCGTGCGCGCCGACCTGGAGAGGAGCGGCCTGTTCCGCGGCCTGGAAGTGCCGCCGCTGATTCCCCACCCGACCGAGTCCACCCCCGTCAACTACAGCGAGTGGCGCTCGCGCCTCGCCGATGCGCTGGTGCTGGGCTCGGTGGCGACGCGCCCGGACGGCCGCTTCGAGGTGCGCTTTCGCCTCTTCGACACGGTGAAGCAGGTGGCGCTCGGCGGCATCGCCTACACGCTGTCCCGGGAGCAGGCGCGCGCCACCGCGCACCGGATCGCCGATTTCGTCTACGAGAAGCTCACCGGCGAGCGCGGCGTGTTCTCCACGCGCATCGCCTACGTGGTGAAGCGCGGCAACCGCTACGAGCTGCAGATCGCCGACGCCGACGGCGTGGGCGCCGAGACCGCGCTCGCCTCCTTCGAGCCGATCATCTCGCCCGCCTGGTCCCCCGACGGGCGGCGCCTCGCCTACGTCTCGTTCGAGAACAAGAAGCCGGTGGTGTACGTGCACTCCCTCGCCGACGGCAAGCGCCACGTGGCGGCGAACTTCAAGGGCTCGAACTCGGCCCCGGCCTGGTCCCCCGACGGCACCAAGCTCGCGGTGTCGCTCTCGCGCGAAGGCGGCTCGCAGATCTTCCTCATCAACCCCGACGGCAGCGGCCTGCGCCGGCTCACCAGCTCCACCGCCATCGACACCGAGCCGCGCTACTCCCCCGACGGGAAGTCGATCTACTTCACCTCCGACCGCGGCGGCAGCCCGCAGGTCTACCGCATGGCCGCCGGCGGCGGGGAGCCGCAGCGCGTGACATTCGAGGGCGGCTATAATGTGACGCCGCGCCTGAGTCCCGACGGCAAGACGCTCGCCTTCATCACGCGCAACGCCGGCCGGTTCCAAGTGGCGCTACTCGATCTCGCGAACCGGCAGGTGCAGATCCTCACCGACAGCGACCGCGACGAATCGCCGAGCTTCGCGCCCAACGGGCGCATGATCCTGCTCGCCACCGTGATCGCCGGGCGCGGCGTGCACTCGGCGGTGTCCTCCGACGGGCGCGTCAAGCAGCGCCTCTCGGCCACCGCCGGCGACGTGCGCGAGCCCGCCTGGGGGCCGTTCATCGAATGAAAGGAGTAAATGCCATGCGCGCAATCCTGATCGCAACTCTCACCGCAACGGGCGTGCTGCTCGCTGCGTGCTCGACCACGCCGCCCGACGAGCAGGCGCCCGTGGGGGTCGAAGACCGCGCCGCCGGCAAGCCCGGCGCGGCGCAACCCCTGGACCAGAAGCCGATCGCGAGCGTCGACCTCACCGGCACGCGCAAGGATGGGGATCCGGCCTCGGTGCTGAAGGACCCGAGCAGCGTTCTTTCCAAGCGCTCGATCTACTACGACCTGGACAAGTTCGACGTCAGGGACGAGTACCGCCCGCTTGTCGAGGCGCACGCGAAGTACCTGCGCGAGAACCCCGGTACCCGGATCCTCATCCAGGGCAACACCGACGAGCGCGGCAGCCGCGAGTACAACGTCGGCCTCGGCCAGCGCCGCTCCGACGGCGTGAAGCGCATGCTGATCCTGCTCGGCGCGAAGGAGAACCAGATCGAGTCGGTGAGCCTGGGCGAGGAGAAGCCGCAGGCCGAAGGCCAGGGCGAGGACGCCTGGTCGAAGAACCGCCGCAGCGACATCCTCTACTCCGGCGAGTACTAGAGCGTGAAGCACAACGGCGGAGCGACGGCGCGCATCGTGCTCGCCGCGCTGTGCTGTGCGTTCGCGCTGCCCGCGGCCGCGCAGGGCCTGTTCGACGACGGCGAGGCGCGCCGGCGCATCGAGATCCTGCGCGGGCAGCTGAACGAGCACACGCGCGCCGTCGACGAGCGGCTCGCCAAGATCGAGGCCGCGGTCTCGGGCGCGGGCGACCGCAGCGCGATCCTCGAGCTCGCCTCCCAGATCGATGCCCTGCGCGGCGACATGGCGCGCCTGCGCGGGCAGGTCGAGGTGCTCACCAACCAGGCCGAGCTCGCCGAGCGGCGCCAGAAGGACCTCTACCTCGACATCGACACGCGCCTGCGCAGGCTCGAGCAGGCGCAGGAGCAGGCGGCAGCCGCCGCGGCGGCTGCCGCGCAGGCCCCCGCCGCCGCGGCGCCTGCCGCGCCGCAGGAAGCCTCGGCAGACGAGGCGAAGGCCTACCAGGCGGCCCTCGACCAGTTCAAGATCGGCAACTACGCCCTGGCGGTGGCGGCGATGCAGAATTTCCTCACTTCCTATCCGTCGAGCACCCTCGCGCCGAACGCGCAGTACTGGGTCGGCATGGCGCACTCCGGCCAGCGCGACTACAAGTCCGCCATCGCCGCACAGCGCAAGCTCCTTTCGACCTGGCCCGAGAGCCAGAAGGCGCCCGATGCGCTGCTCAGCATCGCGAGCGCCCAGGAGACCATGGGCGACCGCAAGCTCGCGCAGAAGACCCTCGAGGAAGTCATCGCCAAGTATCCCGACTCGAGCGCTGCCGCGAGCGCCAAGCAACGCCTCGCCGCCGCTGCAAAGCGCTGATAAAATTCAGTCCCTTCTGCAGCGTCAAGCCAATACGGGTCGTTAGCTCAGCTGGTAGAGCAGCGGACTTTTAATCCGTTGGTCGGCGGTTCGAATCCGCCACGACCTACCACCATTCCCGCTAGTCCGGGATCTCGGGATCGACGAGCTTCGCGAGCTGCGCGAGCGACTCCTGCCAGCCGAGGTAGCAGGCCTCGGCGGGGATGATGTCCGGGACGCCTTCCTGCACGATCGTCACCTCCGTCCCGCACGATACTTTCTTCAGGGTCACGCTCACCTGCATCGCCCCCGGCAGGTTCGGGTCGTCGAACTCGTCCGTGTAGCGGATGCGCTCGTGCGGCTTGAGCTCGAGATAGCGCCCGCCGAAGGAGTGGCTCTTCCCGGTGGTGAAGTTGGTGAACGACATCTTGTGCGTGCCGCCGACCCTGGCGTCGAGGTGGTGCACCTTGGCGGTGAAGCCGTAGGGCGGCAGCCACTTGGCCATGGCCTCGGCATCGAGAAACGCTCGATAAACCCGCTCGGGCGGGGCGCGCAGAACGCGGTGAAGACGGATGGTGCTGGGCATGGTTCGCTCCTTTCGATGTGCCTCACGCCATTGTCGAACGGGGCCCCGGCGAATCGACAGATCGTGGACGGGCTACTTCGCGGCGCGCTCCACCGCCTTGATCATCGCCGCGTAGTCCTCCTCGGCGCCGCCGCTCGCGATGCAGGCCTCGATCAGCGCGGCGGCTGCCGCCGCGACCGGCGCCGAAACGCCGCTTGCATGGGCTGCGCCGGCAATGAGGCCGAGGTCCTTGCGGGCCTGAAGGCAGTCGAAGGTCGCGGTGAAGTCACCGGCTTTGAGGGCGGCGCTCTTCGCCTTGAGGAGCGGGGAGCCGATCGCGCTCGTCGCCATGACGTCGATCATCTGCGCCCAGTCGAGGCCGTTGCGCCTGCCGATGGCGAGCGCCTCGCCGAGGCCGGCGATGGTAGCGTAGACCATGAGGTTGATGGCGAGCTTGAGCGCGCGCGCCTCCTCGGCTTCGCCGACGTAGTACTGGGTCGGGCCGAAAAGGGCGAGCAGGGGCTGGCACTTCTCGTAGACCTCGCGCTCGCCCGAGGCGATTATCGTGAGCGCGGCCTGCTCCGCCATCTTGTTGTTTCCCGACACCGCGACGCGCAGGTAGTGCATGCGCCGCGCGGTGAAATCGGCTGCCACCTCGGCGGAGACGCTCGGCGAGACCGTGCTCGTATCGACGAATACCGTTCCCGGCCGTGCCCCGGCCAGAACGCCATCGGCGACCTTGCGCAGCGCCGAGTCGTCGGGAAGGGAAGAAAATAGGATCTCGGCGCCGCGCGCCGCATCGGCCGGCGTGGCGGCTCGGGTTGCACCGAGCGCGACGAGGGCGTCGACCAACGCCGGCGCGAGGTCGCACGCGGCGACCGGATGCCCCGCCTTGAGCAGGTGTCCGGCCATCGGCCGGCCCATCTTGCCGACGCCGACAAAGCCGATCTTCATGGCTTGGCAATCGCGCCGGACTGGACTGCGACCAGGCGCCAGCCGCCGGCGCGGCGTACCCAGACGGCGAGCGCGCGGGTGTCGAGCTCCTTCTGCACGCCCCGGACCTTGATGCTGATTGCCAGCCGGTTGAAGACGAGCCCCGTGTCGCCGGTGAGCTTCACGGCTTGCTCGGTGCGGCCGACGCGCTGGTAGTCCCAGATGCCCTCGCGCATGCCGCGCAGGTAGCTCTCCTTGCTGTCCGCGATGCCGCTCGAGTGCATGTAGACGAGATCGTCGTCGAGCAGGCGCTCGAGCGTGTTCACGTCCCCCGCCACCATGGCGGCGTAGCGCTCGTCTTCCAGCCGTAGGATCTCAGCAGCGGATTCCTGGTTCACTTCCTCCTCCCACCCAAAGAGAAAATCATATTTCAATGTGCGGCGAAGAAGTCGCAGACGAGCTCCGTCGCGTCCCGGTGCTCCGCCGCGAAGAACGGATACGCGGCGTCGCCGCCGCTCCAGGCATGGCCCAGGCCCTCGATGGTGACCACGCGGGCGGCGAGCCGCGCGCCCACGTAGTAATCGCCGTCGGGCCCGTTCGAGCGCCAGGGCAGCGGCAGCATGCCCGGCCGCGGCAGCGCCGCGCCGGGCGGCAGGGCCGCGGGGTCGACGCCGTTGAAGACGAGGAACTGCCGCGCGAGGTAGAGGGCGTTCACCGGTGCCACCGTCCGGTCGTCCTTGCCGTGGATGATCAGCGCCGGCACGCGGCCGCGCGTTGCCGGGAAGGCATCGCCTTTCGGGCCTTCGGCCATGACGCGATGGGCCTCCGCGGCATCGTGGGCGGCGCCGCAGGGCGCGCCGGAGTGGATCGCCACGGCGCGCACCAAGCCCGGCGCGTGCAGCGCGAGCGCCGCGGCGAGCGCGCCGCCGGAGGACAGGCCCGCGACGTAGACCCGCTTCTCGTCCAGCGCGAAGCGCTCGAGCGCGTCGGCCGCCTGCGCGGCGACGATCGCTGCCTCGCCCTGCCCGCGGGCGGTGCGCCGGTCGAACCAGTTCCAGCAGCGCTCGGCATTCGCGAGGCGGCTCTGGCGCGGCAGCAGCACGGCGAAGCCGCGCTCGTCGGCGAAGCGCGCGATGCGCGTGCCGGCGGCGAACGCCTCGGGGTCCTGGCGGCAGCCGTGGAGCCAGACGACGAGCGGCGCTCGCGCCAGGCGCTCCATGCCGCGCGGCAGGTAGAGAAGATATTCGCGCCAGGGCGGCGCCGCGGCGACCCCGATGAAGCCATGCAGGCTAGACTTCTGCCTGAGCGCGAAGCGGCCGGGCTGCGGCGGCGCGCGCCGGGCGGCGAGCCATCGCAGCAGGGCACGCGAGCCTTCGCGGAGACGATTTACCATGAGGAGAGCATGAGCGACGTCACGTATTCGCAGGTCCTCGTCATGGCGGCAATCGTCGCGACGCTGCTGCTCGTGCCGGCCGCGGGGATCGCCTGGGTTGTTTCCCTGCTGCTCGGCCTGCCGTTCGCGTCGCTCGTCACCTTCGGGGCAAGCGTCGGCGCGGTGACGGGGCTGTTCGCCTGGTGGGGGATCTTCTTCGTGCTTGCGGTCGTCTACGCCGCCGGCATGCGCACGCTCGCCTAGGGCTTGTAGCCCGCCTTGGTCATCATGTCGTAGCGCACGCGCTGGTGGGCTTCCACCGGGTCGGCGCCGCCGCGCACCGCTTCCACCACGGTGTCCTCGATCGACTTGAAGAGCTTCGCGAACTCGAGCACCTCGGCCATCTTGTCCTTGGGCACGACGCAGACGCCGTTCTCGTCGGCCATGACGAGGTCGCCGGGACGCACCGGCACGCCGCCGAGCTCGACCTCGATCGCGTAGCCGGCGCAGGCGCAGCGGTTGCGGATCGACTGCTGGATGAAGCCCTTGCCGAAGACCGGGAGGTTGAGCTGCTTGTACTCGTCGATGTCGCGCGTCACGCCGTCGATCACGCAGCCGACGAGCCCGAAGTGGCGCGTGGTGAAGCCGGCGACGCCGCCGTAGCTGTTGACGTCCATGCGCCCGCCCTGGTCGATCACGAGCACGTCCCCGGGGCGGCCGCGCTTCACCGCCTCGAGCGTGCCGAGCACTGGCGACTCCTCGGCCTGCCCGACCGGGACGAGCTTGAGCGTCGCGGCCGGCCCGACGATCTTCGGGCAGCTGTCCCACAACGGGCCGATGCCGTGCGGCGCGCCCTTGATGTTCAGCCGGTCCAGGCCGTCGGAGACGTTGGCCGTGGAGAGCATGCGGTACTCTGCGATGAGGTTTCTGGACATGCCCTATAGTAATGGGGAACCGTGGACGCCCATCCCGTCGTTTTGATTGGACGCATGTACCACCCCGACGCCGAGGAGCGCCTGCGCGCGGCGGTGCCGGTGGAGATCCTAGAGAGCCCGACCGCCGAGTCCGTCGCGGGCGCGCTGCGCTCCGCCGGCGGCGCTTTCGTGCGCTACCCGAACAAGCTTCCCGGCACGGCGCTTGCCGGCGCGCAGCACCTGCGCGTGATCTCGACCTCCGGGCGCGGAACCGACGCGGTCGACATCGCCGCCGCGAGCGCGCGCGGCATCGCGGTCGTCAACAACCCCGCGTTCGGCACCGTGCCGGTGGCCGAGCACACGGTGGGCGCGATGATCGCGCTCGCCAAGAACATGCTGCCGTTTAACCGGCTAACGCATGCCGGCGAAGGCTGGCCGGCGCAGAAGCACTACCGGCGCATGGAGCTGCGCGGCAAGACGCTCGGCATCGTTGGCCTGGGGAACATCGGCGAGGAGGTGGCGCGCATCTGCACCGCGGCGTTCCGGATGCGCGTGCTCGCCTACGATCCGTACGTGCCGGCGGAGAAGGCAAGGGCGGCTGGCGCGGAGCTGGTGAGCGATCTTTGGCGCATCTGGCGCGAGTCGGATTTCGTCTCGATGCACCCCGAGCTGAACGCCGAGACGCGCGGCATGGTCGGCGAGCGCGAGCTGCGCTCGATGCAGAAGCACGCCTTCCTCGTCAACACCGCGCGCGGCCCCATCGTGTCGGCGCAGGCGCTCGCCCGGGCGCTGCGCGAAGGCTGGATCGGCGGCGCGGCGCTCGACGTCTACGAGGACGAGCCGGTGGCCGGGGACAGCCCGCTCGCGGGCCTGGAGAACCTGATCCTCTCGCCCCACATCGCCGGACTTACTGACGAAGCGCTGCGCGGCATGGCGTTCTCGGCCGCCGAGCAGATCCTGCAGGCGCTGCGCGGCGAGCGCCCGGCGCACCTCGTGAATCCCGAAGTATGGCGGCCCTGAAGCCAACCGTTCTCTTTGGTCTTGGGCTGGCCGTCCTGTCTTTTCAGATTCATTCTCAAGAACGAGGCTTCGAGTTCGGCACGCGCTACTGGCTCTCGAGCGGCGAGAACCGCTTCGCCCACAACGCCCAGGGCGCCGACCCGACGCTGGGCAACCCGACCTCCATCCTCACTTACGACGATCTCGATGCGCGCGCGCTCGAGCTGCACTGGCGCAGCGAGGTCTCGAGCGAGGGCTGGTTCTTCAAGGGCAATTTTGGCCTGGGCGAGGTGCGCGACGGCAGCTTCGACGACGAGGACTACGACGCTGCCCAGGCGAAGACCGACGACACCACCTCTTCGGTGCGCGGCGAGCGCTTCTCCTACCTGACCCTCGACGTCGGCCGCGACCTCTGGCGCAGCGCCGCCGGGAGCAGGCTCGGCGTCTTCGCCGGCTTCCAGCAGTGGAGCGAGGAGCTCGACGGCTTCGGCCTGATGCCCACCGTCGGCCCATCGCCCAGCTTCCCGGAAAACGTGCGCGTCATCACCAACGAGGTGCGCTGGCGCTCGCTGCGGGTCGGCGTCGCCGGCCGCGCCGCGATCGCGAGCCGGGTGCGCCTGCTCGCCGATCTCGCGTACGTGCCTTACTCGAGCGTGCGCAACGAAGACAGCCACTACCTGCGCGCCGACCTCGGCCCGGTCCCCAACATCGTGACCGGCGGGCGCGGCAGCGGCGTGCAGCTCGACCTCGAGCTGCGCTTCGCCATCCACCCGCGCCTCGAAGCCGGCGTGGGCGTGCGGCACTGGCGGCTGACGGCCGGCCGCGCCGACGTGACGCTCGCCGGCGGGACTTTCCCGGTGACCGAGTTCGAGACGGAGCGTAGCGGACTTACGGCCACGGTCGTCGGCCGCTGGTAGCTATTCGCGGATGCGCGTGAGCTTCCTGACGTCGGGGAGGCGGCGGAGCGAGCGCCAGACGCGCGCGAGGTGCTGGCGGTTGGCGACTTCCAGGACGAAGTTCATGGTGGTGAAGACCGCGCGGTCCTCGCCCATGCTGATCGAGTCGATGTTGGAGCCGGCCTCGGCGATCGCCGAGGCGACCTTGGCGAGCACGCCGCGCTGGTTCTCGACGGTGACGCCGATCGCCGTCTGGAAAAGGCGCGTGGTGCGCAGGTCCCACTCGACGTCGATCCACTGGTCGGGCTCGTTCTTGCGCGAGCGCAGGCTGCTGCCGCAGTCCTCGGCGTGCACCACCAGGCCCTGGCCTTTCTTGATCGAGCCGACGATGGCGTCGCCGGGGATGGGGCGGCAGCAGGTGGCGAGCTGCACCGCCATGCCCTCGGTGCCGCGGATGGTGACGCTGCTGGTCGCCTTGGCTTCGTCGAGGTCCGCCTTTTTCAGCAGCCTGCGCGCCACCACCGCAGGCAGGCGCTTGCCCAGGCCGAGGTCGGCGAGCAGCTCCTC
>CBDDRQ010000184.1:0-4579 GCA_965233125.1 uncultured bacterium
CAGGTCGCGCGGCACGAGGTAGGGCGAATCGGTCTCGAGCAGCAGCCGCTCGGGCGGGATCTCCTGCACCAGCTTGAGCAGGTGCGTGCCGCGCCGCTCGTCGCAGATCCAGCCGGTGATGCCGATGTAGAGGCCGAGGTCGAGGTAGGCGTGCAGCTCGTCCCTCTCGCCGGTAAAGCAATGAGCGACGGCTTTCTTCACTCCATGGTGTTTGACGATTTCTGAAAAACGAGGATGCGCATCTCGCGAATGCAGGAACAGAGGTTTGTCGATGGAAAGGGCGAGCTCCACCTGGGCAACGAACCATTTCTCCTGGTCCGGGTGCGGCGAGTAGTTGCGGTTGAAGTCCAGGCCGCATTCGCCGATGGCGACCACGCGCGGGTGCTGCGCGATCTCCCTCAGCCGGCCGATGGTATGCGCGTCGCACTCGCGCGCATGGTGAGGGTGTACCCCGGCGGTCGAGTACAGCCCGTGCTGCTCGGCCAGCAGCGACGCGTGGACGCTCTCGCCGACCGTGGTGCCGGTGACGACGATGGATTCCACGCCCGCTTCGCGCGCGCGCGCAACGACCTCGGCGACGTCGTCGCGAAAGGCGGAATGCGTGAGGTTGGCGCCGATGTCGATCACAGCTTCTTCAGCCGGTAGAGCAGCTCGAGCGCCTCGCGCGGCGTGAGCTCGTCGGGGTTGTGCTTCGCGAGCTCCTCGCGCAGGGGGTCGATGGCGGGTTCTTCCTCCTCGACATGGCCTTTCGCAAAGAGGTCGGACTGGTTGCCGCGGCTGATGGCCGCGTCCTCCAGGAGCTGCAGGTACTTCTTCGCCTGGCGCACCACCGCCTTCGGCACGCCGGCGAGCGCCGCGACCTGCAGGCCGTAGCTCTGGCTCGCCGGGCCTTCCTCGACCGCGTGCAGGAACACCACCGTGTCCTTGTGCTCGACCGCGTCGAGGTGCACGTTCGCCACCTCCTTGTGCTCGAGCGCGAGCCGCGTCATCTCGAAGTAGTGCGTGGCGAAGAGGCTCATCGCGCGGTTTCCCTGGACCAGCTGCTTCGCGATCGCCCAGGCGAGCGACAGGCCGTCGAAGGTCGAGGTGCCGCGCCCGACCTCGTCCATCAGCACCAGGCTCTTCTCGGTGGCGTTGTGCAGGATGGCCGCGCTCTCGGTCATCTCGACCATGAAGGTCGAGCGCCCGCCGGCGAGGTCGTCGGCGGCGCCGATGCGCGTGAAGACCTGGTCGACCGGCCCGATGCGCGCGGCGCGCGCGGGCACGAAGGCGCCGACGTGCGCCATCAGCACGATCAGCGCCACCTGGCGCATGTAGGTCGACTTGCCGCCCATGTTCGGGCCGGTGATGAGCAGCAGCCGGCGCGTCGGCGAGAGCCGGCAGTCGTTGGCGATGAAGCCCTCGATCTGCGTCTCGACCACCGGGTGGCGGCCGCCTTCGATCTCGATCAGGTTGTCGTCGACGAAAACGGGCCGCACACAATCCCTGCGAACAGAGATGCAAGAGAAAGAGCAGAGAACGTCGAGCTGCGCCAGCGCCCGGGCGATGCGCTGCAGCTCCGGGAGGTGCTGCTGCAGCGCATCGAGCAGCGCGTCGTAGAGCGTCTTCTCGAGCGCGAGGCTGCGCTCGCGCGCGGAAAGCGCCTTGTCCTCGAAGGCCTTCAGCTCCGGGGTGATATAGCGCTCGGCGTTCTTCAGGGTCTGCCGCCGCCGGTAGTCCGCGGGCACCTTGTCCGCGTGCGCGTTGGTGATCTCGATGTAGTAGCCGTGGACCTGGTTGTAGGCGACGCGCAGGCTGGGAATGCCGCTGCGCTCTCTCTCCTGTCTCTCCAGGTTGAGGAGAAACTCCCCTGCGTTCGACTGCAGCCCGCGCAGCTCGTCGAGCGCGGCGCTGTGGCCCCCGGCGATGACGCCGCCGTCGATCACGCGCGCGGCGGGCTCGGCGGCGAGCGCCGCCAGCTCTTTCAGGCATTCGCCGGGCCGGCCGAGGTCGGCGCGCAGCCGGGCAAGAAGCGGCGTGCTCGCCGGAAGCGCGTCGACCAATGAAGGAAGAAGCTCCAGGCTCTCGCGCAGGCCGGCGAGCTCGCGCGGGCGCACGTTCTTCAGCGCGACTCGCGCCGTGATGCGCTCCACGTCGGAGAAGCCTTTCAGGACTTTCTCGATACGGGAAAAGGACTCTTGCAGAACCTCGACTGCCTGATGGCGCTCCTGCAGGGCCTCGCGGTCGCGCAGCGGGTGGTGCAGCCAGTGCCGCAGCAGGCGGCTGCCCATGCCGGTCGCGCACTCGTCGAGCAGCGAGAACAGCGTCGGCGCGCGCTCGCCGCGCAGCGTCTCGGTGAGCTCGAGGTTGCGCCGCGTCGCCGCGTCCATGCGCAGGTACTCGCCGGCCCGCTCGGCGCTCACCGCGGTGACGTGCGCGAGCGCCTGCCCCTGCGTCTTGCCGGCGTAGTCGAGGAGCGCGCCGCAGGCGCCGATGGCGAGGGTCAGGTCCTCGCAGCCGAAGCCGGCGAGCGAGGCGGCGCCGAGCTGCTTGAGGAGCTTCTTCTTCCCGCTCTCGACGTCGAAGTGCCAGGCCGGCAGGCGGGTGAGGAAGTAGCCCTCGAGCGAAGCCTCCTGCGCGAGCAGGACCTCGGCCGGGCCGATGCGCCTCAGCTCGTTGGCGAGGGCCTGCGGGGCCACCTCCGCCACGCGCAGCGTGCCGCTCGCGAGCGAGAGCCAGGCAAGCCCCACCGTGCTCCTGTCGCGGCTGATGGCGAGAAGGACGTTCTCGGATTTCTCATCCAGCAGCGCCGAGTCGGTCAGCGTGCCCGGCGTGACGATGCGCATCACCTGGCGCTCGACCGGCCCCTTCGCGAGCGCCGGGTCGCCGATCTGCTCGCAGATCGCCACCGACTCGCCGAGCTTCACCAGCTTGGCGAGGTACTGCTCCACCGAGTGCACCGGCACCCCCGCCATCTTCACCGGCGCGCCCGCCGAGGCGCCGCGCTGCGTGAGCGTGATGTCGAGCAGCCGCGACGCGCGCTCGGCATCGTCGTAGAAGAGCTCGTAGAAGTCGCCCATCCGGTAGAAGAGCAGGATGTCCGGATGCTCGCCCTTGATGCGCAGGTACTGCTGCATCATGGGTGTATGAGCCGAACTTTCGGGCGACCGAAGACCCTTGTCGGCACTGCCGTTCTGCGCTATAAAGTCTTGTCGTTCCAAGAAATTTTGGCCTTCACCGACAAATTTTCTGGTCAAGTTCAGGCAAGTACTTGCAAGTCCTTGCCGGGCTGGTCAGTGTAGGTCTGAGTGTAGGTCAACCCTAGGGAGGATTGATGCCGCAAAAACCTATACTGAGAAAACCGGAGCCCCTGACCGCCGGGATTATCGCCGACATGGGGCCGGGAGAGGAGCGCGGCGACGCTCAGTGCCCAGGCCTGAGAGTGCGTTGCGCGGTGTCCGGCAAGAAGGTCTTCTTCTATCGCTACCGGTCTAAGGACGGCGCGCTGCGGGAGATCCGGCTCGGGGACGTCGGGCCACTGACTCTCGCCAAGGCACGCGACGCAGCGCTCAGGAAGCGCGTCGAGCGCGACCAGGGCAAGGACCCGCAGCTCGAGAAGCGAAAAGAGCGCAAGGAAGCCACGCGCGAGCGCGTAGCGCAGCGGTACACGGTCAACGACCTCGTTGACGAGTACGTCAAGGAGGCTCTGTCCAAGCAAAAGCGCGGCGCAGAAGCGGAGCGCCTGCTGCGCAAGTACTTCCTCCCGGTGTTCGACGGCAAGTCGGCCATCGAACTTACTCGGCGCGAGCTTCAGGACGAGCTGATCCGGCCAAAAATGCTCAGGCACCCGCGCACTGCGACGACGATTCTCTCGCGCATTCGCTGCGCATACGCGCATGCTATCGACCAGGGCCGGCTTCCGGACCAGTTCGCGCCGCCGACGCTTGGCATCAAGGGAGCGTCGCAGGTCCGCAGAAGGCGCGCGCTGACGGATGCGGAGCTCGCCAAGTTCCTCAAGTGGCTTCCGCATAGCCCGTACAGCCGCCTTGTGCGCGAATCCATGATGCTTGTTCTCCTGACCGGCTGCCGGTCGGGGGAAATCGTCGCGGCGCGCTGGCGCGATGTCGATCTGGAGCGCGGCGTATGGACGATCCGCGAGACGAAGAATGGCGAGCCGCACGATGTGATGCTCTGCCAGCAGGCCATCGAGCTGCTGGGTTACCGCAAGGGCATCGACAAGGTCTTCGTGTTCCCTTCGACGAAGGCAGGTCAGCACGTCAAGCAGAAGGCGCTCGGTCTCGCGCAGTACACGGCGCGGCACACGGACCCGGACAGCGGCGCGAAGGACCCGATCGAGGTCCCGTGGACCGTGCACGATCTTCGCCGCACGGTGGCAACCGGCCTAGTGTAGTGCGTCAAACAGATTGCAACTTATTGAGGCGTGCACGCGCTTTGGCACCTTTGGCGAGGATGTCCGAGGCGCGCGCCGTCCAGATGAATGGCTTGGGATCGCGGTTGTGCTGCTCGACATAATTGTCGATGGTGCTGATGAGTTCAGCCACGCCCGGGAAGACACCGCGCTCGAGCGCGTTGGTGTTCA
>CBDDRQ010000185.1:0-5560 GCA_965233125.1 uncultured bacterium
GCCGAGGATGGCGAGCACCGCGGCGAGCACCGGCAGCGAGAACTCCCACTGGAAGAAGGAGAAGAAGCCCAGGATGATGACCACGTCGTGCAGGTTGGCGACGATGCCGGCGAGGCCGAACTTCCACTCGAAGCGCAGCGCGAGGTACAGGACGATGCCGATCGCGGTGACGAGCAGCGCGAGTGCCCCGTACTCGGCGAGCTCCTTGCCGACCTGCGGCCCGACGAACTCGATGCGGCGCACCTCGGCGCTCGCGTCGTCGCCGCGCAGCAGCTGCTGCACCTTCTGCGACAGCGCGGCGCTCGACTGGCCCTTCTCGATCGGCATGCGGATCAGCACGTCGCGCGAGGAGCCGAAGTTCTGCACCTCCGCCTTCAGGCCGGCGCCCTCCAGGGTCTCGCGGATCTTCTGGGCGTCGGCGGACTCCTTGTAGCTGACCTCCATCACCGTGCCGCCGGTGAACTCGATGGAGAAGTTGAGGCCCTGGACCGCGAGCGAGGCGACCGCGGCGACGAAGGTGAGCACCGAGATCACGTTGAAGATCACGGCATACCGCATGAACGGGATGGTTCGGCGGATCTTGAAGAACTCCATCGCTCAGCTCACTTCCACGCCGTGTCGCCGATGGCGAGCCTCGCCACGCGGCGGCGGTGGCCGTAGACCAGGTTGACGATGCCGCGCGAGACCGTCACCGCCGAGAATATCGAGGTGAGGATGCCCAGGCAGTGCACCACCGCGAAGCCGCGCACCGGCCCCGACCCGAAGATGAGCAGGGAAAGCCCGGCGATGAGGGTGGTGATGTTCGAATCGAAGATCGTGCCCCAGGCGCGCTCGTAGCCCGCGGCGATCGCGGCCTGCGGCGTCGCGCCGGCGCGGACCTCCTCGCGGATGCGCTCGTTGATCAGCACGTTGGCGTCGATCGCCATGCCCAGCGTCAGCGCGATGGCGGCGATGCCGGGCAGGGTGAGGGTGGCCTGCAGCAGCGAGAGCAGCGCGACGAGCAGCAGCAGGTTCACCGCCAGCGCCAGCGAGGAAATGACCCCGAACAGCGTGTAGTACAGCGACATGAAGACGACGATGCCGAGGAAGCCCCAGAGCGTGGCGTTGAAGCCCTTCTCGATGTTCTCGCGCCCGAGGCTCGGGCCGACGGTGCGCTCTTCGATGATCTCCATCGGCGCGGCGAGCGATCCGGCGCGCAGGAGCAGCGCGATGTCGTTCGCCTCGGTGGTGTTCATGCGCCCGGAGATCTGCACCCGCCCGCCCGGGATCTCACTGCGGATCACCGGGGCGGTGATGACCTCGCCGCGGCCTTTCTCGAAAAGGAGGATGGCCATGCGCTTGTTGACGTTCTCGCGGGTCACCTGCTGGAAGATGCGCGAGCCCGCGGCGTCGAGGCGCAGGTGCACCGCGGGCTCGTTGGTCTGCGAGTCGAAGCCGGGCTGCGCGTCGGTGAGCCGCTCGCCGGTGAGCACCACTTCCTTCTTCACCAGCAGCGGCTGGCCGTTCCTCTCGACGTAGTAGTCGGTGCCGAACGGAACCTGGCCGCGCGCCGCGGCGGCGAGGTTCTCCTGCGTCATCTTCTCCTCGTCCACCAGGCGCACTTCCAGGGTGGCGGTGCGCCCGAGGATGTCCTTCGCCTTGGCGGTATCCTGCACGCCGGGGAGCTGCACCACCACCCGGTCGGCGCCCTGCTGCTGGATGATCGGCTCGGCGACGCCGAGCTCGTTGATGCGGTTGTGCAGCGTCGTGATGTTCTGCTGCAGCGCGTACTCCTGCGTGCGCTTCAGCGCATCGGGCTTGAGGCTGACCACCAGCAGGTAGTCCTGCCCGCTGTCGCGATCGGCGACGTTCAGGTCCTGGAACGCGTTCAGGAGCGCCGCGCGCGCCTTGTCGCGCGCCGCCGCGTCGCGGAACTGCACGCGCACGAACTGGCCTTCGCGGCGGATGCCGCCGTCGCGGATTTCCTTGGCGCGCAGCTCGGCGCGCACGTCGCGCGCCACGCTCTCCAGGCGCTTGACGATGGCGGCCTGCATGTCCACCTGGAGCAGGAAGTGCACGCCGCCGCGCAGGTCGAGGCCCAGGTACATGGGCAGGGCGCGGATGGCGCCGAGCCAGTTGGGCGAGGCCGGCAGCAGGTTGAGCGCGACCACGTACGTCGGGTCCTGCGGGTTCGGATTGAGCGCGCGCTCGATGGTATCGCGCGCCTTGAGCTGCGTGTCGGGGTCGGCGAAGCGCACCCGCAGGGTCGTTTGCTCGAACACCGCGCCGGTATAGGCGATGCCGGCCGACTTGAGGACCTCCTCGACGCGCCCCAGCACCGCGGGCTCGAGCTTGACCGTGGCCTTGCCGCTCGAGACCTGCACCGCCGGCGCCTCGCCGAAGAAGTTCGGCAGCGTGTAGAGGAAGGCGGCGAGGATCGCCACCGCGATCAGCGCGTACTTCCAGGCCGGAAACCGGTTCACTTATTGAATGCTTTTCAGCGTGCCCTTGGGCAGCAGCGTCTGCACCGAGGCGCGCTGCACGCTGACCTCGGTGTTCGGGGCGATCTCGAGGCTCACGTAGGCGTCGCCGATCTTCGTGATGCGCCCGAGCACGCCGCCGGCGGTGATGACCTCGTCGCCCTTCTGCAGCGCCTCGACCATCTGCTTGTGCTCCTTGGCGCGCTTCATCTGCGGCCGGATCATGAGGAAGTACAGCAGCACGAACATCAGGATGATCGGCAGGAAGCCGATGAATCCCGGGTCGCCGGCGGGGGCGGCCTGCGCGTAGGCGGGGGAGATGATCACTGCGGACTCCGGACGGGGGGAAGGCGGCGATTATAGCTGCTTACGGAGCGCCAAAAGTTCTTGGGATCTTGAAAGAAAAGTTCCTTTCTCGATCGCGCTCCTCAGCTCGCGCATCAGCTCCTGGTAGTAGTGCAGGTTGTGCAGCGTGTTGAGGCGCGCGCCGAGGATCTCGTTCGCCTTCTGCAGGTGGTAGAGGTAGGCTCTCGTGAAATTCCGGCAGGTCATGCAGGCGCAGGCCGGATCGAGCGGCCCGGTGTCGTCGCGGTAGCGCGCGTTGCGGATGCGCACGTCGCCGAAGCGCGTGAACAGCCACCCGTTCCTCGCGTTGCGCGTGGGCAGCACGCAGTCGAACAGATCGATGCCGGCGGCCACCGCCTCGATGATGTCCTCGGGCGTGCCCATGCCCATCAGGTAGCGCGGCCGGTCTGCGGGCAGGCGCGGCGCAGTGTGCGCAAGGATGCGCGAGCGCTCCGCCTTCGGCTCCCCCACGGCGAGGCCGCCGATCGCATAGCCGTCGAAACCCAGCTGTTTCAGCTTTTGCAGGGACTCTTCCCGTAGTGCCTCGTAGACCCCGCCCTGAACGATGCCGAAGAGAAGATTCTTCCCGCCTTGAAAGGCGCGCTTGGAGCGCTCGGCCCAGCGCATGGACAGCTGCATCGACGCCTCCGCCTGCGCCTCGGTGGCGGGGTAGGGCGTGCACTCGTCGAAAACCATCGCGACGTCCGAATCGAGCACCTGCTGGATGCGCATCGACTCCTCGGGGGTGAGGAACAGGCGATCGCCGTTGACGGGCGAAGCGAAATGGACGCCCTCTTCGGCGATTCTTCTCGAGGCGCCCAGGCTGAACACCTGGAAGCCGCCGGAATCGGTGAGGATCGGCGCGTTCCAGCCCATGAAGCGGTGCAGCCCGCCGTGCCGCGCGATCACGTCGAGACCGGGGCGCAGCCAGAGGTGGAAGGTGTTGCCGAGCACGATCTGGGCGCCCAGGGCGGCGAGCTCCTCCGGGGACACCGCCTTGACCGAGCCGTAGGTGCCCACCGGCATGAACGCCGGGGTGTCGACGCGCCCATGGGCGAGCTCGAGCACGCCGCGCCGCGCTTGCCCATCCCTCGCGCTGACCTGAAAGCTCATCGCTCGATCAGCATCGCGTCGCCGTAGGAGAAGAAGCGGTAGCGCTGCTCGATGGCGTGGCGGTAGGCCTCGAGGATGCGCTCCTTGCCGGCAAAGGCGCAGACCAGCATGAGCAGCGTCGACTTCGGCAGGTGGAAGTTGGTGAGCAGCCGCTCGACGACCTGGAACTGGAAGCCGGGATAGACGAAAAGCTCGGTCTCGCCTTCGCGCTGTCCGGTGAGGGCGAAGGTCTCGAGCGCGCGCAGCGTCGTCGTGCCGACGGCAAGCACGCGCCGTTCTTTCAGCACGAGGGCCGTCTGTTCAGGAATGCTGTAGCGCTCCCGCTGCATCCGGTGCGCCTCGACCTCGTCGACGCGCACCGGCTGGAAGGTGCCGAAGCCCACGTGCAGGGTGAGCCGCGCGACCCGGGCGCCCCTTGCCTCGATGCGCTCGAGCATCTCGCGGTCGAAGTGCAGCCCGGCGGTGGGCGCGGCGACCGCGCCCGGCGCCGCGGCGTAGACCGTCTGGTAGCGCTCGGCGTCCTCGGGCCGGGGCTCGTGGCGGATGTATGGCGGCAGGGGCACCGCGCCGTGGCGCTCGAGCAGCGGCCCGACGTCCTGCGAGAAGCGCACGCGGTAGAGCTCGCCTTCGCGGCCCTGGACCCGCACGCGGGCGTCTTCGACGACGAGCTCGGAGCCCACGGGCGGCGGATGGCTCGCGCGGATGAGGGCGAGCGCCTCGCGGGTGCCGAGCGTGCGCTCCACGAACAGCTCGATCCTGCCGCCGCTCGTCTTGCGGCCGGCGAGGCGCGCTTTCACGACGCGGGTGTCGTTCAGCACCAGGGCGTCGCGCGCGCCGAGGAAGCGGGGCAGGTCCGCGAAGCGCAGGTCCCGCACGGCCCCGCTCGCGGCGTCGAGGTGCAGCAGGCGGCTCGCGGTCCGCTGCGCCGCGGGGTGCTGCGCGACGAGCTCGGGCGGCAGCGGATAGTCGAACTCGGAGACGCGCACCGCGCGAATTATAATTTCGCCTCTCCGCGGATGGACGCGGGCCGGAATGGCGGAACCGGTAGACGCAGCGGACTCAAAATCCGCCGGTGGCGACACCATGAGAGTTCGAGTCTCTCTTCCGGCACCACCAGGGTGAAAAAATGCGTGCGGCGCGGGGCGGCTCGCTGGACAGCCCGCAGGCCGGGGCGTAGGCTTCGACGGGTAATTCCCAACCCGGGGGGGGGCATGGCCAAGGCGCAGGTGAGGGTACTGCCTTCGGCGCGCAACACGGTCATGGTGGTCGACGACCAGTCGACCGGCCGAGCGATTCTGGAGCAGGTGGTGCGCAGCCTCGACGAGCGCGTCGTGGTCGAGGGCTTCGCGCGCCCCGTCGACGCGGTGGTCTGGGCCACGCGGCACGTGAGCGACCTGGTGCTGGTCGACTACATGATGCCGGACATGGACGGCATCGAGTTCGTCAAGCGCCTGCGCGCGCTGCCGGGCTACGAGCACGTGCCGATCGTCATGGTTACGGTGCACGACGACCGCAAGGTGCGCTACGCCGCGCTCGACGCCGGCATCACCGACTTCCTCACCAAGCCGGTCGATGCGCGCGAGTGCCTGGCGCGCTGCCGCAACCTGCTCACGCTGCGCCGCCAGCAGCTCGCCCTGGAGGAC
>CBDDRQ010000186.1:0-44267 GCA_965233125.1 uncultured bacterium
CATCGAGCGGCCGGCGGCGCGCATCGAGGAGTTCAACTCCGGCACCGAGCTCGAGGTCGGCCGCGCCGGCGCGGCGCCGGCTTCGATCGCCCCTGTCGTGGTGCAACCGCCGGCGGCCGAGTCCCCGGCGGCGCCGGCCCCCGCCGCGCCGCCCGCGGCCGGCCCGCAGCCCGCCCCGCAGCAGCCGCGATGAAGGGCTTCACGCTCATCGAGCTCTTGATCACCGTGGCGATCGTCGCGGTGCTCGCCTCCGTGGCGCTGCCGATGGCCGAGACCACCGTGCAGCGCGGCAAGGAGCAGGACCTGCGCCGCGCGCTGCGCGAGATCCGCACCGCGATCGACGCCTACAAGGCGGCCTTCGACGAGGGCGCGATCGAGCGCAAGGCCGGGGTCTCGGGCTACCCGCCCAGCCTCGCCGCGCTCGCCGAGGGCGTGCCCGACGCGCGCACGCCCGAGGAGAAGAAGCATTACTTCCTGCGCCGCGTGCCGGCCGACCCGGTGAGCGGCGAGCCCTGGGGCCTGCGCAGCTACGCGAGCCCCGCCGACGACCCGCGCGAAGGCGCCGACGTCTACGACGTCTACTCGCGCGGCGAAGGCGCCGGCCTGAACGGCATTTCCTACCGGGAGTGGTGAACGTGAAAAGAACCAGACGCGGCTTCACGCTGATCGAGCTGATGGTCGTGCTCACCATCGTGGCGCTGCTCCTGTCGCTCGTGGTGCCCGACTACGTCGGGCGCACGCGCCGCGCCGAGGAGGCGGTGCTGAAGGAGAACCTGGTGCTGATGCGCGATGCGCTCGACAAGCACTACGCGGACGCCGGGCGCTATCCCATGACGCTCGAGGACCTGGTGGCCAAGCGCTACCTGCGCGCCATCCCGCCCGATCCGCTCACCGGCACGAGGGAGACCTGGGTGGCGGTGCCGCCCGCGGACATGAAGCGCGGCGGCGTGTGGGACGTGAAGAGCGGAGCCAAGGGCTATGAGCGGTGGTAAGGAAAGGGGCTTCACCTATGTAGCGGTGCTCATCCTGGTCGCCACGCTGGGCGCGGTCGGGGCGGCCTTCGGCGAGATGACCTCGCACGCGGCGCAGCGCGAGAAGGAGCAGGAGCTGCTTTTCGTCGGCAACCAGTACCGCCAGGCGATCGCCTCGTATTACCGCAAGGAGCAGCGCTACCCGCAGGCGCTCGCCGACCTGCTCGAGGACCGGCGCTACCCCATGGCCGTGCGGCACCTGCGCAAGGCCTATCTCGACCCTGTCACGAGGCAGCCCTTCACCCTCGTTCCGGCGCCCGAGGGCGGCATCCTGGGCGTCGCCTCTCCCTCGGAAGAAAAACCAATCAAATCAGGCGGTTTTGCAGAGCGCAACGCCACCTTCGCCAAGGCGCGCAAATACTCCGAATGGCAGTTCGTGCATGTGCCCCGTAGTCCGATCGGATCAGGCGAGGTGCGCCCCCAGGAAACCGGCGGGTAGGACAATCCCTACCTGTGTAGGGGGCGCCCTACACGGCAATGGCCAGCACCCTGTTAACAGCCCACCCTTGGGCCAAACACTGTGTAGTCACTGCTCGAACGCCGCTTGAAGAGAAGGTGCAGCACGAGGGCACGGTCTAGCGGCCGTGCCCTCTTCGTTTATTGGGTCAGAGCAATTTACTGCAAAATCGTTAATTGCTCTGACCCTTTTACGGGGCCGAGGCGTGGCGCGTGGTGCGCTCGTGCATGCGGCCGAAGCGGTCGTGCCAGTTGCCCTCGAAGCAGTGCATGAGCTCGTGCCCGAGCGTGGCGAAGCGCTGCACGTCGCGCTCGCTGCGCGGCTCGGGGGCGTAGATCTCGCAGCGGCGGTGCTCCGCGGACCAGCGCGAGCAGCCGAGGATGGCGAGGAATTCCTTGCGCCCGGCGAGGCCCTGGCAGACGCGCTGCACGTCGTCGACGCGCATCCAGACGACTTCCACTCTCCCGCCCGGGTCGGGGGGCGGCGCCGACGCGCAGCCGGCGAGGAGCGCGAGGGCGGCGAGCGCAAGGCGCACCGCTACACCAGCATCCGCGCGACGTCGAGCCCTTCGGCGTAGTCGACGCCGACCATGCGCCCGTTCAGGCGCGCGACGTCGCGGTAGAGCTCGGTGCTCAGGCCGCGGCTGGCGAACTGGCTGGCATGCGCCTGGATCGCCTGCATCTTGCGCTCGATGGTCCCGGTCACGTCGACGTAGACGCGCGGGTTGAAGGGCACCGGCACCGGCCGGCACATGGTGGGGCTGTAGGAGAAGAGATCGAACTGCAGCAACCGCTGCGTCGACACCGTCGCGTCGTGCACGCAGACGTGGTCGCGGTGGAACTCCGCGCCGCTGTGCGTGAGCACCGCGGCGGGCCCGTACTCGCGCACCACCTCGTCGAGCATGCCGACCAGCTGGTAGCTCTTCAGGTCGTCGATGCGCGCGCCGCCGTTCATGAGCAGGCGCAGCTCGCAGCCCAGGATCTTCGCCGCGGCTTCCGCCTCGGCCATGCGCGTGCGGTAGTTCCCCGGCGCCGAGACGATCGCCATGACCACGCGCGCGCCGTCGGCCGCCAGGCGCGCGAGCGTGCCGCCCACCGCGAGCTCGAGGTCGTCGGGGTGGGCGCCGATCGCGACCACGGTATGCCCCGCGTAGCGCGCGGAGAAGCTGCCGCCGTTGCCGTTTTTCTTCATGTCAGGCTGCGACACGCGCTTCCTCCTGCGCCTCGCCGAGCAGCAGCGCGCGGCTCGCGGGACCGCAGTTGAGCAGCAGGTCGAGCGCGGACAGGCCGGGAATGAACGGCGCCGTGCCGCACTGGCGGTACACCGGGTGCTCGAAGCGGTGGAACTCGATGTCCACGCCGGCGCGCTCGAACGCCGCGACGTCGAGGTAGCGGCGCGAGCCGCCCATGCCTGCAAGGAGCGTGCTCGCGCCCATGGCGCGGCAGATGTTGAGGATCAGCTCGCCGCGCGCGCCCCCGATGCCGAGCTCGGAGCTGCGCACGAGCGGCGTGCGGATGCCGAAGGCGCCGCGCAGGAAGTCGAGGGAGGCCTGGTCGAGGTCGGCGAGACGCTGCCACTCGGCCTCGAACAGCGCGCGCAGCTCGCCCAGGTAGCGGCCGACGAACGGCGCGGCGCGGTAGGCGTGGCGCAGGGTGCGCAGGTGCCCCGGCCCCCAGCCGCGCGCGCCTTCCTCGCGGTTGTCGACCAGCTTCTCGACGATGCGCTCCTTCTGCGAGCGCTGGATGACCGGCGCGGTGAGCCAGCGCGCCTCGCCTTCCATGCGGATCATGGTGCGGTTCTGGTAGTTGCGGCGCTCGAACTGCACGTGGTCGAGCAGCACGAACGCGTCGGCGCGCGCCATGCGGTGCAGGTAGCCGAGCCAGGGAAAGAAGTGCGGCTGGTGAATCGCGACGATCATCGGGCCTCCGCGATCAGAGTACGGGCACGCGGCTGCGCTTTCGACCATCCGGGCTGGTCCGTACGGCGCACGGCGGAAAAGCGCGGCCTTCGCCGCCGCGCCGCTACGCTAGCGCCCATGATCAGCACTGCTGGCGAGGCTGCGGCGCCGCGGCAGGCCGCGCGTGCGGGCAAAGCGGTGCGCGCCTGCCGCCGCGACGACCTTCCCCGCGTCGCCGCCCTGTACGAGGCGGTGATGCGCTCGGGCGGCCGCACGCCCGCCCCGCGCCTCGCGGAGTACTTCGAGCGCACCTTCTTCGACTGCCCGTGGGCCGACGCGGAGATCCCCTCGCTCGTCTACGAGGACGACGCCGGCCGCATCGTCGGGTTCATCGGCTCGCACGTGCGGCGCCTGCGCCTGGACGGCCGGTCGCTGCGCATCGCCTGCGGCGGCCAGCTCGTCGCCGACCCGCAGACGCGCGCGCCGGTCGGCGCGATCCTGTTCCGCACCCACCTGCGCGGGCCGCAGGCGGCGACCTTCACCGACGGCGCGAACGAGACGGTGCGGCGCATGTGGGAGGTGTGCGGCGGCGAGGCGGCGCACCTGAAGACGATCGCCTGGACGCGCATCCTGCGCCCGGCGCGCTACGCCGGCGACTACGCCCTGCGCCGGCTCGGCCGCCCCGCCGCGGCGCGCGCGCTGCGCCCGCTGTGGAAGCCCCTCGACGCGCTCGCGCTGCGCCTCGCCGGCGCTCGCCTGCGCCCGCCCGCCCGGGCGAGCGCGGAAAGCCTCGACGCGCGCGCGGTCATGGACCACCTGCCGCTCGTCACCGAGTTCCTGCGCGGCTACCCCGACTACGACGAGGCCTTCCTCGAGTGGCTGTTCCGCGAGATGGCGGCCGTAAAGAGCCGCGGCACGCTCGCGCGCTCGGTGGTGCGCGACGGGCGCGGCCAGGCACTGGGCTGGTACGTCTACTACCTGGAAGGCGGCGTCGCGCATGCCTTCCAGGTCGCGGCGAAGCGCGGCGCCGCGGGCGAAGTGCTCGACGCCCTCTTCCACCACGCCTTCGCGAGCGGCGCGGCGGCGGTGCACGGGCGCCTGGAGCCGCAGCTCGCCGGGGCGCTCGCGGCGCGCCGCTGCGTCTACGGCTGGTCGGGCGGCGCGCTCCTGCATTGCCCCGATCCCGCCCTGCTCGGCGTGCTGCTGTCCAGCCAGTGCTGGCTGGGCCTGATGGACGGGGAGTCCTGGATGGGCCACCACAGGGAAAATTTCAATTGAACATCCGCGAGACGGTCGTGCGGCTCTACACCTCGCTCGTTCCCGGCGGCCGGGCGCCGCGCGAGGGCGAGCGCGGCGAGCTCGACTCGCTCGCCTTCCTCGAGTTCGTCGAGCTGATCGAGCGCGAGTTCGGCATCGTGGTGGAGACGCGCGAGCTCGAGGAGGCGAACTTCGCCACCACCGCGTCCACCACCGCTTTCGTGCAGCGCAAGCTCGCGGAGAAGGAAAAGATCGCATGAACCTGATGCTCAACGGCAGCAGCGAGGCTTTCGAAGGCCTGCTCGCGCGCGCGGCCGCCACGGCGGAGCGGCTGCAGCGGGAAAGCCCGCTGCGGCCCGGCGGGCGCATCGTCACCGCGCTCGAGAACACGCGCGAGCACGTCGAGCTGGTGATCGCGGGCTGGCGCCTCGGGCTGCAGCTCGTGGCCGCGGCGCCCACGGTGTCGGGGCCGACCTTCGCCGGCATCCTCGGGAGCACCGCGCCGCAGGCGGTTGCGGTCGACGCGGCGAACGAGCGCCTCTGCCGCATCGTGCACGACTGGACGCCGAGGACGTGCATGGCCGGCGACGTGCTGCTCGGCTACGCCGGAACGGCTGTCCCCGGAAATCCGCCTGCGCGCCCCGACAGCCTCTCGAGCGACTGGCAGGCGTGGCTCGCGCACCTGCCGCCGGCGGTGTTCTACACCTCGGGCAGCACCTCGACCGCGAAGGGCGTGCCCCTCGCCTGGCCGAAGATCCTCGCGAAGGGCAAGGCGGTGCTCGGCTTCTACGGCGCCGCGCCGGGGGAGCGCGTGATGCCGATCCTGCCGCTCTCGCACGTCTACGGGCTCTACGGCCTGATGGGCGCGGCGGCGCTGGGCGCCGACTGCAGCGTGCTGCGCGAGTCCTCCAGCCCGGCGGCGTTCGCCGCCGCGCTCGCCGATCAGGGCGCGACCATCGCGATCTGCCCGCCGATGGTGGGCGCGTTCCTCTTCGGCCGCCACGGCTGCGAGGCCGCGGTGCGCGAGCGGCTGCGCGTGCTCGCCATGGGCGGCGCCGCCACTTCGCGCGAGCAGGCCGCGCGCATCGTCGCGGCGCTGCCGCGCACGCGCGTCTACCTCTCCTACGGCCTCGCGGAGACCTACTCGACGGTCTGCTGCAACGATGTCTCCGTTCCCGGCGCCGATTTCGCCTCCGTCGGCCCGCTGCGCTTCGGCGCCTTCGGCGAGGTGCGCGACCCGGCGAGCGGCCGCGCGCTGCCCGACGGCGAGGTGGGCGAGTTCTGCATCGGCGGCACGATCATGGAAGGCTACGTCGGCATGCCCGGCGAGGGCTTCACCGCCGACGGCCTGTTCCGCACCGGCGACCTCGTGCGCCGCGACGCGAGCGGCGCCTACGCCGTCACCGGGCGCCTGAAGGAGATGATCAACGCCGGCGGCCTCTCCATCTTCCCCGCCGAGATCGAGGAAGCGATGAAGCGCCACCCCGCGGTGGCCGATTGCGGCGTGTTCGGCGAGCGCTCGGGCGAGCTCGAGGTGGTCTGGGCCGCCGTGGTGCTGCGCGCGCAGGCCGGCGAGCCCGAGCGCATCCTGGGGGAGCTCTACGACTGGTGCCGCGCGCACCTTGCCACGAAGATGGTGCCGCGGCGCATCCTGGCCGTGCCCGCCATCCCGCGTGGCGCGCTGGGCAAGATCGCCCGCGCCGAGCTCAGGAAGCTCTGTAGAAGCGAAGCCCCAGCGCTGCAACCGACCTAGAGTGCAGGGCGAAGAAGCGCCCGCGCCCCTGCCAGTACGCGAGCCAGCCGAGCGGCGCGCCGCCGCTCTTGAGCGACGCGGCGATCGAGGCGCCGTTCTGCGCCGCGATGCAGTTCACCACCGATTCGCGCCCGGGCTCGGCCACCAGCGCGTCGGCGGCGCCGTAGAGCGCGGGCGCGATGCCGCGGCCGCGGAACGCGGGGCGCACGAAGCTCTTGAAGCGGTAGAGCGAGCGCGCCGGCACCTGCACGCGCACGCCGTCCACGTGCGGCGCCTCGCCGCAGGCGAACCACACGTAGCCCGCGAGCTCGCCGTCGAGGAACGCACCGACGCACGCGTGCCGCCAGTCGGTCGAGCCGTGCAAGCCGAGCGTGGCGTCCTCGGAGAAGCGCGCGAGCCCCGCCGCCGACAGCCGCCGGCACTCGAGCCCGGCGAGCGGCGCCGCGCGCGCCGCGCCCAGGCGGCGGTGGAACACGCGAAAGACATGCAGGCCGCCGCGGCGCGCGGCCTGGTTCAGGCAGGCTGCAAGCATGGCTGGGTCAGCGGCCGCGCGCGCACGACCTTGAGCCACTCGTCGCCGGTGGCGACCAGCATTTCTGCTTTTTCTTTCCGGATGGTCCCCGGTGCGACGTTGCTGGGTTGACCCGTCAGCGAAACCTCCAGGACCTCGGCTTCGCCGCCTGCAAGCTCGGCACGCGGCGCGCCCCAGGGCGAGGCGAAGGGGCGGTAGTCGCACGCGCGCACGAAGTCGCGGATGCGCCGCGCCGGCGCGTCCCAGGAGAGCCGGCCGCCCTGCGGCGCGGCGCGGCCGAAGTAGCGCCGCTGCGAAGCATCCTGCGCGAGCGAAGGCAGCGCGGCGGGATCGGCCGCCGCGGTTTCCAGCAGCCTCCCGAGCAGCGGCAGGCCTTCCTGCACGCAGCGCAGCGCGAGGCTCAAGCCCGTGTCCTGCGGCCGGATCGGGAAGCGCTTCTCGTAGACGATCGCGCCGGTGTCGATGCCCGGCTCCATGCGGTGCACGGTGACGCCGTGGCGCTCCTCGCCGTGGTAGATCGCCCAGCTCGGCGCGTTGAGGCCGGCGTAGCGCGGCAGCGGCCCGGGATGCAGGTTGAAGCCGCCCAGGCGCGGCACGCGCAGCACCGCCTCGGGAACGATCTGCAGGGAATGCACGTTGAGCAGCAGGTCGACGCCGGCGCCCGACAGCTCCGCGTCGAAGCCCGGCTCGCGCACCCGGCGCGAGGGGATCGGGCTGCAGCCGAGCTTCTCCGCCAGCCGCCAGGGCGCGGAGCCCGGGGAGGTCAGCAGCGCGCCGATGCGATAGGGGCTCGCCGCCACGGCCTGCAGCAGCCGGACGCCGGCCGACTCCTCGCACAGGAGACACAGGCGCAGCATGGTCCGGCGATTATCGCCAGCGGCGCAAAGCATTATTCCTTCGGCGCATAGTCTGGAAGGGGGTGCTGCGCGAGGGGTCAGGCTCCCCTGTCCGTAACTTCCCTGCGCTTCAATCGTCGGGGGAGACAGTCAATCGGAGAGTGCTGATGGAGCGATTCAACCCCGGCGGCGTGCGCATCTTCTCGACCTGCCCGCAATCGAAGGACATGCCGCGCGAACGCTACCTCGACGAGGTCGCGGCGGTGGCGCGCTGGAGCGAGGAAGCGGGCTGCGAGGGCATCCTCGTCTACACCGACAACTCGATCGTCGACCCGTGGCTGGTGGCGCAGCTCATCGTGCAGAGCACGCAGCGGCTGTGCCCGCTGGTGGCGACCCAGCCCGCGTACATGCATCCCTACTCGGTGGCGAAGATGGCGGCGAGCCTCGGCCACCTGCACGGCCGGCGCCTGTGGCTCAACATGGTCGCCGGCGGCTTCAAGAACGACCTCGCCGCGCTCGACGACAACACCCCGCACGACAAGCGCTACCAGCGCCTGGTCGAGTACACGCTCATCGTCAAGCGCCTGCTCGCCTCCGGCGACCCGGTCACCTTCGAGGGCGAGTTCTACAAGGTGCGGAACCTGCGCATGACCCCGCCGCTCGATCCCGCGCTCGCGCCCGGCATCCTCGTCTCGGGCTCCTCGCCCGCGGGCCTCGAGGCCGCGCGCGCGATCGGCGCCGTCGCGGTCAAGTATCCGCGGCCGCCCAAGGACTACCTCGGCGACCCGCCGCCCGAGGGCGCGGGCTGCGGCGTGCGCATCGGCATCGTCGCGCGAGCGAGCGAGGAAGCGGCGTGGCAGGCGGCCGTGGAGCGCTTTCCCGCCGACCGCCGCGGCCAGATCTCGCACCAGCTCGCGATGAAGGTCTCCGACTCGCACTGGCACAAGCAGCTCTCGGACGCGACGCGCGCCAACGGCATGCGCGAGGGCGTGTACTGGATGTGGCCCTTCGAGAACTACAAGACCTTCTGCCCCTACCTCGTGGGCGACTACGACCAGGTCGCCGAGCAGATCGCCGCCTACCTCGGCGTCGGCTACCGCACCTTCATCCTCGACATCCCGCCCAGCCGCGAGGAGCTCGACCACGTGCGCGCCGCCTTCGCGCGCGCGGGGGTGACCGCATGACTTTGCTGCAGCACTACGTCGAGCGCCAGGCCGAGCGGCGTCCCGAAGCAACGGCGATCGTCTACGGCGCGAAGCGCCTGTCCTACGGCGCGCTCGACGCGGCGGCGACGCGGCTCGCGCGCACGCTGCGCGAGGCGGGCTGCCGCAAGGGCGACCGCGTGTGCTTCCTCTATCCGAAGAAGCCGGCGGCGATGGTGTGGATGCTGGGCATCCTCAAGGCGGGCGCGATGCACGTGCCCCTCGACGTGGCGAGCCCGGCGGCGCGACTGCGGCGCATCGTCGAGGCGTGCGAGCCGCGCTTCGTGCTGGGCGCGAGCAACGTCGGCCCGCTGCTCGCCGACGTGGTCGACGGGGTGCAAGGCGCGCCGCGCATCGGCTGGATGGAGATGCAGGCGAGCGCAGGGCTGCGCGCGGCGTTCACGCTCGCCGACGTGGCGCGCGCGCCGCTCGCGCCGATCGACCCGGGCACCGGGCCGCAGGACGGGGCGCATATTCTCTTCACCTCGGGCTCGACCGGCGTGCCCAAGGGCGTGGTGATCACGCACGCCAACGTGGCCGCGTTCGTCGACTGGGGCCTGCGCCACTTCGGCTTGGACGAGACCGACCGCGTCTCGGGGCACACGCCGCTGCATTTCGACCTCTCCACCTACGACATCTTCGGCGCGTACGCCGCGGGCGCGGAGCTGCACGTGGTGCCCCTCGAGACGGCGCTGCTGCCGCACCGGCTCGCGGAGTTCATCCGCGTCTCGCGCCTGACGCAGTGGTTCTCGGTGCCCTCGGTGCTCAACTACATCGCCAAGGTGGACGCGCTGCGCGAGGGCGACTTCCCGGAGCTGCGCCGCGTGATGTGGTGCGGCGAGGCGCTGCCGGTGCCGACGCTGATGCACTGGATGAAGCGCCTGCCGCACGCGCGCTTCACCAACCTCTACGGCCCGACCGAGACGACGATCGCCTCGAGCTACTACGACGTGCCGGCGTGCCCGGCCGATCCCAAGGCGGCGATCCCGGTCGGGTCGCCGTGCGAAGGGGAAGAGCTGCTCTTGGTGAATGAAGAAATCTGTATCGGCGGCGTCGGCCTCTCCCCGGGCTACTGGCGCGACCCGGAGAAGACCGCGGCGGCGTTCGTGGCGCACCCGCGGCGCGCCGGCGAGCGCCTCTACCGCACCGGCGACCTCGGGCGCGTGCGCGCCGACGGCCTGTTCGAGCTGATCGGGCGCGCCGACACGCAGATCAAGAGCCGCGGCTACCGCATCGAGCTGGGCGAGATCGAGGCCGCCCTCGCCTCGCTCGCGCAGCTGCGCGAGAGCGCGGTGGTGGCGATCCGCACCGAGGGCTTCGAGCAGTGGCTGATCTGCTGCGCCTACGTGCCGATGCCCGGCGCCGAGGCGGCGCCGGCGAGCCTGCGCGCGGCGCTCGCGCGCCTGGTGCCCAACTACATGCTGCCGGCGCGCTGGACGCGCTGCGAGGCCCTGCCGCGCAACGCCAACGGCAAGGTCGACCGGCCGCGCCTCAAGGAAGCCTTCTCCAACACCGACATGGCATGCGAGACATGAGAGACAGAATCGTGCAGGACCTGGGCCGGCTCTTCGCCGGGCGGCTCCACATCGAGATCCCCAGCCCCGAGACCGACCTCATCGAGACCGGGCTGCTCGACTCGCTGCGCCTGGTGGAGCTGCTGCTCTACATCGAGTCGGACCTGGGCTGGCGCCTGCCGATCGAGGACATCGACCTCGACGACCTGCGCTCGGTCCGGCGCATCGCCGCGCTGATCGAGAGCCGCACGCAGCTGGAGCAGCGCGTGGCGTGAAGCTCGAGGCGCAGCACCCCGCGCTCCGCGCGGCGACCTGGTTCACCGCCGCGGCCCTGGGGGTGCTGACGATCCTCATGCTCGGGCGGCTCTTCGCCGCCGGCTTCGACACGGTGGGCGCGACGCTGCAGGGCAGCGCGTTCTGGATCGCGGTGGCGGTGGGGCTCGCCGCGCAGCTCGTCGATGGGGCGCTCGGCATGGGCTACGGCGTCACCGCGGCGAGCTTCCTCATCGGCATGGGCGCGAGCCCGGCGGTGGCGAGCGCGAGCGTGCACATCGCCAAGTTCTTCACCTGCGGCGTGTCCGGCATGGCGCACGCGAGGTACGGCAACGTCGACTGGCGGCTGTTCCTGCGGCTGCTCGTTCCCGGGGCGCTCGGCGCGGTGGCGGGCGTGCTGCTGGTGACGCAGGTCGACGCGCAGGCGATGAAGCCCTGGGTCGCCGCCTACCTGCTCGTCATGGGCTGCACCATCCTCGCCAAGGCGTTTCGGGGGCCGCGCCGGCGCGAGGGCGAGCCCCGCCACGCCGGCAAGCTCGCCCTCTTCGGCGGCTTCGTCGACGCGGTCGGCGGCGGCGGCTGGGGCCCGGTGGTGACCAGCACGCTGGTGGGCTCGGGTGGAAGCCCGCGCACCACCATCGGCTCGGTGAACTTCGCCGAGTTCTTCGTGACGCTCGCGGCCGCGGCCTCCTTCACCCTGCTCGCGGTCGAGGGCACCTGGCCGGTCGTCGCCGGGCTGATCGTCGGCGGCGTGCTCGCCGCGCCTTTCGCGGCGCGCCTGTGCCGCGGGCTGAACCCGCGCCTGCTGCTGGTGCTGGTCGGATCCCTGATTACGCTGCTGAGCCTGCGCGCTTTTCTCTGAGGTACCCGTACAGCGCGGCCGCAGCGCCCGCTTCCGCCCACACGGCATCCGCGGCGCGCGCCTCGAGCGGCTGCGCGGGCGGCGCCGCGAGGCCCGCGGCTGCCGCGGCGACGCGGCCCTGCGAATCCCCGAGCGCGCAGAACTCGAGCAGCCCGCGCACCGCCGCCTGCGGCGAGGCGCAGGCGTCCTCGTAGCGCACCACCAGGATGCGGCCGGCGAGCGCCGGGTCGCTGCGCAAGCGGTGGACGTGCGCGTACACCTGGGCCCACTGGCGCGCGTAGCCGCGGTGCTCCTCGCCCTCGCGCCAGGCCGCCTCGATCTCGCCGATGCGCGCGCGCTCCAGGTTGACCGGCCGGCGCTGCGGGCCGAACTCGTAGTGCCCCGCGGCCTCGAGGTAGCGCGGCACGCGCGGGTCCTGCGCGGCGTAGCGGCAGAAGAGCCGGTGCTGGCGCACGAGCGAGTGCACGTGGGAGAGCGGCTCGCGCACCGGCACGACGAAGCGCGCGTCGGGGAAGACCCGCGCGAGGTAGCCGATGCGCGAGACGTTGTAGTTTCCCTTGGAGACGTAGCGGCGGCCGCCGCGCAGCCAGAGGATCTTGCGCAGGTGCGCGGCGAAGAACGCCTCGAACACCGGGTGACTCGCCTGCGGCCCGAGCACGTGGCATTGCGCGGGATCGTGCGCGCCGGGGAAGAACGCCTGCCACAGCGGCTCCTCGAAGGCCTCCGCGCTCTCGCGCGTGATCGCGATGCGGTCGCGGTGCGGCCGCTCCACCGGCTTCCCGGCGCCCGGCGCCAGGCGGTCCTGCAGCCAGCTCCAGGCGAGCGGCGCGAGCAGGAAAGGGAAGTCGCGGTAGCGGTGCGTGGCGACGCCGTCGGCCTGCGAGAGGAGCTCGAGCATCATCGTCGTGCCCGAGCGCGCGAGGCCGGCGACGAACACCGGCCGCTCGAGGCGAATGGCGGCGAGCTCCTTCTCGCGCAGCTCCTCCTCGAGGCTGCCCAGCACGCGCAGCAGCGGCGCCAGGCGGCGGCTCGCCTGGACGAGCGCGTGGTCCGCCGCGCTCAGGATCGGCGCGCTGCCGGCCACAGGAACACGACCAGCATGGCCGCCGTGAAGGCGGCGAAGAACGGCACTTCGCCGCCCGGCAGCGTGCGCGAGGCGACGAGCAGGATGGCGAGCACCGGCAGGCTCGCCACGAGCGCGCCGCCGAGGTTGCGCCCGACGTAGCGCGCCACGCCCGAGAGCAGGCCGCGGTACAGGCGCAGGAACGCGTGCGGATCGTCGGCGCGCAGGATGTCGCGGGTGATCGCCGACATCGCCGGCCAGAAGCGCCGGTGCACCGCCCAGGGAACCACCCGCAGCCACAGCCACGCGAAGACGGCGCCCGCGGCCACGCCGAGGGCGCCGGCGGCGGCGAGGGTCATTGCGCCTTCGGCCCGGCCTTGCGCCGGCGCTTGAGGTACATGCGCACCGGCAGCACGAAGATGCCGATGAAGGCGACCAGCACCGCGCCGACGACCGCGATGGCGCTGCCCAGCATGCCCAGTCCCGCGCCCGGGCCCATGTAGGCCGCGGCCGGGGTTGCCGCCAGCAGGGCGGCGAGGAAGACGATGGTTTTCATAGGAACTCCAGGTTCGTCACGTAATACGCGCCGTAGGTCGAGAAGCGCGCGCGGGACCTGCTCGTGTCGAGGTCGTTCGCCTCGAGGAAGGCGGCGATGTCGTGCGTGTTGTCGTAGGTCCACAACGGCTTGCCGCTCGCCACGTCGATCTCGACGATGCGCCCCTGGTGCGTGATCGACACCAGCGCGCGGCGCCCGTCGGGGCTGACCTCGATGTCGCCGGCGGTCTGCGACTTCACCGGCTGCAGCGCCTCGCCGTCTTTCGGGAACACCGTCTCGGCGGTCCCCTTGACGAGGTCCAGGCGCACCACGCGCGAGCCGCCGAGCTTGCGATCGCCGCCCAGGTTGTCGAACACCAGCACCGTGCCGTCGGGCAGGAACTCCGGCGCGTGCTGTGCCGCGGTGCGGCCCGTCACCGAGTACTTGACCGCCGCGGTGTGCGCGTCGAGCAGCGCCACGGTGTTGGTCTCGCGCAGCGACACCAGCAGGTCCCCGCCCGCCACGCCGGGCAGCGTTGCGGCGACCGCCGCGGAAACGAGGTCCACCGAGTTGAGGTGGGTCGGGTTGCAGCCGTCGCGCAGGTTGTAGAACTGCCCGCGCAGCCCCGAGCGCAGGAACGCCTCGCGCAGCGGCATCTCGCGCAGCATCTTGCCCTCGGCGGAGAGCACGCGGATGCCGTCCACGTACGCCTCGCCGGTCTCGCAGACGATATCGACCGCGGTGGCGCCGACGTACTTCTCGCCGCGCACTGCCGTGCTGAACGGCGTGTAGACGCGGCCCTCCCCGTCCATCGTGATCCAGTGGTGGCTGCGGTCGAAGCGCTTCCACAGCACGCGCCCGCCGCGGTCGAACTTGGCGATGCCGATGTGCACCGGGTGGGTCTCGCGGCCCTGGAAGCTCACCACCAGCGAGCCGTCGGCGCCCAGCGCCATGCCCACCGGGTAGAGGCTGAGGTTGTTGGCCGGCCCGGAGACGCCCTCGAGCCCCTGCCAGAGCGCGTCGAGATCCACTTCCCACGCGTGCACCACCTTGCCCGCGCGGTCGGTGATCCAGGCCATGCAGCCCCAGCGCGGGCAGCGCTCCATCAGCTGGAAGGGCCCGCCGGTCACGAGCACGTGCTCGGTGCCCGCGCCCGCGTCGAGGCGCTTGGCCTGCGGCTGCGCCGGCGCGCCGTCCTCGAAGGCCTCGAAGGCCTTCGGCAGGTGGCTGTTGTGCCGGTCGACCGCCGCCCAGGCCTCGAGGCCGAGCTTCGCCTCCTTCAGCAGCTTGTAGGGGAAGATCTGGTACTGCGCGGACGCGACGCCGTACAGGAAAGTTATGACGGCGACCCCGGCGACGAACAGGATGCGTTCCATTTCAGGCCTCCACGGTGTGTCGCGCCGGCTGCGGCGCGCGCGCGCCGGGCACGGTGCTGAAGTTGCGCTGCACATAGAGCGCGAGCTCGGCGATGCAGCGCGCGAGCGGCCACTCGCCGCTGCGGATCTCGAGCTCGGGCGCGATCGGCGGCTCGTAGGGCGCGGAGACGCCGGTGAACTCGGGGATCTTGCCGGCGCGCGCCTTCTTGTACAGGCCCTTCACGTCGCGCGACTCGCACACCTCGAGCGAGGCGTTGATGTACACCTCGTGGAAGGCCTCCGGGTGCGCGGCGCGCACGCGGTCGCGGTCCAGGCGGTAGGGCGAGATGAAGGCGGAGATGACGATCATCCCGGCTTCCGCCATGAGCGCGGCCACCTCGCCCACGCGCCGGATGTTCTCGGTGCGGTCCTCGGGCGAGAAGCCGAGGTCGGCGTTGAGCCCGTGGCGCACGTTGTCGCCGTCGAGGAGGTACACCTGGCAGCCCTTGCGGAAGAGCAGCCGCTCCAGCTCCACCGCCAGGGTGGACTTTCCCGCTCCGGAAAGGCCAGTCATCCACAGGATGGCGCCGCGGTGGCCGTTCATGCGCGCGCGGTCGGCGGGCAGCACGCGGTGCTCGGTGTGGGAGATGTTCGCGGACTTCGGCGCGCCGCCCTGGCGCCGGGCGGCGTAGCCCTCGGTGCTGATGGTGCCGCCGCCGACGATCAGGTGGCCCTCGACGAGGACGAAGCGCCCCGTCACGGCGTGCTGCGCGCGGTCGTCGACCGCGAGCAGCCCGCGCAGGCGGATGACGACCTCGGCGACGGCGCCGCTTGCCACCTGCTCCGCGGCCGCGGCTTCCAGGGTGTCGGTGTCGACGATGCGCTCGACGCGCTCGATCACGGCGAGCGTCTCGGCGCAGCCGTGGCGCAGCCGGTACTGCGCGCCGGCGACGAGCGCGCGCCGCCCGAGCCAGAACAGGCGCGCGCGGAACGCGTTGGTGGCGATGGGCGCGCGCTCGGCATGGCTCGCCACCTGGCCGCGCTCGACGAAGATGTCCTCGTCCAGCGTGAAGCCGACCGAGCATCCCGCCTGCGCCTCGTCGGCGGCGGCGGCGTTCCAGCGCTCAATCGAGGCGACGCGCGCGGTGGCGCTCGAGGGCGAGAACTGCACCGTGTCGCCCACGCGCAGGCGCCCGCTCTCGATGCGCCCGGCGACGATGCGCCGCTCGTCGAACTTGTAGACGTCCTGCACCCACATGCGCAGCGGCAGGTCGGCGGCGGCGGCCGGCTGCGCCAGCGCATCGAGCGCTTCGAGCAGCGTCGGTCCGTCGTACCAGGGCATCTCCTCGCCACGGATCTTCAGGTTGGCGCCCTCGCGCGCCGCGACCGGCACGAAGAGGGATTCGCCCACGCCGATGGATTTCAGGTACGCCGCGACGTCGCTGCGGACGCTTTCGAAGCGGGACTGCTGATAACCCACCAGATCCATCTTGTTCACCGCGACGACGACCTGCGGGATGCCGAGCAGGCGCAAGAGGTAGGCGTGCCGGCGCGTCTGCTCCTGCATGCCCTCGTGCGCGTCCACCACCAGCACCACCGCGTCGGCGCTCGCCGCGCCGCTCACCATGTTCTTCAGGAATTCGCGGTGCCCCGGCGCGTCGATGAGGACGTAGTTTCTTTTTTCGGAATTGAATCTGATCTGGGTGGTGTCGATCGTGATGCCCTGGTCGCGTTCGGCCTGCATGGCGTCGATCACGAACGCCCACTCGAAGGGCATGCCGCGCTTCTCCGACATCGCCTGCACCGCCTGCACCTTGCCCTCGGGCAGCGCGTCGGTCTCGTGCAGCAGCCGCCCCACCAGGGTCGACTTGCCGTGATCGACGTGCCCTACGATCGCGAGCTTCAGCGTGTTGTTCATCGGTTCCCCTACATGTAGCCGTCGGCGCGCAGGCGCTCGAAGGCGTCCTCGGATTCGTGGTCCATCGCGCGCCCGGAGCGCTCGGGCACGCGCGTGCCCTGCAGCTCGGCGATCACCTCCTCGACGGTGGTGGCGTGGCTCGCGATCGGGAAGGTGATGTCCCGGTCGCCGAGCGAGCGATATCTTTTCCCGTTCCTGGAAAAGTACAGGCTCACGCTCGGGATGCCTTCGCGCTGCACGTAGCGCCAGATGTCGAGCTCGGTCCAGTGCAGCAGCGGGTGCACGCGCAGGTGGGCGCCCGGGGGGACGTCGCTGTTGAACTGGTTCCAGAACTCCGGCGGCTGGTCCTTGAGGTTCCAGGCGCCGTCCTCGCCGCGCGGGCTGAAGACGCGCTCCTTGGCGCGGATCGACTCCTCGTCGCGGCGGATGCCGGCGATGATGCCCTGGTAGCCGAACTCGGCGAGCACGCTCTTCAGGCCCAGGGTCTTGCGCGCCGCCGAGCGCGCCGCGGGCGGCAGGCTCGGGTCCACCGCCTCGACCGGCGGGCAGGGCCGCACGATCAGGTTGAGGCCCCACTCCTTCGCATGGCGGGCGCGGAACTCGTACATCTCGGGGAACTTGCGGCCGGTGTCGATGTGCAGCACCGGGAACGGCACGCGGCCGAAGAACGCCTTCTTCGCGAGCCAGATCATGGTGTTGGAGTCCTTGCCGAGGGACCACAGCATCGCCAGCTTCTCGATGCGGTTGAAGGCCTCGCGGAGGATGAACACGCTTTCACTCTCGAGCTGGTCGAGGTAATCCAAGGTCTGCTCCTGGCGGGAATTCGTGCAGGTTGAATCTAGCCAAGCCGGGTTGAATGCCTACCAGAAGGCGCGGTGCCAAACGGACTACGGCCCCCGGCGCGCCCCGCAGCGCGCCTTGCCGAGAATGCGGGCGTGGACAGGGCCGTGCTCATCGTTCCCGGGCTGCGCGGCAGCGGGCCGGGACACTGGCAGACGCTGTGGCTGGCGAAGCACCGCGCGTACCGGCGCGTGCTGCAGCAGGACTGGCTCGCGCCGCGCCTCGAGGACTGGGCCGCCGCGCTCGACGGCGCCATCGCCGCCGCGGGGGGCGGCGCCTTCGTCGCGGCGCACGGCTTCGGCTGCCTCGCCGCGCTCGCGCGCCTGGGCCGGCACGACGACGGCGTGGCCGGCGTGCTGCTGGTGGCGCCGCGCCATCCCGGCGAGTTCCGCTTCGTCCCGCGGCCGCTGCACGTGCCGGCGATCCTCGTCGCGAGCCGCAACGACCCCTGCATGACCCTCGCCGAGGCGAAGCGCCTCGCGCGCCACCTCGGGGCCGAGCTCGTCGATGCCGGCGAGGCCGGGCACATCGACGGCGCCTGGCCGAAGGGCGAGCGCGTGCTCGGCCGGCTCTTCGCGATGGCCGGCGAGCGCGAGCGCGAGCTCACCGTGGCGATGGCGATGGCGAACGGATGAAGACGATCGTCGCCTTCAACGGCGATGCCGACGGCCTGTGCGCGCTGCAGCAGCTGCACCTGTGCGAGCGCCTCGAGCACGCGCAGCTCGTCACCGGGCCGAAGCGGCACATCGACCTCGCGCAGGCGATCGACGCGGGCGCGGGCGACGAGGTGACGGTGCTCGACGTCTCCTTCGACGTGAACCGCGGCGCGGTCGCGCGCCTGCTCGAGGCGGGCGCGCGCGTGCGCTACTTCGACCACCATTACGCGGGCGCGCTGCCGCGGCACGCGCGCCTCGAGGCGCACGTCGACACCTCGCCCCGCACCTGCACCAGCCTCATCGTCGACCGCTACCTCGGCGGCGCGCATCGCGCCTGGGCAGTGGTGGGTGCGTTCGGGGACAACGTTGCCTCCGAGACTGAAGAAGGCAATTCCCTGAAAGAGCTGGGCATCGCCCTCAACTACAACGGCTACGGCGAATCGCTCGCCGACCTGCACTTCCATCCCGTCGAGCTGCACGAGCGCATGCGCGGCTACGCGGACCCCCTTGCCTTCGCGCGGGAGGACGCAAGCTTTTCGGTTCTCAAGAAGGCCTATCGGGAAGACATGGCGCGCGCGCTGCGGATACAGCCGCTCGTCGAGGCCTCGCGCGCGGCGCTCTACCTGCTTCCCGATGCCGCGTGGGCGCGGCGCGCGAGCGGCACGCTGGCGAGCCACCTCGCCCGGGCCGAGCCGGCGCGGGCGCACGCGGTGGTGCTGCCGGTGTGCGGCGGCTGGCAGGTGAGCGTGCGCGCCCCGCTCGATCACCCGCGCGGCGCCGCGGCGCTATGCCGCGGCTACGCGAGCGGCGGCGGCCGCGAGGGCGCCGCAGGCATCAATCACCTGCCCGCGGGCGAGCTCGAGCGCTTCGCCGCGCGCTTCATCGCCCATTTCTCCTCGCCCTGCTCCGGCCAGAGCGCCGCGTACGCCGCGAGCAGCTTGGGCGCCTCGTAGCGCCACTCGAGCTCCTCCAGCACGCGCCTGCGGCCGAACTGGCCCATGGCAGTTCTTTTCCCGGGATTGTCGAGCAGCTCGAGAATCTTGCCTGCAAGGTCAAAGGCATTGTTGCGGCGCGCATAGAGGGAGGCCTCCTGCGCCGAGAAGCGCCCCTCGGCGAGGTCGAACTGCACCATGGGCTTGCCCAGCGCCATGTACTCCATCACCTTGTTCATGGTCGAGATGTCGTTCATGTCGTTCGCCACGTCGGGATTCACGCACACGTCCGCGGTGTTCAGCACCTCCAGCATCTCGCGGTCGCTCACGCGCCCGGTGAAGGTGACGTAGTCGGCGACGCCCAGCTCGCCCGCGAGGCTGCGCATCTCCTCGAGCGAGGTGCCGCCGCCGACCAGGCCGAAGTGCACGTCGCGCCGCCCCAGGTCGTGCACGATGTGCGCCGCCGCGCGCAGCAGGTAGTCGATGCCTTCCTGGCGCCCCATGACGCCGACGTAGCCCACCAGGTATCTGCGCCCCTGCTTGAGCTTTTCGTTCCCCGGCAAGACCTTCATGCGCTCGAGGCTGGGGCCGCTGCGCACCACGAACACGCGCGCCGGGTCCATGCCGCCGCGCTCGAGCGCGATGCGCCGGTAGGACTCGTTGGTGGCGATCGAAACATCGGCGGTCCTGAAGGTGAGCTTCTCGAGGAAAAGCATGACCCGGTACAGGAAACCCCTGCGACCGAACTTCGCCTCATACAGCTCGGGGTTCGCGTCGTGGTGGTCGAAGAGGAACTTCTTGCCGAAGAGCTTCCAGAAACCGCCGACGAGGAAGAACAGATCGGGCGGGTTGCAGGCGTGGATGACGTCGAAGCGGATGCGGAACGAGAGGACGAAGCTCCAGAAAAGCGCTACGCCGTACTCGAGCAGGTAGCCCAGCGCGCCTTCGGCCTCGGTGGGCAGGGCGTAGCGCCGGATGTCGATGCCGTCGATGCGCTCGAAGCGCTTCTCGAAGCCGCGCCCCGTCGGGCAGACGATCGACACGGCGTAGCCGGCGTCGCGCAGCGCGCACGCCTCCTGCCACACGCGCCGGTCGAACGGGCTGGGGAGGTTCTCGACGAGAAAGAGGACCCGGCGCGCGCGCAACGTCAGCCCGCGTAGCGCAGCCGCCGGTTCATCGCCCCGGCGACTTCCTCGAAGACGCGCAGGTCTTCGGCCGACAGGTCGGTGCGCCACTTCTCGTCGAGGCTGATGGCGCGCCTGCCGCCCAGGCGCGAGGAATGGCCCAGGACGTGCTGCACGGGGTCCTCGAGCGGCCGCGGCGCCACGCCGAGGAGCGGCCACAGGCCGGCGAGCGTGCCCTCGGGGTCGGTGCACAGCGCCTCGTAGCGCACTTCGCGCCACGCGCCGGGCGCGAGGCGGCGCACGATGGCCGCGGCCTCCTCGTTGCTGCGGCGCCACTCGTAGGCGGCCTCGCGCATCGTCATGCGCTGGTTGCGCATCAGGCTGCGGGCGACGCCGCGCCCGTCGCGCACCAGCCACAGGACCTTCACCCGCAGGCGCGGGTTGCGCAGCAGGTACTTGAGCTGCACGCCGGATTTGGAGGAGTCGACCAGCACCGGCTTGCCGGTGCATTCGACCACGCTCTCGACGAGCGCGGCCTTGAGGCGCCGGTGGCGCTGCAGGTGCGCGCGCGCGCCGGGCGAAAGGAAGAGACCCGCGTCGCGCACCCGCTCCAGGAGCGGCCCGCGGTGCAGCGGCTTGAGGAGGCGCCGCGCGTACGCGCCGGGCGCCTCGGCGACGTCGGTGAGGTCGGTGCTCGCGCGGTAGGCGAAGCCGCGCCGCGCCATCGCGTCGGAGACCTCCGCCCAGAAGGCGCAGCGCACCAGCTCGGCGCCGCACGAGCAGCGGTAGCCGGGGCGGCTGCGGCTGGGCGTGCCGCTCAGCTCGCCCACGGTGGCGACCTCGGGATGGCGCCCGAGCTGCAGCGCGAGCAGCGTCGAGCCCGAGTGCGCGGCCGACTGGATGTAGACGAGAGGGATCGGCTCGGCGCGGGTAAGCGCTTCCACGGACTCGATCATCATGGCGCTATGCCATCGCCTTTGCGTGAACCGCGAAGAACGGGAGGCGCTTGCGCAAGCGATACGGAAGCGCCCGGGCGAAGCCTTCGGTCAGCCTGAGCAGCGCGTACGGAAGCGCCGCGTGCCGGCTCCCGACGCGGCAGTAGAAGCGCACGCTGCGAAAGCCGGCCTCGAGCAGGTTCTCGCGCAGCTCCGCCGCGCTGTAGCGGTACTCCTTCGCGGCGGGGGAAGCGCCGCAGAAGCGATTGGCGGTGATGCAGAAGTAGGCGCCGCCGCGCGCAAGCGCGCGGCGCACCGCGCCGAGGTGCTCGAGCGCAGCCGCCGGGTGCAGCCGCTCGAGCAGCCCCTGGCTGAAGGCGACGTCGACCGAGCCCTCTGGCACCGGCAGGGCGCCGCCCTCGGAGAACACCTGCACCAGGTTGGGCGCCTGCGGCGGGGCGCCCTGCGCTCGCTCGCGCGCCACGGCGTAGGCGCGCTCGACGTCGCCGGCGACGCGGCGCGCGAGCGCGCAGTCCTCCGCGCCGATCTGCATGAAGACGCTGCGCAGGCCCAGCGCGCGGCGCACGAAGCGGAACTGGCGCTCCACTTCGCCGCCGTGGCGAGCGGCCTTGCGCGCCGGCAGGCGCGGCGAGAGCTGCGGCAGGCGTCCTACCAGCATAGGCCCTCGTACACCCCGACGATGGTGCGCGAGTTGCACACGCGCACCAGGTCGATGATGGTCTGGCCCTCGGCGACGCGCCGGGGCACCTCGGCGAACTCGGGCGAGGCGTTGCCGATGACCAGCGTCTGCGCGTGGTCGAGCACCTCCTGCAACGTCGGCACCATGAGGCGCGAGATATGCGGGATGCGGTTCAGGATGTAGTCGCGGTTGGCGCCGTGCAGGCAGGCGAGGCTGACGTTGCGGTCGTAGAAGCGCAGGTCGTAGCCCTTGCCGATGAGGCGCTCGGCGAGCTCGACGATCGGGCTCTCGCGCAGGTCGTCGGTGCCGGCCTTGAAGGAGAAGCCGAGGATGCCGACCTTGCGATTGCCCTTCTCCACCACCGCCTGGATGCCGCGCTCGACCTGCAGCTGGTTCGAGGGCAGCACCGCGGCGAGGATGGGCAGCGCGACATCGAGGGTCTTCGCCTTGTAGAGCAGCGCGCGCAGGTCCTTCGGCAGGCACGAGCCGCCGAAGGCGAAGCCGGGCTTGAGGTAGTAGGGCGAGAGGTTGAGCTTCTGGTCCTGGCAGAAGATCTCCATTACGGCGTGCGCGTCGACGCCGAGCGCCTTGCACAGGCTGCCGATCTCGTTGGCGAAGCCGACCTTCACCGCGTGCCAGGCGTTGTCGGCGTACTTCACCATCTCGGCGGTCTCGATGTCGGTGCGGATCATCGGCCCCGGGGTCTTCGCGTAGAGGCTCGCGAGCAGGTCGCCGCTCGCGCGGTTCACCTCGCCGATCACGGTCTTGGGCGGATGCGCGTAGTCGTGCACCGCGGTGCTCTCGCGCAGGAACTCGGGGTTGATGCACAGGCCGAACTCCTCGCCTGCCTTCTTCTGCGATGCTTTTTCCAGAATCGGGATGACCACCTCGCGCATCGTTCCCGGGAGCATGGTGCTGCGCATCACCACCACCGGCGCGCCGGGGTGGGTGGCGATCGCCTTGCCGACCTGCTCGCACACGCGGCGGACGTACTTCAGGTCGATGCCGCCGTTCGGCTGGCTGGGCGTGCCCACGCAGACGAACACGAGGTCGGTGCTGCGCACCGCCTCCTCGAGCGCCGTGGTCGCGCGCAGGCGCCCCGCGGCCGCCTGCTCCGCGATGATCTCCCCCAGGTCCTTCTCGATGATGGGAGAGCGCCCGGCGTTGATGAGATCGACCTTGGTGCGCTCGGGGTCGACCCCGATGACTTCGTGGCCTTCTTTCGCAAGACAGCCCGCGGATACGGCGCCCACGTATCCGAGGCCCAGCACGCATATTTTCATTCCGCGAGGATGCGCGATGTTCGTTGTGCTCCGTGGGGAAACGACTAGTCCGGCTGGAGCGGCGCGCGGGCCGGGTCTTGCAGTACGTCGATCTCGGTGCGTAGCACCGCGCGGCCGGCGATGCGGGCGCGCCAGACGATGGTGGCGGCGGGCTCGCGCCGGTCGAAGGCGCGCGAGACCCAGCCGGCGAGCGGCGCCAGGCTGCCGCTGTAGAGCTTCGCCTCGCCGTTCGCGGGCAGCACGAGCCGCAAGCAGGTCCCGTCCTGCTCGATCAGGAAGCCGCCCTCGACCGGGTCGACGCGGCAGCTCTCCGCGCAGTGGAAGTAGAGCTCCACCTCGTGCGCCTCCTCCATCTCGAGCTGGTCGTCGATGCGCACGCGCCGCGCCGCCTTGTCGAGCTCGATCAGGCGCCGGTGCTTCACCGGGTCCTCGAGCCGCAGGTAGCCGTCGTGCCAGCCCTCGAAGCTGTCCTTCAGGGCGGAGGACAGCCACAGGCTGCAGCCGGCGCGCGCCTTGCGCAGCCACAGGAAGTTGCCGCCCTGCACCGACTGGTCCAGGCCGTCGATGCGCAGCGTGTTGTGCGCGGCGGTGCCGCGGAAGTACTGCCGCCAGCGCTCCTGCGTGTGATAGGCGTAGGTGCCGGGGTCGACGAGGAGCTCGCGCCCGCCCGCCGAGAGCGTGAACGAGAGCGCGTCGGCGTGGCCGTGGGCGGCGATCGAGCGGTAGCCGAGCGGCCCCGCGTCGGCGACGAGGCGAATCTCGCGCGGCGTCTCGAACTCGCAGCCCAGCACGTAGTAGCCGCCTTCCGGGAAGGTGCGGCGCAGCGGCAGCCGCGTGCGCTCGGCGTCGAGGCGCTCGAACTGCGCGTCGGCGCCCTCGCCCAGCAGCCAGCGCGCGCGGTCGTCGAGCCCGCCCGCCTTGAGCTTGAAGTCGCCGCGGCCGAAGAGCAGCGCGCCCAGCCCGAGGAGCGAGCGGAACGGCGAGCCGCCGGGGGAGATGCCGGTGGCCATCCCGTCGTCGGCGTCGCCGATCATCGGCACGTTGCCGCCCGCGTCCATGACCGAGGCGATGAAGTCGAGCATCGCCTCGATGCGCGCCTCGTAGTCCGGGGAGAACCATTGCCCGTTCGCCTTGCCGGCGAGCAGGCACAGCATCAGCATGTCGAGCACGAACTGCTGGTACCACAGCGCCTGCTCGCGGTTCACGCCGTCGGGCGCGTTCTGCGCCAGCGCCTCGCGCTCGAGCAGGCGCTTGCCCGCGGCGCGCCATTTCTGCGCCGCGCGCCAGCGCGGCCAGGCGAGCCCGGCGAGGAACAGCCCCGCCGCCTCGCCGATCAGGTGGTTGTTGGCCGAGGAATGCCCCGAGAGCCAGCCGCGCACGAATTGCGCGTGCCGGTACACCGAGGCGAGCCAGCGGTCGCGGAATTCGGGGTGCGCATCGAGGATCTCCTCGCCCAGCAGCTGCCACGCCACCGCCCAGTTCGCCAGGCGGATCGCCACCTCGAGGGAGCTCGACCAGTTGGGGCCGCGCCCGTACGGGCAGGCGACGAACCAGCTCTCGAGATGTTCCTTCAGGGTCACGAAATGGGTTTCGTTCCCGGTCAGACGGAATGCCTGGGCGAGCGTGACGAGGTGCGCGTGGCGGTTGGGCTCCCACAGGTACTTGATGTCGCCGACGAGGTCGGGGTCGCGGTAGTCGAGGAGCTTGCCGAACGCGAGCGGCGCCTCGATGCCCGACTTGGGGTCGCGGTTCCAGCGCGGCGGCGAGCCGATGTCGACCTCGCGCAGGGCGAGGACATCGAGCCAGCCCGCGGCGATGCGCTCGGCGCGCGCGACGTAGGGCGCCGGGTCGATGTGCGGGGAGGCATGCACCCAGCTCGCGGCCGCCGCCGCGTGCGGTTCGGGCACCTCGCGCGGGCGCAGCGCCGACTCGGCGCGCGCCTGCAGCGTGCGCAGCACGCGGCTCGCCACCTCCGCGGGGCTCATGCAGCGCAGGCGGTTAAGCCGCCACGCGAGCTTGCGCTTCAGGCGGGGCGAAACGTCCGGTGCCAGATTTCCAGGTTGAGGAGCGTCCAAAGGATCTCTTCGTGGTTGCGTTTGGCGGCGAGGTGCTCGCCGAGCATGGCGTCGAGCACCTTGCCGTCGTAGTAGGGACGCGTGCGCGAGCCCGCGCCGCCGAGGTGCTCGAGCAGCGTCTCGCGCAGGTCGGTGCGCAGCCACTGCGCCACCGGGATGCGCAGGCCGCGCTTGCGCGGCCGCAGGCCCGGCGCGAGCAGCGGCATCGCCCGGCGCAGGATGCGCTTGGTGGCGAAGCCCTTCACCCGCGCCTCGTCGGGAAGCGCGGAGACGTCCTCGGCGATGCGGTGGTCGACGAACGGCGCGCGCGTCTCGAGCGAGGCCGCCATCGCCATGCGGTCGGTGCGCTCGAGCACGTGGTCGGGCAGCCAGCCCGACTGCTCGTAATGGAGCATTTGCCGCAACGGGGTGCCGCGCGTTCTGGCGCCTGTCCTGTCTTCCTGCACTTTAAGGATTGAAAGACGAGACCTCTGTTCCCGGTCCTGCAGGCCGGTCCAGCGCGCCCAGCGGCTGCGCGGGTCGCCGATGGCGAGGCTCGCGCCGGCGAGGGGCATGGCCACGGAAAGCAGCGTCGGCACCTGGCGCAGGATCCACGCGTAGCGCTCGGCGGCATGGCGGCGGTGGCCGCCGAGGATCTCGTCGCTGCCGTCGCCGGTGAGGACGAGCTCGACGCTGCGCGCGGCCTCGCGGGCGAGCAGGTGCACGGCGATGTCCGCGGGCCGCGCGAGCGGCGCGTCGCGCATCGCCACGGCCTCGGGCAGGCGCGCGAGGAGCTCGCGCGGAGACAGCACCAGCTCGTGGTGCGCGCTGCCGAGCTGCTTCGCGAGGCGCGCCGCCGCCGGCAGCTCGCTCGCCGCGTCGCCCTCGACGCCCGCCGAGAACGTGCTGACGCGCGCGCCCTGGCGCGCCATCGCGGCGGCGACCGCGGCGCCGTCGAAGCCCCCGGAGAGGAAGGCGCCGGCATGCTCGTGGCCCTCGAGGCGCAGCTTCACCGCCTCCTCGAAGCGCTCGACGAAGGCAGCCACCGGCTCGCGCGCGCCCGGCCGCGCCGGCGCCGGCTCGCCGTCGGGCGGCGCCCAGTAGCGCGTCTCGTGCAGGCGGCCGAACTGCCACAGGGCGTAGCTGCCGGGGGCGAGCTTGCGCACGCCCTTGAAGAGCGTGCGCGGCCCGGGAACGTAGCGCAGCGCGAGCAGGTCCCAGACCGCCTGCAGGTCGGCCTCGCGCGGCACGCCCGGGTGCGCGAGCAGCCCCTTCGCCTCCGAGGCGAAGCGCAGGCTCGAGCCGCAGACGTGCAGGTGCAGCGGCTTCTCGCCGAAGCGGTCGCGCGCGAGCAGCAGCCGCTGCTTCCGCGCGTCCCAGAGGGCGAAGGCGAACGCCCCGCGCAGGTGGCGCACCGCCTCCTTGTCCCAGTGCTGGTAGGCGCGCAGCAGCACTTCGGCGCTGTCCGGCGCTTGCGCGCCGCCTTCCCGCGCGAAGCGGTAGCCGCGCTGCGCGAGCTGCGCGCGCAGCTCCTGGCGGTTGGCGATCTCCCCGTCGAGCGCGAGCGCGATGCCGGAGGGCGCGTCGGCGAGGGGCTGCGGGCCGCGCGCGCCGAGCATGCCGGCGCCCGGGAGCGCGAGCGCGCCCGCGTCGCCGCGGCCGCGGTGCGCGAGCGCCTCGAGCATCGGGGCGATCGGCGCCTCCCCCGCCGCGGGATCGCCTATCCAGCCCGCGATGCCGCCCATGACCCTGTCATCGTGCGGTAGAGGGCGGAGAAATCGGCCGCCAGGCGATCGATGGAGTACGCGGTGGCGACGCGCCTGCGGCAGGCGGCGCTCATGCGCGCGAGCTGCGCGCGGTCCTGCGCGAGCGCGGCGATGGCCTGCGCCACCGCTTCGGGGTCGCGCTGCGCCACCACCAGCCCGTGCACGCCGTGGGTGACCACGTCGGGCACCGCGCCGACCGGGGTGACCACCGGCACCGCGCCCGCCGCCATCGCCTCGAGCAGCGCATAGGGCAGGCCCTCCGCGTGGTTGCTCGGCAGCACGAAGGCGTCGGCGAGCGCGAGCAGCCGCGCCTTGTGCTCGCCCGCGACCGCGCCGAGGAAGCTCACCTCGTTCTTCAGCGCGAGCTCGCGCACCCGGTGGCGCATCCAGTGCTCGTCGGGCCCGCTGCCGGCGACCAGCAGGCGCACGGAGATGCCGCGCGTGCGCACGCGCTGCAGGGCCTCGGGCAGCTCGTCGAGCCCCTTCACCCGCGCGAGGCGTCCCATGAAGAGCAGCCGCAGCGGCGCCTGCGGGTCGACCGGCGGCCGGCCGTGCTTCATGAGCGCGGCGCAGTCGATGCCGTTGGGCACGAGCGCGATGCTCTGGCCGGGAACCAGCGCGCGGTAGGCCTCGCGATGCGGCGTGCCCAGGGTCACCACCACGTGCGGCCAGCGCAGCGTCCAGCGCAGGAACGCGCCCAGCCAGCGGCTGCCGGGGAAGAAGTCGTGCGGCATCGGCCCGCCGTGCACCTGGTACACCACGCGCGCGCCGAGCAGCTTTCCCACCGCCACGAAAGCGAGGTCGCGCCAGTACGCGCGCGCGTTGAGCGAGGTGTTGACGTGCACGATCGCGGCGTCGCGGCGCAGGATCGCCGCGGCGAGGCGGAAGGGGTCCGCGGCCAGCCTGAGCCAGCGGCCGAGCGCGCCCTGCGAGCGGCCTTCGCTGCCGATCTGGAAGTGCTCCAGCGAGAACTCGCGCGCCAGCGCGTCGGCGCCGAGCAGCAGGTTGACGTGCGTGCTGACGCCGCTCACCGCCTCGCGGCTGGGGCCGAGCACCAGGACCACCGGGCGCATCAGCCCGCCCTGCCGAGGTCGAGGACCGGGGTGCGCGGCTCGGGCGTGGCCGCGAGGCCCATGCCGGCGTAGATCGACTCCAGGCGCGGCAGCGCGCGCTCGGGGGCGAAACGCGCCCGCGCCGACTCGCGCCCGGCGGCGCCGATGCGCGCGGCGAGGCCGCGGTCGGCGAGCAGCATGCGCAGCAGCCGCTCGAGGGTCGCGGTGTCCCCGGGGGCGACGAGGTAGCCGCTCACCCCGTCGACCACCGCCTCGGGGATGCCGCCCACCGGCGTGGCGATCACCGGCACCCCGGCGCTCATCGCCTCGATCAGGCTGATCGGCATCGCCTCGTCGTAGGAAGGCAGGGCGAACACCGCCGCCGACTCGAGCAGCGCGCGCTTGCCGGAGGGCCCGACCCAGCCGGTGAACCGCACCGCGTCGGCGACGCCCAGGCGCTCGGCGTAGCGCGCCACGGCGACGCGCTCGCCGTCGCCCGCGCAGACGAGCTTCACGTCGGGCAGCGCAGTGCGCAGCACGGCGAGCGCCTCGAGCAGGTCGAAGATGCCCTTCGCCGGCTCCAGGCGCCCCAGGAACAGCACCAGGTTCGGCCGCGCGAGCGCCTCGGGCAGCGGCTCGAGCGCCGCAGGGCTGGGCACGCACAGCGCGTTGGCGTTTCGCGCCACGCCGCGCACCCAGCCGCGCAGCGACTCGCAGGGCGTCAGCACCCAGGCGGCGCGCTCGAGGAAGCCGCGCGCGAGCGCGTTGCCGCCGAGCCGCTCGAAGCCCCCGCCGTGCAGCTGCAGCACGAGCGGGCAGCGCGCGGCGGCCGCGGCCGCCATGAACACCATGTCGCGCTGGAAGCTCCCGGCGCTGGTGTGCAGGTGCATCACCAGCCTGCGGTGACGGGTGAGAAGTATTCCGAAATCCTTGAGAGAACGAAGCAGCAGACCCGTGCTGCGGGCAGCACCCCCGTCGCCGTGCGTCGCGAGGTAGTCGATCGGCCAGCGGGCGAACAGGCCGTGGGCGCGGTAGGCGTCGATGACGGCGGCGATGCTGCCGCGCGTCTCGGGCGCGGCGCCGAGCATGACGAGACGGGGATAGGAGGGGTTTCGCATAGGGCGTTAGATTCGGCGTCGTCGGGTGAAAGCGTCCACCACGGTCAAGTGGCCCGCTCGGTTCACGGTATGCAGCCCGAGCAGCCCACCGCCGGCGGGTAGCACGCGCTCGACCTGCCTTTCGAAGTAGTCGTGGGGGGTGAGGCGCAGCACCCGCTGCAAGGCGATGCCGGCGCCGAAGCGCGGCACGCAGATCTGCGCCGGGCGGTGCAGCGTGCCGTTGCGCCAGAAGAGCCGCCCCGCCGGGCGCGCGCCGCGCGCGTCGGACTTCACCGGGTTGCGCCGGTGCGGCTGCCAGGGGCCGCGCAGGGTCGGCGCGTGGAAGAGGTGCAGCTCGTCGTCGAACACCCGGCTCGCCCCGGCGGCGGCGTTGGCGAACAGCCACCAGCGCTCGGGGCCGCGGTGCAGGGTGGCGTCGACCAGGCGCACGCCTTCGAGCAACACCGCCTCGCGCTTCCAGCCGCTTGGAAAGTCCACGCAGCGGTAGAGCTCGACGGTGCCGTTCTGCGCGGTCTCCGGGACCATGTAGAGCATCCCCTCGTCCTCGAGGAGGGACGGATAGGACAGGTGGTAGTCGCGGCTGAGCACCCGCACCGGCGCCGACCGGCGCCCCTCGCGGTCGATCTCCAGCATCGAGATGTGGCCCTTGCCGGCCGCGCGCGGCAGCTCCTCGAAGTACACGTAGTAGCGGCCGCCCTTCTCGATCGCGAACGGGTCGGCCCAGTCGCGGTCCTTCGGCGGCACGATCCTCGTGAACCCCTCGAGCGCCGGGTCGAGCCTGGCGCTGCCCAGCGAGTAGGCGAGAAACCACTGGTCGACGCTGAGCGCCTTCTCGACGCCGCGCCTGAGCATGCGCGAAAGAATCGGGGTCAGACCCCGATTTCCCTCCGGCCGGGCTCTCGCCTTGAATACGCGGCACTGCTCGAGCCACGCGCGGCCCGAGCCGTACGCCTCGCGCAGGGCGCGCTCGGCGAACTCGGCGGCCTTGTGCAGCAGCGCGCCGCGGTTGCGCGCCACCGAGAACGGGTAGGTGCGCGACCAGGACTCGTAGGCGATGCGCTCGGGAGCGCCGGCGGCGAGGCGCGCGAGCAGCCGCGAGCCGGTGAGCGGCTCCCCGGCGGCGACCTCGCCGGCGCCGTCGAAGTCGTAGCGCCACACGCCCAGGCGCGCGATGCCGTCGAGCGCAGCGTCGTCGAACCCGCCGAGCGCGAGCGCGACGTCGAGGTCGAGCGCCACGAAATCAGGGAGAGACCACGTTCTTCCCTGCAGCAGGACCTGGTGCGGCACGCTGCCGGGCAGGTCCACCGGCTCGCAGGGCTCGGCGCCGAAGGCCCACTGGTCGATGCGGCCGTAAAGACCGGCCGCGGCCGGGGCCGCGGCGTCGCCCAGGGCGAGCACGGCCACCTCGGCGAAGTCCGAGCGCGCCGCGCGCGCGAGGCCCTCGGCGAGCCAGCGCGGCTGCGCGCGCGCGCCGGCGAAGATGCCGACGCGGAGCTTGCGCGGCCGCGGCGACGCCGCCGGCGCTAGAGACGCCACACCCGCAGGCCCTCGCGGCGCAGCGCCGCCGCGTCGAGCACCGACTTCACGTCGATGACGCAGCCGCAGCGGACGATTTTGCGCAGCAGGTCCGGGGTTTCCTTCTCCAGGTATTCCCGGTGTGAAACGGCGAGGATGAGGGCGTCGGCCGCGGGCAGCTCGTCCCACTTCTCCAGGCGCACGCCGTACTCGGCGAGCGCCTCGTCGCGGTCGGCGAGCGGGTCGTGCACGTGCGTCTCGACGCCGAACTCGGCGAGCTCGCGCAGGATGTCGGCGACCTTCGAGTTGCGGATGTCGGGGCAGTTCTCCTTGAAGGTGAGGCCCAGCACGTTGACGCGCGCGCCCTTGATGTTGCGCCCGGCGTGGATCATCTGCTGGATGGTCTTGCGCGCGACGTGCGCGCCCATGCCGTCGTTGATGCGCCGCCCGGCGAGGATCACCTCGGGGTGGTAGCCCGCGAGCTCGGCCTTGTGCGTCAGGTAATAGGGGTCGACGCCGATGCAGTGGCCGCCGACCAGCCCGGGCCGGAACGGCAGGAAGTTCCACTTGGTGCCCGCGGCCGCGAGCACCTCGCCGGTATCGATGCCGAGCTTCTCGAAGATGATCGAGAGCTCGTTGACGAAGGCGATGTTGAGGTCGCGCTGCGTGTTCTCGATCACCTTCGCGGCCTCGGCGACGCGGATCGAGGGCGCGCGGTACACCCCCGCCTTCACCACCGAGCCGTAGAGCCGCGCCACCTTCTCCAGCGTCTCCTCGTCGTCGCCGGACACCACCTTCAGGATCTTCGAGAACGTGCGCTCCCTGTCGCCGGGATTGATCCGCTCGGGCGAGTAGCCGACGTGGAAGTCCTGGCGCCAGCGCATGCCCGAGTGCTTCTCGAGGATCGGCACGCACACCTCCTCGGTGGCGCCCGGGTAGACGGTCGACTCGAAGATCACCGTGGCGCCGGGCTTGAGGTAGCGCCCGACGGTCTCGGCCGCCGACTCGAGCGGCGAGAGGTCGGGCTGGCGCGCGGCGTTGATCGGGGTGGGCACCGCGACGATGACGAAGTCGGCGCGCTCGAGCTCCGCCGGGTAGGCGGTGGCGCGCAGGTGGCGCGCCTCGCGCAGCTCGTCGGCCGACACCTCGCCGGTGGCGTCGACGTGGTGGCGCAGGCTCTCGATGCGCTTGCGCGAAAGGTCGTAGCCGATGGTCGCTCGCTCGCGCGCGAAGGCCACCGCCACCGGCAGCCCGACGTAGCCCAGCCCCACGACGGCCACCGTGGGCAATGCCGCTGCTGCTTCCAGACAGGATTCCTCTTTCTCGGCGAGCTCAGGCAGCATTGAGCGTCTCCAGCAGATGGTCGGCGTACCAGTCGATGGTGCGCTGCAGGCCCTTGCCGATGCGCACCTGCGGGCGGTAGCCGAGCAGGCGCTCGGCCTTGGAGATGTCGGCGCGCGAGAACGGCAGGTCGCCGGCGCGCGGCTCGCGGTGCACCGCACGCACCGTGCGCAGGTGCGGCAGGCGCGGCGCGAGCGCGGTGCGGATCATGTCGAAGAGCTCGTTGAGCGAGGTCTGCTCGCCCAGCGCCACGTTGTAGGCCTGGTCGAGCGCCTCGGGATCCTCGACCGTGGCGGCGAGCAGGTTCGCCTGCACGACGTTGTCGATGTGGCAGAAGTCACGCGCCTGGCGGCCGTCGCCGTTCACGTAGGCGGTCTGGTTCCGGAGCAGCGCGCCGATCCACGCCGGGATCACCGCCGCGTAGACGCTCTCGGGGTCCTGGCGCGGCCCGAACACGTTGAAGTAGCGCAGCCCGATCGAGGGGAAGCCGTAGCAGCGCGAGAAGACGCCGGCGTAGAGCTCGTCGACGTGCTTGGACAGGCCGTAGGGCGAGGCGGCGGCGCCGATGCGCTCCTCGAGCTTGGGCAGCACCGGGTGGTCGCCGTACACCGCGCTCGAGCTGGCGTAGACGAAGCGCGCGACCCCGGCGTCGCGGGCCGCGATCGCCATGTTGACGAAGCCGGTGACGTTGGCGGCGTGGGTGGCGAGCGGATCCTCGATCGAGCGCGGCACGCTGCCCAGGGCGGCCTGGTGCAGCACCACCTCCACGCCGGCGCAGGCGCCGCGGCAGGCGTCCAGCGAGCGGATGTCCCCCTCGACGAAGCGGAAGTTGCGCATGCGCGCCTCGCCCGCCGCGCGCGCGAGCATCTGCAGGTTCTCGCGCTTGCCGGTGGCGAAGTTGTCCAGGCCGACCACCGGCTGGCCCAGCCGCAGCAGGTTCTCGGCGAGGTGCGAGCCGATGAAGCCCGCCACCCCGGTCACCAGCCAGGTGCGCGGCCGGGCCCTAATACGCTGCTGCGCGTCGTCGTAGGTTCTCACGTGTACTCCTCTTCGATTCGAGTTCCAGGAAAGTCGTCTCGTAGCGCTCGACCATGGCGCGCTCGGAAAAGCGCGCCTCCACGGTCTGGCGCGCGGCCGCGCCCATGCGGCTGCGCGTCTCGTGGCGCGCGAGCGCGGCGAGCCGCGCCACGAGCGCCGCGGTGTCGCCGACCGGGAACAGCAGCCCGTCGCGCCCGCTCGAGATCATGTCCGCGGCGCCGCCGATCCGGGCGTGCACCACCGGCCGCGCGAGCGCCATCGCCTCCAGCGCGGCCAGCGAGAAAGTTTCGACCGCCGTGCTGCACAGCGCCATCGCGTCGCATGCGCCGATGAGCGGACGCACGTCCTGCTGGTAGCCGGTGACCAGCACCTCGGTGGCGACCCCGAGGGCGCGCGCGCGCGCCTCGATGCGCCCGCGCGCCGGCCCGTCGCCGATGAGCAGCGCCTTGGCGGGGACGCCGCGCGCGCGCAGCCGGGCGACGGCCTCGACGAGCTGCACGTGGTTCTTCTCGGGGCGCAGCACCGCGCACATGCCGACCACGAAGTCCTCCTCCTCGAGCGCCAGCACGCGCCGGATCATGGCGCGCTCGCCCGCCGGCCGCGGCTGCCAGTGCTCCAGGTCGATGCCGTTGTAGATGACCTCGTCGCTGCGCGCGCCGAGGCGGCGCGCATTCCAGTAGCGGTGCTGCGCCTCGCAGACGAACACCAGGCGCTCGGCGTTCCAGAAGAACGGCCGGTAGTAGAGCAGCTGCAGCCGCTCCTTCGCGCTCGCCGGCACGGTGGTGTGCCAGGTGACCGCGAGCGGCGCGTCGCTCCCCGCGTGCCGGCGCGCGATCGTGGCGTAGAGCAGCGCGTACTGGTTCACCGCCACGATCACGGCGGGTTTGGTTTCCTTCACCAGTTCACTCAGTCGCTTTGCGGCCGAAAGGTCGAGATACCGGCTTGCCTCCAGGCATTGCACGCTCGTGGCGCCGGTCAGGCGCGCGAGCTGGCTCGGGTCGTTGCGCACGTAGGCGGCGTGGCACTCGTGGCCGCGCTCGGCGAGGCGGTTGAGGAGCGTGATGGTCTGGCGCTCGGCGCCGCCGTGCACGAGCGATCCGGTGACGAAGAGGAGCCTCATTGCTGCCGGCGCGCGTTGAAGACGAGCCAGGGCGCGTAGGCCACGGCGGTGACCGCGGCGCCCAGCGCGAGGCGCGGCAGGCTGTGCTCGAAGCCGGCCCAGCCGGCGGCGAGCCAGGCGAGGCCGGCGGCGAGCGCGGCGCACAGCGCGCCGAGGATGAGGCTGCGCCAGTCCTGCAGGCGGGCGAAGGGCACGCCGGTGTGCCGCGAGACCTGCCGCAGCATGAAGCAGCGGTCGACGAACACCGCCGCGACGCTGCCGGCGGCGGCGCCGGCGAGGCCGAACTGGCGCGCCCCGAGCCAGCTCGCCGCGAGCGCGAGGGCGAGCAGGACGAGGTTCAGGCGCAGCGCGAAGCTGCCCTGCTTCAGCAGCAGCACCACGCTGCCCACCTCGACGGTCAGGCCGAGCAGGCCGATGACGTACAGGCGCATCACCGGCGCCGCGTCGAGGTAAGCGGCGGTGTAGACGACGGTGACGATGTCCTCGGCGAAGACGAACGCGAACCCGAGCAGCGGGTAGAGGAGCGTCCCCACCATGACGTTGGCGCGGCTGTTCAGCGCCAGCATGCCGGCGGCGTCGCCGCGCGACTGCACGCGGCTCATGCTGGGCAGGAAAGCCTCGAACACCGAGCGGCGAAAGATGATGATCAGGTGGTTGAGCACCGCGGCGATGGAGAAGGCGGCGAAGCTGTGCAGCGCGAAGAGCGCCGCGGCGATCCACTGGTCGCCCTGCACGCGCAGCGTGTACAGCGCGCTCGCCAGCCCGAAGGGCGCGCAATGGCGGAACTGCCCGCGGAAGAGCGCCGCGTCGAACCAGAGGCCGCGCACGCCGTGCCGGCGCGCGATGTAGACGGCGAGCAGGGCGAGCTTGATCAGCACCAGCGCGAGCAGCAGCCACAGCATCACGGCGAGATCCCCGGTCGCCCACGCGCCCAGGGCGAGCAGCCCGGTGCGCAGCGCGGCGAGGCCGATCGTGACCCAGACGGCCCAGGCCACCCGCTCCTCGGCCGAGGGCAGCGTGTCGAGCAGCGTCGCCGTGATCCACAGCGCGATGAACGCGGGCACCAGGCCGCCGTACTTCTCGAGCGGCGCGAGCGTCTGCGGCAGCCAGGGGTTCCACGGGCTGACGAGCCACGCGCACACGAGGCCGGCCACCGCGAGGTAGAGCACGGTCTGGTGCACGTAAAAGCGCTTCGCCGGCGCATCGGAGCGCGGCAGGTAGTAGTACAGGCCCTGCGCCATGTTGAGCGTCGCCAGGGCGAGCAGCGTGCCGATGGCGAGCCACAGCAGCCGGTATTCGCCGAAGGTCGCCGCGTCCAGGGTGCGCGTCAGCACCACCGGCAGCAGGAAATGCATCGCGTGGTCGAACGCCCGCGCCGCGCCGATCGACAGCGCGCGCCGCTTCAGGCTCGCCATGGACAGCGCGCGCGTGGCGGCGGTCACGCCGTCACCTCCTCGAGCAGGCGCAGGTACTTCTCGGCCACGGCGGCGGCAGAGTGCTGGGCCTCGAAGCGCGCGCGGCAGCGGCGCGAGACCGCGTGCCAGTGCGAGGGGTCGAGGAACAGCCGCTCGATCGCGTCGGCGGCCGCGTCGGCGTCGGGCGCGACGGGATGGACGGGCGCCGCGGCGTCGACGGTGGCGACGGTGGGCACCCCGCGCGCCCAGGCCTGCAGGAAGGTGTTGGGCATGCCCTCGTACACCGAGGTGTTGAGCAGCACCCGCGCGCGGTCGAAGCGCCGCTCGACCTCGCCGAGGGGCAGGAAGCCGGTCATCTCGACGTTGGCGAGCCCCGCGGCGCTGGCGCGGATCTCCTCGTAGTAGGCGGCGCGGTCGCGCGCGTCGCCGTGCGCCTCGCCGCCGACCAGGACGAACTTGCGGTGCGGCAGGCGCCGCGCCACCTCGAGGGCGAGGTGCGGGCGCTTGCCGCGGTCCATGCGACCGACCCAGAGCACTTCGTCGTTGATCCCTGTTGAGGAATCTTCAGGCAGCTCGTAGCAGCTGGGAATCAGCACCGCCTCGCGGCCGTAGTGCCGGCGGCAGGCCTCGAGCTGCGCGGCGTTCTGCACCACGATGCGGTCCATGCGCGCGAGCCCGCGGCGATAGAGCCAGCGGTCGCGGGCGAAGCGGATCTGGCGGATGTCGGGCGCGAAGTCGGCGTCGGAGGCGGCGGCGTAGACCGAGCGCCTGCCGCGGCCGCGGCAGAACTCGTCGATCACCGCGGCGAGCATCGACGCCGAGCGCAGGTAGTAGACGTCGGCGTCGGCATCGGCGAGCGCGCGCCAGGTGGCGGTGAGGCGCGGGTGCAGGAAGCGCAGCGCCGGGATGCCCTCGTCGGGCCGGAAGGTCTTGTGCACGGTGACGCCGTCGACCTCGGCGCGCTCGCGCTGGCCGAAGTCGAGCGAGACCATCGACACGCGCAGGCCGCGGCGCGCGAGCAGGCGCGCGAGGATGCACTGCTGCACCTCGGCGCCGCCGACGATGCCGAGCGAGGCGTCGCCGGCGAGCACCGGCCAGGCGTAGGGCGCGACGAAGCAGACGGACAACGCCCTGCCCGGGCGACCTGCGGGCGCGGCGCCCTGGTGCAACTGCGCGGCGAGGGGCATCTAGGTCGCGGGCTTGCGCGCGGCCATGCCGTACATCATGCCGATCGCGATCCACAGGTAGGCGAATTCCGGGGTCGGGCGCAGGCTGCTGCCGGCCATCCCGGTGACGACGAAGCAGATCAGCCCCGCCGCCGCGCCCTGGAAGAAGCCGCGCATCTCGGGGCTCAGCCACGCGTTGCTGCCCAGCGCGCGGAAGCCGCGCCACACCGTCCAGAAGTACGCGAGCAGCAGGCCCAGGCCGATCACGCCCATGTCGAGCAGCGCCTCGAGGTAGGCGTTGTGCGGGTGGGTCACCGCGAGCATCGTCTCGGTCGACATCGGCAGCGACCAGGTGGTCGAGAGCAGGCCGTGGCCCCAGAGGGGACTCTTGAAGAACTCCGGCAGGAGCGGCAGCCAGATGCCCTCGACGCGCCCGGCGCTCACCGCGTCGGCCTCGCCGGTGTCGAAGCCGACCATCAGGCGGTCGTAGACCTGCTCCGGGGCGAGCGCCGCGCACACCGCCAGCGCGATCAGCGCGAGGCCCGCCTTCTTCATGTCGAAGCGCCACACCAGGAACAGCAGGTTGACGAGCAGGAAGCCGACGAAGGCGCCGCGCGAGAAGGTGAGCAGCAGCGCGAAGGAGAGCAGGCCCATGGCGACGAACAGCACCAGCTTCAGGTTGGGCCGGCGGGTTTCCCACCACGTGAAGAGCAGCAGCGCATAGGCCACGGCGTAGAGCCGGCCGAGCGCGTTGGCGTGGATGCCAAGGGCGAGGGACAGGAACTCCCGCTGCGAGGCCGAGGCGAGGGAGCCCAGGCGCACGCCGGTGGCGAGGATGTAGCCGATCTGGAGAGCCGCGATGGCGCACACCGAGAGCGCGATCGGCAGGATGAAGCGCTCGGGCTTCTGCGAGTGCGACACCGCCGCGCCGAAGAGCAGCGCGAGCACCACCAGCAGCATCGGCTTCACCAGCTCGTCGCGCAGGTAGCCGAAGGCGTTGTTCCACTGCAGCACCTCGCCCTCGTAGAAGTACGGCACCACCTGGTCGACCTGCGTCACGCCCAGCGCCGCCGCGGCGGCGATCGGCAGGAGGTAGAGCCAGGCGAGCGGGCGCGGCACGAAGCCCCACTTGACGCGCCCCTGCAGGAGGCACGCGCCGAGGGTGCCGGCGAGCAGCAGGTTGGCCGGGTTGAGGCCGGTGATGCCCATCAGCCCGTGCGGGAAGTACACGGTGTTCTGGATCGGCAGCACCAGCAGCAGCGTCACCACGCCGATGCGGTAGTCGCTCAGCACCGCGAGGCACAGCACCAGCGACACGGTGAGGTAGAGCGACTCGACCTCGCCCAGCGCGAGCGAGATGCCGCTCGCCACCGCCAGACCGAGCAGCCCGACGGCGACGATCACCCAGGTGTAGCGGGAGCCCGCCTCCGGGCTGCCTTTGCGGGGTGCTTGCCGCAGGTAAGGGGACGACGAAGCGCTTGCCATGTCAGAGCCCTCCCGGCTCGATCAGCTTCTGGATGAACGCGACCGGGGGCACGCCGACCGCGGGCCGGGCGAAGGCGGCCACCGCCGCCGCCACCAGCAGCACCACGGTGGCGGCGAGCGCCTTGCGGTTCGGCGGCCGCCGCACGCTTCTAGAACGCGTTGACCAGCGTGCCGACGATGCGCGCGCTCGCGTCCGAGATCTCGCGCACCGCGCGCTCGGTGTCGACGAGGCGCGTCACGTCCTTGCGCGACACCAGCAGCGTGTCGCCGGCGCGGAACGCGACGCACTGCGCGTCGGCGTACTCGACCGCCGGCGGCGTGTCGATGAGGATGGTGTCGTACTCGGTCTGCGCCTTGCCCAGCAGCGCCGCGAAGGTGCCGCGCGAGAGGAGCTCGAGCGGGTTGGGCGGCAGCGGCCCGGCCGGCAGCACCGCGAGCCCGGCCAGGCCGGAGACCGGCGAGGCCGCCGACAGGTCGGCGCGGCCGGAGAGCACCGAGGACAGGCCGAAGCGGTCCGGGATGTTGAAGATGCTCTGCTGGCGCGGGGCGCGGAAATCGGCGTCGATGAGCAGCGTGCGCTGCCCGAGCTGCGAGAACACCACCGCGAGGTTCGCGGCGACGAAGCTGCGGCCCTCGCGCGCGCAGGGGCTGGTGATGGCGAGCGTGCGGCGGTTGGCCGCCGGGTCGTACCAGCGGATGAGCAGCTGGGTGCGCACGCCGCGCAGCTCCTCCACCACCGGGTGGAAAGGGTCCCAGGCCGCGACCAGCTCCTTGCTCACGCCCTCGGGCCCCGACACCAGGTAGGGGAACTCGTACTGCTTGGCGAGCGCCTGGCGCAGGTCGGTGTCGGTGATCAGGTTCAGCTCGATCGCCGCCTCCCCGAAGCGCCAGCCGAGCTCGCGCTGGCGCTTGAGGACCTGCTCGGCGTCGGACGCCGTGAGCTTGCCCTCGTCCATCAGGATGGCGCCGATGTGGCGCCCCGAGGTCATGCCCGGGCGCGGGCTGGTTTCGATCGGCAGTACGTTGTCAGTCGTGTTGGCTAGCATGGGGTCACCAGGGCTGGGGAAGGGCGCGGGCGGCGCGCAGCGGCGCGGGGAGCAGCCTGCCGCCGGAAGGCTGCCAGCGCGAAACGATGCCGAGCGAGGGCACGGCGAGCCGCGACTCGAGGTCGGAGCGCGAGCGCACGCGGCGGTCGATCGTCTCGAGCAGGTACACCACGCCCGCGGCGAGCATCGCGCCGACCAGCACCGCGAGGATGCTGATCAGCCCGACGCGCGGGTGCGCGTGCGTGGCGGGCTCGATCGCCGGGGTGAGCATCGCGACGTTGGTCTGCTTCGCCCGGCTGTCGATGAGGTTGGTCTGGTAGCGCGCCAGCACCGCGTCGTAGGCGCGCTGCGCGCTCTCGACGTCGCGGTTCATGACCGCGAGCTCGGCCTGGTGGTCGCGCAGCGCGAGGATGCGCGACTCCTGGGCCTTCATCGCCGCCTCGAGGTCCTGCACCCGCTTCTTGCTCTGCTGCAGGGTGCTGCCCAGGCCGGCCACCAGCTTCTTCGTCTCGGCGACGAGCTTCTCGCGCAGGCCCTGCGCTTCGGCCACGGTGCGCTGGTAGACGGGATGGTTGGGGCCGAGCACCGCGCTCGACTCCTCCAGCCGCGCCTCGGCGCGCACGAGATCGGTGCGCACGGCATTGAGGTAGGCGTCGGTCAGCGCCGCCGGAATCGCCTCCGGGGTGCCGCGCTGGAGCGCCTGCAGCGCCTCCAGGTGCCGGCTCTCGGCCTCGTAGACGGCGTTGCGCGCCGCGAGCAGCTGCGTGGAGAGCTCGCCCAGGCGCGACGCCTCGACGTCGGCGCGCTCGCTCGTGGCGAGGATGGATTTCTGCTTCTGGAAGCTCACCAGCTTCGTCTGCGCCTGGTTGACGCGGGCGCGCAGCCCCTTCAGCTGGTCCTGGAACCAGTCGGCGGCGTCGCGCGAGGGCTCGGTGCGCAGCTCGAGCACCGTGGCGAGGTAGGCCTGCACGAAGCCGTTGGCCACCGCCGCCGCGGCGCGCGGGTCGCGCGAGTAGTAGGTAATGTTGATCACGTTGCTCGCGGAGGTCTCGATCTTGAGGTTCTCGAGCAGGCCCTCGGCCGCCCAGTGCTCGATCGAGCCCAGGCCGCCGGTGTCCGCCTCGAACGCCTCGCGCACGCCGGGCTGGTGCACGAGCTTCAGGTCGCGCACCACGCGGGTGGCGACGCGGCCGCTGCGCAGCAGGTCGATCTGCGTGTGGATGTAGCCGCCGCGCTCGCGCGCCGAGACGCGCAGCGGGCTCATCGACTGCTCGTCGCGCGCGTCGACGATCAGGGTCGCGGTGGCGACGTACTTCTTCGGCACCACCAGCGCCACCGCGATCGCGGCGAGCACGACGGCGGCGAACACCAGCACGAACGCCTTGCGGCGCGCGCGCAGGGACTGCATGAATTGGCTCAGGTCCATTGGGGTCTCCCTAGAAGATCGATTCGCGCACGTAGATGACGTCGTTCGGCTGCACGGCGTCGCGCAGGCTCACGTCGCTCTCGACGATCCTGCCGTCGGGGTGCGTGCGGCGCAGCTTCAGGCGCCGGTCGCTGCCGCGCGGCGTGATGCCGCCGCCGAGCGAGATCGCCTGCATCACCGTGAGGTTGGGCTCGAGGCGGTAGGCGCCGGAGCGCGTCACCTCGCCGTAGATGTAGAACACCGGGGCGCGCTCGACGACCACCGTCTCGCCGCCCTTCAACTCGAAGCTCTTCGCCAGCAGCTCGACCTTCTGCGCCTTGCCGCCGCGCATCACTTTCACCATGCTCGAGCCGTCGGGGGCGAGGCCGCCGGCGGCGGCGATCACGTCGGCGAGCTGCGAGCTGGTGTCGTCGAGCGCGTAGCGCCCGGGGCGGGCCACCAGGCCGAGCACCGAGACCTGGCGGCTGCGCAGCGTGACCACCGCCACCGCCACCTGCGGGTTCTTGAGGTACTTGCCCGCCTTCAGCTCGGCGGCGATCTTCGCGCCGGCCTGCGCGGTGGTGAGGCCGTCCACCTTCACCTCGCCCACCAGCGGCATGCCGATGGTGCCCCGCTCGGAGACGCGGGCCTCGGTGGTGAGATCGGGCTGCTGGAACACGGTGACGCGCACCGCGTCGCCGCTGCCGAGCTTCTCATTCGCCCAGACGGGAAGTGCGAACAACAGAACCAGACCTGCCAACCACGTGCTTTTCATCGTGCCCTCGCTTTGATGTCTCCGACGTATTGAATGGATGCCGCCTCGCGCAGCCGCTTCACTTCGGCCTGCGCGAGCGCCAGGCGCTTGCGCCCGGCGAGGAACTGCTCGATGAGCGGCGCCGCCTGCGCCTCGGTGAGCGGCGCCGCCTCGGCGTGCAGCAGCTGCATGACCGAGGCGCCGGGCGGCGCGGCGAACACCGCGATCTCGCCCGCCTGCATGCGCGCGAGCGCCGGCAGCGCGGCGAGCGGCAGCTGCTCGGCCGGCTGCACGCTGTTGACGGCGTCGAACTTCACCTTGCGCAGCCGCAGCCAGGCGGCGATGTCCTCGAGGTCGGCGGCGCGCGCCGCCTCGGCGCGCAGCGAATCGACCAGCTCGGGCGGCGCCGACACGGTCAGCTCGCGCACGCGGTAGATGCGCCGCTCGGCGAACAGCGCCGGGTTCGCGGCGTAGAACTCGCGCACTTCCTCGCGCGTGCTGCGTCCGGGGGCGGCCAGGCGCTCGATCCAGGCGCGCGCGAGCACCTGGCGGCGCGCGCTCTCGATCGCCTCGGCGACCTGCGGGTCGCGCTCGAGGCCCGCTTCGAGCGCCCGCTGCACCAGCAGCTCGCGCTCGATCACCTGCTCGAGCGCCTGCGCGCTCGGCGCCTCGAGGGCGGAGATCTCGGCGCCGTTCACCTTGGCCACCACGTGCATGCCGGCGCGCGTGGCGTCGGCGTTGCCGCAGCCCAGGGGCACCACCAGCAGGAGAAGGGGGAGCAGCCTCACAGCGGGCTCACCAGGCGGCGGTGCGCGACCCAGCCGGCGGCCGCGAGCCCCGAAAGGAGAAGCAGCCAGCCCCCCGGCTCGCGCACCTGGCGCACCGCGAAGCGCGGCTCGGCGCCGCGGGGCTGCACGAAGGTGACCCGCAGCGGCGCCTGCGTCCCCGCCGGCTCGGCGAGCGCCGGCGCGCCCGCGGACAGGCGCACCATGTCGGCGAAGGACGCGAGGTCCGGGTGGGCGGCGGGCTCGGCGGCGCGCGCGGCGCCGCTGGCGAGCGCGGCGCAGGCAAGCGGGATAACGAGGAAGCGCATGAGCAGGCTGATGCTAGGCGGCGTCTGTTACGGGGGTGGACCGCCGGCTCCGGAGCGCCATCGTCCGGACGGACTACCAAAAAAAACGGGGCCATGGCCCCGTTCTTTCCGAAACGCTTTTTCCGCTAGGGATTCAGGATGCGCAGCTCGAGCGACTTGCCGATCGCCTGCGTGCGGTTCACCACGTTCAGCTTCCGCAGGATCTTCTGCACGTGGTTCTTCACCGTGAGCGGGCTGATCTTGAGGATGGCGCCGATCTCGAAGTTGGACTTGCCGAGGTAGATCCACTTGAGGATGTCCTGCTCGCGCACCGTGAGCACGCTCTGGCCGGTGGACTTGTCGCCGCCGGACTGCGTGCGCTGCGTGAGCTGGGTGCGCACCCAGGCGTTGTAGAGCGAGGGCGCGAGCAGCTGCGCGAGGTAGGCCTGGCGCGGCCCGACGCTGCCGGCGCGGCACGCGAAGGTGAAGAGCGTGACGGCGCGCCCGTCGGCATCGTGCACGCCGTGCACGAGCAGCTGCGGCGCGCCGAGGCGCTCGATCTCGCGCACGAAGGCGCCGTTGCCCAGGCCGCTCGCGGCGGTGTCCAGGACCACCGGCTGGTAGCGGCGCTCCTCCCAGGCCTTGAGCAGCGCCGGCGCGACGCCGGTGTCGCGCAGGAACATGTCGCTGAACATGGCCGGGTCGGGCGTGGTCATCGAGAAGCCGTCGGCGCGGAACGCCGGCGGCTTGCCGTGGCACAGCGTGCACACCAGCAGCTCGTGGCGGATGAGGCTCTGCAGCAGCCCCTGCGTCCAGCTGAAGAAGTGCGCCCGCGCGTGCACGCGCAGCGATGCGTCGAGGTTGAGCACGATCGACTCGATCTGCAGGAAGTCGGTCGCGGCGGTGCGCTCGTCGCCTTTCGGCTCGCCCGGAGGGGCGAGGGGAAGCGGCGGGGTGGCGCTGGGCTGCTGGGCTGGCGTGGTTGTGATTGACATGGCTCCGGGCACTATAGTCCTGCGGGTGAGTGGTTCGTTCGTCGGGCGCATGCGCCAAACGCTAGTCCGATGAGGCTACAAACGCGCGGCGCGGGAAACATCGTGGTTGAACCCGCGTCGCCCAAACTGCGATGGTCTTGCAAGCCACCCGCGCCTCCGCCCCCCACGGCCCCTCGAAGCTGCTGCGCAGCCAGCCCGGCACCGCGGCGCTCGTCCAGGCGGCGATCGACCCGGTGGTGGCGATCGCCACGCTCGGCGCGGCGGTCGCGGCCTTCGGCGGGCGCTTCGACGGCGCCTGCCTGATCCTCGCGCTGCTGGTCTTCGCCATGACCTTCCCGGGCAGCCTCGCGCGCGAGGCCGGCGGCGCCGGCGAGCTGATGCTCGACATCGTCGCCGGCTGGGCGGCGATCGTCGCGCTGCTCCTGCTGCTCGGCTGGTCCTCGCAGACCCTGGAGATCTTCGACCCGCGGGCGCTGCTCGCCTGGACCTTCGCCACGCCGGTGGCGCTGTTCGCCGCGCACCGGGCGCTGCCGCTGGTGCTGCCGCGGCTGCTCGCCGCCGAGGGCCTGCGCAAGACCGCGGTGATCGCCGGCGCGAACGACCTCGGGCGCGGGCTCGCGCAGCGCCTCGCCGGCGACGCCATGCTCGGGGTGCGCTTCGCCGGCTACTTCGACGACCGCGCCCCCGGGCGCATCAGCGAGCAGGTGCTGGGCTCGATCGGCGCCCTGCCCGACTACGTGCGCGCCAACCGCATCGACATCATCTACATCGCGCTGCCGATGGCCTCGCAGCCGCGCATCCTCAAGCTGCTGGAGGACCTGCGCGACTCGACCGTGTCGATCTACTTCGTGCCCGACATCTTCGTCTTCGACCTGATCCAGGCGCGCGTCGACTCGATCGGCGACCTGCCGGTGGTGGCGGTGTGCGAGACGCCCTTCTACGGCTTCAACGGCCTGGTGAAGCGCGCCAG
>CBDDRQ010000187.1:0-5067 GCA_965233125.1 uncultured bacterium
TTCGGAGTCCGAGCCGGTGTTGATGTGCCGCCGGTCGGTGCGGAACATCTCCTCTTTCAGCTGCTCGGAATTGGTCAGGTTGCCGTTGTGCCCGAGCACGATGCCGAAGGGGGAGTTGACGTAGAAGGGCTGCGCCTCGGCGGAGCTGAACGCCGAGCCGGCGGTCGGGTATCGGCAGTGCGCGATGCCCATGTTGCCGGGCAGCGAGCGCATGTTGCGCGTGCGGAACACGTCGCGCACCATGCCTGGCGCCTTGTGCATGTGAAACGAGTTGCGCTCGCTCGTGACGATGCCCGCGGCGTCCTGGCCGCGGTGCTGCAGCAGCAGCAAGCCGTCGTAGAGCAGCTGGTTGACGGGCGAGCGAGCGATGATGCCTAGGATCCCGCACATCGGATACGGCTTCCCGGTGTGGCTAAGTATCAATCATAGCGCAAGCGGTCGGCGAGGCGCGGCGGCAGCCACGGCTTGAGCTGCAGCACGGTGCGCTTGAGCATCCCGGCGCCGACCGATTCCTTCCACAGGGCGTGGCGCGGCGCCGCCGTCAGCCCGGCGGCGATGGTAAGCGCGAGCAGGATGACCACGCCGCGCGCCAGTCCGAACAGCCCGCCGAGGGTGCGGTCGAGCCCTCCGAGGCCGGCCGCCTTGAGCAGCCGCGAGAGAAGCACTCCGGCCAGCGTGGCGAGCGAGAGCGTGAAGATGAAAACCACCAGGAACGCCACCAGCACGCGCACCTCGGGGCTCGAGATCGAGGTGGGCAGCGCGTCGCCGAGCGGGCCGGCGACGGCGTTGGCGGCGAGGAACGCGAGCACCCAGCCGGCAAGCGAGATGACCTCGCGGATGAAGCCGCGCCAGATTCCCCACACCACCGAGACGGCGAGCACGCCGACGATGGCGATGTCGAGCCAGGTCATCCCGGCTTGGCGGTCACCGCGCCCGGCTCGAGGCCGATCTTCTTCATCTGCGCGTGCGCTCTTTCCGCCGCCTCCCTGGAGGCGAACGGGCCGGCGCGCACCCGCGTCAGCTTGTCGTTGAGCGGCTCGGTGTAATACGGGACCTTCGCGGTCTTGAGCTTGGCGGCCACGTTCTCCGGGCTGGCGAACACGCCCACCTGGAATATGTACTCGATCGCCGGAGGCTTCGCGGCGGGTTTCGGCGGCGCCGGCGCGGCGGGTTTCGGCGACGCCGGCGCCGCGGCTTTCTCCGGCACCTTTGGCCTGAACGGGGCCTCGCCCTCGCCGGGGATGCGCACCGCCACGCTGGAGGCGGTCGGCCTGGGCTCGGGATCGAACACCATCGGCAGGACGATCACCGCGGCGAGCACGAGGGCGACGGCGCCGACCAGACGGCGCCGGCCGCGGCGCTTCAGTGCTTCGACGTCCTGCGCTTCAGCCATGCCGTCACTTCGCCGACCGTAAGAAAGGATCCGAACACGACGATCTTATCATTCTCGCCTGCGCTTCCGAGCGCGGCGGCGAAGGCTTCGCCTACGGAGGCGTATTTCCTCGCGTTGCCCTCTCCGAGTTTGCTTTCGAGAATTTCTGCCGTCGCGCCGCGCGGGCCCGGCAGCGAGGCGAGGTGCCAGCGCGTGATGCGCGGCGCCATCTCGCGCAGGACGCCGGCGATGTCCTTGTCGCGCAGCATGCCGCACACGGCGATGGTCTCCGGCGCGAACGCCGAAGCGGCGAGGTTGTCGGCGAGCGTCCTCGCCGCTTCCACGTTGTGCGCCACGTCGAGGATGATCTGCGGCCGGCCGGGAAGCACCTGGAAGCGCCCGGGCAGGGCGACTTCGGCGAGGCCGCGGCGCGCCTCCTGCATGGCGAGCGGCAGGCGATCGCGCAGCGTCTCGAGCGCGCAAAGAGCGGCGGCAGCGTTGCGCAGCTGCACCCGGCCGCGCAGCGCCGGGTGCTCGAGCCCGCCGCGGCGCCCGCCCGGTCCCCAGTAGCTCCACTGCCGGTCCTGCTCGGCATAGCCGAAATCCCGATTGATGAGCAAGAGCTGCCCCGGCGCCTGCAGCACCGACTGCGGGGGATTGGGATCGGCGACGACGGCCGGCCGGCCGCGGCGGAAGATACCGGCCTTCTCGCGGCCGATCGCCTCGCGGTCCGCGCCCAGGTAGTCGACATGATCGATGGCGACGCTGGTGAGTACGGCGCAGTCGGGGTCGACGACGTTGACTGCGTCGAGCCGGCCGCCCAGGCCGACCTCCAGGATGGCGGCATCGATCCTGGCGCGGCTGAACAGCCAGAGCGCGGCGAGCGTACCGAACTCGAAGTAGGTCAAAGGCGTACCCTTGCGGCTCGCCTCCACGGCGGCGAATGCCTCGGCCAGCTCTTCATCACCCGCTTCCACGCCGGCGATGCGTACGCGCTCGTTGTACCGCACGAGGTGCGGCGAGGTGTAGAGCGCGGTGCGGTATCCGGCAGCGCGCAGCATCGCCTCGAGCATCGCGCAGGTGGAGCCCTTGCCGTTCGTACCGCCGACGGTGATGACGGGGAATGGCATCTCGACTTCCAGGCGGATGAAAACATCCGCCACTCGCTCGAGCCCCAGCGCGATGCTGGCGGGATGCTGGCGCTCGATGAACGCAAGCCACTCCTGCAGCGACTTCACGACAGGCTTTCCTGGTAGATGGCGCGCACCGCGTCGATGGTATCGGCCTCCTCGGGTCGCTTGTCGGGTCGGTAGCCCTTGACGCGGGCAAAGCGCAGCGCGAGGCCACCCGGGTACTGCGGGCTCTCCTGGAGGTCGTTGAAAGCGATCTCCACCACCAGTTCCGGTCGCACGCGCACGGTCCATTCGTCGCGCGCGGTCTCGCGCGCGAGCAGCTCGCGCGTCTGCCACTCGAGCAGGGCATCGGTGAGTCCCTTGAAGGTCTTGCCGAGCATGACGAAGCCGCCGGAGGCCGGATCGCGGGCGCCGAGGTGGAGGTTCGACAGCCGGCCGCGTCGACGCCCGTGGCCCCATTCGGCGGCGAGGACCACGAGGTCGAGCGTGCGCGTGCGCTTCACCTTGAGCCAGCCTTCGCCCCTGCGGCCCGCTCTGTAGGGAGCGCCGAGGGCTTTCGCCATCACGCCCTCGTGGCCGCGCGCCAGCGCTTCGGCGTAGAAGGCCTCCGCCATTTCCAGTTCGCGGGTCACGAGCGAGGGCGCGCAAAAGTCCTCTTTCAGAACCTCGCGCAGGATGTCATGCCGTTCGCCGGCGCCGCGGTCGACGAGCGGCTCGGCGTCGCGCAGGAGGCAGTCGAAGAACAGCACCGAGAGCGGCAGCTCGCGGCGCGAGGCGTCGACGTCGAGCTTGCGGCCGAAACGGCGCATCGTCACCTGGAACGGATGCGGCCTCCCGTCGGGCCGCAGCGCGATCGCCTCGCCGTCGAGGATCAGCGAGTCTGCTTTTGCAGTCTTCATCACATCGAGAATTTCCGGCACGGCGTCCGTGACGTCGTTCAGGCTGCGCGTATAGACGCGCACCGCGTCCCCTGCCTTATGCACCTGGACGCGGGCGCCGTCGAGTTTCCACTCGAGCAATGCCCGGCCCCCGAGCGCGCCGAGGGCATCGGCCACGCTCCCGGCGGGCTGCGCCAGCATCGGCAGCAGCGGCTGCATCGGTCGCACGGTGAACGGGGTAAGCGCCGCGGCGCCGCCGGAGAGGGCGGCGCGCGCGACTGGCGCCAGCCCGCCGGCGAAGGCGGCCGCGCGGCGGATGTCCGCCGCCGGCACATCGGCCGCCACGGCGAGCGCCTCCAGCATCACGCCCTCGAGGGCGCCCTGGCGCAGCTCGCCGGCGATGAGGCGGGCCAGGAAATCCTGCTCGGCCGCCGTAGCCCGGGCCAGCAGATCGCCGAGCAGGCTGGATCTCAGGACCGCGGCGCCCTTGCCTTTCGCCTGCTTGACGGCCTGGAACGCCACGTCGACCTCGAGCAGCGTCAACTGCGCACGCGACACCGGGGCGCGGGCCGCGGCCTGGAGCGTCGCGTGGCCCAGGGAAAGCCTGCCTTGGGGGATATCGCCGCTGAGATAGGCAATCGCGATCTCGGCCTCCCCGAGCTCAAGGCTGCGCAGGCACTCCGCGATGATGCCCAGCTTGGCGAGGCGGCTCGGGGTTTCCGCGACCCGCCCCGACGCGAGGACGAGCTCGGCGAGCCGCGTCACACGGCTGCGTCGGCGGGCACTCCCTGCATCAGCGACAGGAGCGCATGGAGCTTCTCGCGCAGCTGGCGGCGGTCGACGATCATGTCGATCGCGCCTTTCTCCAGCAGGAACTCGGCGCGCTGGAAGCCTTCGGGCAGCTTCTGGCGCACCGTCTGCTCGATCACGCGCGGTCCGGCGAAGCCGATCAGCGCCTTGGGCTCGGCGATCACCACGTCGCCGATCATGGCGAAGCTCGCGGAAACGCCGCCCATGGTCGGGTCCGTGAGCACGGTGACGAAAGGCAGGTGCCGCTCGGCGAGGTCGGTGAGCGCCGCCGTGGTCTTCGCCATCTGCATGAGCGACAGCGCGCCCTCCTGCATGCGGGCGCCGCCAGAGGCGGTGACGCAGATGAACGGCAGCTTCTGCTCGATCGACACGCGCACGCCGCGCACGAAGCGCTCGCCCACCACCGAGCCCATCGAGCCGCCCATGTAGTCGAATTCGAAAGCCGCGCACACCACGCCCAAGGCCTTGATCGAGCCCTGCATCACGACCAGGGCATCGCCTTCGGCGGTCTGCTCCTGCGCCTCGGCGAGCCGCTCGGTGTAGCGGCGGGAGTCGCGGAACTTGAGCGGGTCGACGGGAAGCACCTCGGCGCCGATCTCGAAGCGCCCGTCCGGATCGAGCAGCGCGTCCAGGCGCGGCCGCGCGCCCAGGCGCTCGTGATGGCCGCACTTGGGACAGACGTTGAGGTTCTTCTCGAGATCGGTGCTGTAGAGCACCGCATCGCAGGCCGCGCACTTGGTCCAAAGCCCCTCGGGGACGGTCTTGCGCCCGGCGCCGCCGGTGCGCTGGATCTTCGGCGGCAGCAGCTTCTGCAGCCAGCTCATCGGGAAAACGAGGCGTCGAGCGCCTCGCGAATCGGCTTCAGGAAGGCCTT
>CBDDRQ010000188.1:0-6423 GCA_965233125.1 uncultured bacterium
GCGCCTGCGCACCACCGAGCTCGCCCAGCACACGCGCGAGGCGCAGCCCGACTTCGAGGGAATTGATGCCCGGGCGTTGCACGTCGCCGTTTCGATTAGTAAGATGGATTGCTCATATTGTAACGAACGGCCCCTTTGTAAACGAACGGCTTCGCCATGCGCTACTCCCTGTTCTCGGTCAACGACCACTACCCGGGCCTGCCGCGCCGCATTCCGGAGCTCTACCAGCAGGTCATGGCGCAGTGCGAGCTCGCCGAGCGCCTGGGCTACGACACCTTCTTCTGCGCCGCGCACCACTTCCACGAGTACGGCGTGGTGCCCGATCCGGCCGTCATGCTGTCCGCCCTCGCGCAGCGCACCAAGCGCATCCGCCTCGGCACGGCGATCTCCATCCTGACCTTCCACGATCCGCGGCGCCTGGCCGAGACGTACTCGATGGTCGACCTGATGAGCGGCGGACGCCTGGTGTACGGCGTGGGCTCGGGCTACCTCGCGCACGAGTTCGTCGGCTACGACAGCGACCCGAAGGAGAAGCGCGAGCGCTTCAACGAGAACCTCGACCTCGTTCGCAGGCTGATGGCCGGCGAGACGCTTTCCTACCGGGGAAAGTATTCAGGGAGCGAAAAGGCGGTGCTGAACGTCCTGCCGCACGAGGGTCGCGTGCCGCCGATCTACGTCGCGGTGCTCGCCCGCGAGGCCGCCTTCCACGTCGGCGCGCAGGGCAACAATGTCTTCACCGTGCCCTACGCGTCGTGCAAGGACTTCGGGGATATCGGCGCGATGCTGAATGAATTCAGGGAAGGAAAGGCAAAGGCCGGCCTGTCGGCCGACGACGACGACCACGTCTTCACGCTGCACACCCACGTCGCGGCGAGCGACGATGAAGCGCGGGCGCAGTGCAAGGCCGCCTACGACCTCTACGTCGACACGCGCCTGTACGCGAAGAAGCACGTGTACGAGGACATCATCGCGAACGGCATCTGCCTGTTCGGCTCGGTGGAGACGGTGGCGCGGAAGATGCGCCGGCTGCGCGAGATGGGCATCCGGCACGTCGCGACGATGCACAACTTCGGCGCGCTCGACCCGGCGCTGGTCGAGCGCTCGATGACGCTCTTCGCGAAGGAAGTGATGCCCGCGCTCGACGCTAGTCGATCTGGCGGTACGCGGGAAGCGTCAGGAACTCGACGTACGTATCGTCGGCAGTAAGCTTCTCGAACAGGGCCGCCGCCTCGTCGACCTTGCCCTCGGCGCCGGCGGCTTTCACCTTGACCAGCTCTTCACCGAGGATTTTCCTGACCAGTTCGAGCGAAACCTTGCGCCCGTCCTCGAGGACGCCCTTGGGCGAGCGGATCCACTGCCAGATCTGCGAGCGCGAGATCTCCGCGGTGGCCGCGTCCTCCATGAGGTTGTAGACCGGCACGCAGCCGTTGCCGGCGAGCCACGCGCCCAGGTACTGGATGCCCACCGAGATGTTGTTGCGCAGTCCCGCCTCGGTGATCGGCTTCTCCGGCTGGAAATTCAGGAGATCCGCGGCGCTCACGCTCACGTCGGGGCGCTGGCGGCCGTACTGGTTGGGCTGCGGCATGTGCTGGTCGAAGACCGCCTTGGCGACCGGCACCAGCGCCGGGTGCGCCACCCAGGTGCCGTCGCAGCCGTCGGTCACCTCCCTCAGCTTGTCCTGGCGCACCTTCTCGAGCGCCGCCTCGTTCGCCGCCGGATCGTTCTTGATCGGGATCTGCGCCGCCATGCCGCCCATCGCCGGCGCGCCGCGACGGTGGCAGGTCTTGACGAGCAGCAGCGCGTAGGCGCGCATGAACGGCGCGGTCATCGTCACCTGCGCGCGGTCGGCGAGGCAGAAACTCTTGTTGGCGCGGAACTTCTTGATGCACGAGAAGATGTAGTCCCAGCGCCCGATGTTGAGGCCGCTCGAGTGCTCGCGCAGCTCGTACAGGATCTCGTCCATCTCGAAAGCCGCGACGAGCGTTTCGATGAGGGCCGTGGCCTTGATGGATCCTTGCGGAATCTGAAGTGCGTTCTGTGAAAAGACGAAGATGTCATTCCACAGCCGCGCCTCGAGGTGCGACTCCATCTTGGGCAGGTAGAAGTACGGGCCCGAGCCGCGCGCGATCAGCTCGCGGGCGTTGTGGAAGAAGTAAAGCGCGAAGTCGAAGATGGCGCCGGAGACGGGCCTGCCGTCGACCGTCATGTGCTTCTCGTCGAGGTGCCAGCCGCGCGGCCGGGGGATGAGGACCGCGGTTCGCTCGTTCAGCCGGTACTCTTTGCCGTTCTGCTGCAATGCGATAGTGCGGCGCACCGCGTCGCGCAGGTTGATCTGCCCGTCGATCATGTTGTGCCAGGTCGGGCAGTTCGCATCCTCGAAATCCGCCATGAAGGTCGAGGCGCCGCAGTTGAGCGCGTTAATGACCATCTTGCGGTCGGTGGGTCCGGTGATCTCGACGCGCCGGTCGAGCATGTCGCGCGGCTGCGGCGCCACCTGCCACTGGGTTTCCCTGATGGTTTTCGTGCTCTCCAGAAACCCCGGAAGCGTGCCGGCGTCGAATTCCTTCTGGCGCGCGGCGCGGCGCGCGAGCAGCTCCTGGCGCCGGGACTCGAAACGGCGATGCAGGGTGGCGACGAAATCGAGCGCTTCGGGGGTGAGGATCTGCGCGAATTCGCGGTTCACGCGCCCGGTAACGGTGAGGGCCTGGCGTTCGGGCACGGAGGTTTGCATTGCAGCATTCTATTGGCGCGAATGTGGCATCGCAACATGAAACCTCCCCCTGATCGGAGTACTCTGCTTTCATTCCGTAGCGCTGTATTTCACATCGTGGAAAGCTCATGACCTACAAGATCCTCATCCTTGGCGCCTCCTATGGCTCTCTTCTGGCGACCAAGCTGCTGATGGCGGGCCATACCGCGAAGCTCGTCTGCCTGCCCGCCGAGGCCGATGCCATCAACACGAACGGCACCCGCGTGCGCATGCCGATCAAGGGCCGCGAAGGCCTGCTCGAGATCGATTCGCGGAAGCTCCCGGGCAAGCTCTCCGCAGACGGCCCGGCGGCGGTCAAGCCTTCCGAGTACGACCTGGTCGCGCTGGCGATGCAGGAGCCGCAATACGGCTCGCCCGGCGTGCGCGAGCTGCTCGAGGCCATCGCCAAGGCGAAGGTGCCGTCCATGTCGATCATGAACATGCCGCCGCTGCCCTACATGGCAAGGATTCCCAACGTCAACGTCAAAGAAATCCGAGCCTGTTATACCCAGCCCGCGGTGTGGGACAGCTTCGACCCGAGCCTGATGACCCTGTGCAGCCCGGACCCGCAGGCTTTCCGACCGCCCGAAGAGAAGATCAACGTGCTGCAGGTGCGCCTGCCGACCAACTTCAAGTCGGCGCGCTTTCCGTCCCCGGCGCATACCAAGATTCTTCAGGATCTGGAGAAAGACATCGCAGCGGCGCGCTTCGACGGCCTGGAGATCCCGGTGAAGCTCAAGGTGCACGACTCGGTGTTCGTGCCGCTCGCCAAGTGGGCCATGCTGATGGCAGGCAACTATCGCTGCATCACCCGCGAGGGCGTGCGCCCGATCAAGGAGGCGGTGCATTCCAACCTCGAGGCTACGCGCGCGGTCTACAACTGGGTGGTCAAGCTATGCGTCTCGCTCGGCGCCGAAGAGAAGGACCTCGTGCCGTTCGAGAAGTACGCGGCCGCCGCGAACGGCCTCGCGAGTCCGTCCTCCGCCGCCCGCGCCCTCTACGCCGGCGCTCCAAACATCGAGCGCGTCGACCGCCTCGTGCAGGCCGTGGCTGCGCAGAAGGGCATGCGCAACGACGTGATCGACGAGATCGTGAAGCTGGTAGACGCTCAGCTAGAGAAAAACCGCCTGGCGAAAAAAGCCGCCGCTTAAAGATCGGGGTCTGACCCCGATCTTTCTTCCGATTTCTCCTCGATCCCGAGTTCCTGGATCTTGCGGGTGATCGTGTTGCGCCCCATTCCGAGCAGGTTCGCCGCCTCGATGCGCCGGCCGCCGGTGCGCGCGAGCGCGCGCGTGATGAGGGCGCGCTCGAAGTGGCGCGTAAGCGTATCGAGGATGCCGGTCTCGCCCCGCGCGAGGCGCCGCTCGGCCTCGTGCTCCAGGGCCGCAAGCCAGTCGGAGGCCACCACGGCCGCCTGACCGCGGAACTCCGCCGGCAGGTCGCCCACGTCGATCACCTGGCCAGGCGCCATCACCGTCAGCCAGTGGCAGAGGTTCTCGAGCTGGCGCACGTTGCCGGGAAACGGCAGGCGCGACAGGTGCGCGAGCGCGTCCTCCGAGAGCCGCTTGGGCTCGACGCCGAGCTGCTTCGCCGTTCCCGACAAAAACGACTTCGTCAGGAGTGGAATGTCCTCGGCGCGCTCGCTCAGGCTGGGCAGGCGCAGGCGGATGACGTTCAGGCGGTGGTAGAGGTCCTCGCGAAAAGACCCTTCCTTCACGCGGCTCTCGAGGTTCTGGTGCGTGGCGGCGATCACCCGCACGTTCGCCTTCAGCTGCTGGTGCCCGCCGACGCGGTAGAACGTGCCGTCGGAGAGCACGCGCAGCAGGCGCGTCTGCAGCTCCGGCGGCATGTCGCCGATCTCGTCGAGGAACAGCGTCCCGCCCTCGGCCTGCTCGAAGCGGCCACGGCGCTGCTGCTGCGCGCCGGTGAACGAGCCGCGCTCGTGGCCGAAGAGCTCCGATTCCAGCAGGTCCTTGGGCATCGCCGCGGTATTGATGGCGACGAACGGCTTCGCCGCGCGCGCACTGTGGCGGTGCAGCGCGCGCGCCACAAGCTCCTTTCCGGTTCCCGACTCCCCGGTGATCAGCACGGTGGCGCTCGACTGCGACAGCCGGCCGATGGCGCGGAAAACCTCCTGCATGGCCGGCGCCTGCCCCAGCATTTCCTTTACTTCGACTTCGTTCTCCTTGACCTGCGTTTCCCGGCGGCGCTCCTCGAGCGCGCGCCGGATAAGGTCCACGGCCTGGTCGATGTCGAAGGGCTTGGGCAGGTACTCGAACGCCCCGCCCTGGAACGCCGCCACCGCGGAATCGAGATCGGAGTACGCGGTCATGACGATCACGGGAACGGCAGGGTCGCGGGCCTTCACCGCCTGCAGCAGCTCGAGCCCCGAGCGCCCGGGCATGCGGATGTCGGAGACGAGCACCTCGGGCAGCCCGCCCGGGAGCGCGTCGAGCGCTTCCTGCGCCGAGGCGAACGAGTCGAAGGCGATGCCCTCGCGGGAAAGCGCCTTCTCGATCACCCAGCGGATCGAGCGGTCATCGTCGACGATCCAGACCGGTTTCATGTCAGCGGCATCAGGACCTTGAATATGGTGCGGCCGGGGCGGGACTCGAACTCGATGACGCCCTGGTGATACTGGACGTACGTCTGCGCGAGCGAGAGTCCCAGGCCGGTGCCGCCCTCCCTCCCGGAAACGAGCGGATTGAAGATCCGGTCCTGGATCTCAACCGGCACGCCCGGGCCGTCGTCGACGACTTGCAATTCTAATGCCAGCTTGTGGCGCTGCTTGAGGATGGTGACCTGGCGCACCGCTCTTGATCTGAATCCTATGCTTCTGGCCCCGGCTTGCGCGGCATTGCGCGCGATGTTGAGCACGGCCTGGATGAGCTGCTCCCGGTCGCCGACGAGCTCGGGCAGGCTCGGGTCGTAGTCGCGCTCGATGTCGGCGCCGAACTCCGCTTTGACCAGGCTGCGCACCCGCTCGAGCACCTCGTGCACGCTGAACGCCTCCAGGCGCGGCGCGCGGTGCGGCGTGAGCATGCGGTCCATCAGCGTCTGCAGGCGGTCGGCTTCCTTGATGATGATCTGCGTGTATTCGCGCAGCTCGTCTCTTTGCAACTCCTTCTCCAGGAGTTGTGCCGAACCGCGCAGGCCCCCGAGGGGGTTCTTGATCTCGTGCGCGAGGTTGCGGATCAGCTCGCGGTTCGACAGCTGCTCGAAGTGCAGCCGCTCCTCGCGCGCCATGCGCAGCTGCTCGCTGATGGGGCGCAGCTCCACGAGCAGCCCCGCCCCGGGCAGCTCGATGCGGGTGACGACGCAGGCGAGCGGCAGCGGCTCGCGGCCCGGGCGCGCGTAGGTGACGTTCCGGGCCGCGTAATCCCAGTGCACGCTTCGCGCCTCCTGGAGGGTTCCCTCGAGATTCTCGTTCTCGAGGAACAAGGGCAGGAACGGCTGCCCGATCAGGCTCTTCGCGCCGGTGGCAAGCAGGCTCTCCGCGGCCGGGTTGGCATAGCGGATGACCAGCGCGTCGTCGAGCGCCACCACTGCCGTGGCGAGCAGCTCAAGGCCGGAGAAATGGACCACTAGCGGCTAAGGTTGGACAGCTCTCGCCGCAGCGCTTCGATGTTCTTCTGGTGGGTCTCGACGCTGTCCTTGTAGGGCTGCAGCCGCTC
>CBDDRQ010000189.1:0-14672 GCA_965233125.1 uncultured bacterium
CCGGCCGACTCGGTGGCGTAGGGCTTGCCGTCGACCAGCGCCTCAAACGGCACGCCGGTCAGTTGCGCCACCTGGCGCGGCCCTTCGGCGGTATGGACCCAGGTGTCGGACGTGACGCAAGGGTTGGTCGCGGTGATGGACTCGCAGTACGCGAGGTTGTTGTCGCGGTTGATCGCGTCGAGGAAGAGCACGCCCGGTTCGGCATGGTCGTAGGTCGAGCGCATCACCTGGTCCCATAGCGCGCGCGCGGCCACCTTGCGATAGACCCACTGCCCGTCGTTGCGCTGCCAGGCGCCCGCGGCCTTGACCGCGGGGCCTGGCTCGGCGCGGTGCACCAGTTCGATGTCGGTGCCGTCCTGCACTGCCTGCATGAAGGCGTCGGTGACGCCGACCGAGATGTTGAAGTTGGCGAGGTCGCCCTGGTCCTTGGCGTGGATGAAGGCCTCGATGTCCGGGTGGTCGCAGCGCAGCACGCCCATCTGCGCGCCGCGCCGGGCGCCGGCGGACTCGACGGTCTCGCAGGAGCGGTCGAACACCCGCATGTAGGAGACCGGGCCGCTCGCGCGCGAATGCGTGCCTTTCACCTCCGCGCCCTTCGGCCGGATGGCGGAGAAGTCGTACCCCACGCCGCCGCCGCGGCGCATGGTCTCGGCCGCCTCGCGCAGGGCGGTGTAGATGCCCGGCTTGCCGTCCACCACTTCGGAGATGGAGTCGCCGACGGGCTGCACGAAGCAGTTGATGAGGGTCGCCTGGATGGCCACCCCGGCCGCCGAGTTGATGCGCCCGGCGGGGATGAAGCCCTGCTCCTGCGCCTGCAGGAAGCGCCGCTCCCACTGGGCGCGGCGCTCTTCCGGCTCCACCTGGGCGAGGGCGCGCGCCACGCGGTGGCGGACCTCCTCGACGGAGGACTCCTTGCCCTTGGCGTACTTCTCGAGCAGCGTATCGCGCGAAACTTCCTGCTCGCGAACGCCACCGGGGGCGATGGTCTGTTCCACGTTTCTTCTCCCGGGCTAACGCCAGCGCGTGGCCGCGGGGATCGCGGCGCACTGGCTATCCATACAGTATATGGAATTATGCGCCCAGATTACGGGCGCGGTAAGCGGCAAAACTTGATATTGATCAAGGACGTGAAGTCTTCTTACTAAGCTAATGTTTCTGAACGATTAATCACCCTCCAGCCTGCGTCGCAGGCTCCGCCTCGGCCACTGTCGGGGCCTCTGCGGTCGACATGCGGGCGCGCTTCAGCAGGTCGGCGGCCTCGGCATGCCCCATGCGCAGCGCCAGCTCCACCGGGGTGTCGCCTTCCTTGGTGAGCTGGCTCGGGTCGGCGCCGTTCCGCAGCAGGAGATCGAGCATCGGCACGCTGCCCTTCATTGCCGCGTAGGCGAGGGGGGTATAGCCGTTGTCGTGGTGGACGTTGGGGTCGAAGTTCATCGACAGCACCTTCTGCACGTACACCACGTTGTTCTTCTCGATGCCGTAGAACATGGCGCGGACGCCTTCGGTGCTCTTTTCCTTCGGCCTCGCCTCCAGGCCGGTGGGCAGCAGCTTGACCACGTAGTTGATCAGCCCGACGCCGATCAGCGCCACGAGCGCCAGCACGATCGGCACCTTGGAGATGTTGAGCCCCTCGGCGATCTGCTCGGGCATGTTGGCCCCGGCGATGAGCAGCACCACCGCCACGAACAGGCCGAACTTCAGGTAGAGGAACAGCCCGATGATCACCGCGATGGCGAGCACCGCGATCAGGCCCTGCGGGCTGATGCCGAGCGTCTCGGTGACGTATTCCTCGGGCAGGTTGGCGAGCACCGCCGTGACCGTGATGAGCCCCATCAGGACCAGCTCGCGGACCCTCAGCCGCGTCAGGAAATCGAGCTTCTCGCCCTTCTTCGCCGCCATCTCTGCCTCCCCCTTAGCCGGCTAATTTTCGGAGCTTGGCGAGGCAGTTGCAAGGGGAGATAGAATCCTCGCGAATCCTCCATGTCGAAAGCTTTTGTCAAGGAAAACGGCCACGACGAAGACGACGTCGAGCCGGCGCAGAGCGCGCTTCCTCCCGGCGGCAAGAATTACATTACCCCGGAGGGCTACGGGCGCCTCGACGCGGAGCTCCGCCAGCTCGTCGAGCTCGAGCGCCCCGAGGTGGTGAAGACCGTCGCCTGGGCGGCGTCGAACGGCGACCGCTCGGAGAACGGCGACTATCTCTACGGGAAGAAGCGCTTGCGCGAGATCGACCGGCGCGTGCGCTTCCTCATCAAGCGGCTCGAGGCGGCGGAAGTAGTGCGCTCGAGCGGCCGCGACACCGACCAGGTTTTCTTCGGGGCGGCCGTCAGGGTCCGGGGGAAGGAAGGCGAGAAGCAGATCCGCATCGTCGGCGTCGACGAGGTCGACCCGGCACGGGGCGATGTGTCGTGGATCTCGCCGATCGCGAGGGCGCTGCTCAAGGCGCGGGAGGGCGATACGGTCACGCTGCGCAGTCCCGCGGGCGAGGAGCCGATCGAAATCATAGAGGTGAGCTACCCATGAGCATCGCAAGGGAGTTCCGCGAGTTCGCGGTCAAGGGCAACGCGGTGGACCTCGCGGTCGCCGTCATCATCGGCGCCGCGTTCGGCAAGATCGTCGCCTCGCTCGTCGGCGACATCGCCATGCCCCTCATCGGCACGCTGCTCGGGGGGCTGGACTTCACCGACCTCGCGGTGCAGGTGGGCGAGGCGAAGATCCAGTACGGCAAGTTCCTGCAGACCTGCCTCGACTTCGTGATCATCGCCTGGGTGATCTTCCTCGCCGTGAAGCTCATCAACCGCCTCAAGCGCGAGGAGCCGGCGAAGGCCGATCCGACGCCGCCGCGGCAGGAGCAGCTCCTGGAGGAGATCCGGGACCTGCTCAAGCAGAAGCCCTGATCAGTCCTTCTTGAAGTCGCCGGCGAGGATGATCGCCAGGCGCGAGGGGTCGATGTGCCGCTTCAGCGCCGCGTTGACCTCGGCGGCGCTGAGCGAGGCGATCTTCTCCTCCAGCGCGATGTCCCAGGCAAAGGTGCGCTTCGCGAAGGAGTAGGACGAGAGGCGGCTCGCGAGCGCGCGGTCCTGCGTGCGCGCGAGGCGGCGCGCCTGCAGCACCGAGTGGCGGCCGGCCTCCACCTCCTCCGCGCTGAAGCCCTCGCGCACCGCGCGCTCGATCTCCTCGCGGATGGCGCGCTCGACCCGCTCGCGGTTCTGCGGCGCGAAGATCGACGAAACCCGGAACTGCGCCGATTCGTCGAAGGCGCTGGACGAGAAGCCGGTGTAGGTGCTGTAGGAAAGCCCTTCCTTCTCGCGCACGCGCGCCGGCACGCGGCCGGTGGAGGAGCCCCCGAGGAGGTGGTTCGCGAGCACCAGCGCGGGAAAGTCCGGGTGGTCGTCGCGCATCTTCACGCTGAGCCCCGCGCGCAGCACCGCGTTCGCCTTGTCGGGCGTGACGAGCTCGTTCTCGAGCGGCGGGTGCTCGAAGTGGCGCCAGGGTACGCGCTGGAAGGGCCGCGGCGTGCGCCAGGACCCGAACAGCTCGTCGACCGCGCGCGCCAGCTCGTCGGGGTCGAAGTCGCCCACCGCGACGAAGTCGGCCTGCGTCGCGCCGATCAGCTCACGGTGGCAGGCGCGCGCGTCCTCGAGCGTGGTGGCGCGCATCTTCTCGATGCGCTCTTCGAGGGTCGGCGTGTAGTGGGGATGGCCCGCGGGATAGGCGTGCAGGTGCCGCGCGAGGCGCACGCTGGCGACCGCGGAGGGGTCGGAGAGCTGCGACTGGGCGCCGGTAAGCGCCGCGCGCTTCATCTCCTCGAACTCGGCCGCCGGGAAGGCGGGCTCGCGCAGCGCCTCGGCCACGAGCCCGAGCGCGGGGATCAGGTTCTCGCGCCGCACCTCGATGCTCGCGCCGTGCTCGCCGAGGGAGACCGACGCGTTCAGGCGGTCGAGCGCGTCCTTCAGCTCGGCGCGGCTGCGCTTCGTCGTGCCGCGCATCAGCATCGAGCCGGCGAAGTCGCAGGCGACCTCGCGGCCGGTGAGGCTCTTCTCGTCGCCGAAGTGCAGCGCGATGCTCGCCACCACGCGGCCGGCGCGGGTCTGCTTGGGCAGCAGCGAGGCGCGGATGCCGTTCGAGAGGCTGCGCCGCTCCAGCCGCTTCTCGACGTTCTCCGGCGAGGGATCGAAGGCCTCGCCCAGGCGCACGCTCTCGCCGCCGCGGTAGCCCTCGAGCTGCGCCTGCAGGTCGGGGGTGGGCGGGATCTCGGCGCGCTCCGCGCCTTCGGTGGGCACGAAGACGCCGAGGACGCGGTTCGCGGGCTTCAGGTAGTGCTCGGCCATCCGCTGCACGTCCGCGGCCGTGACCTTGCGCAGGCGGTCGCGGTAGAGGAAGAGCAGGCGCCAGTCGCCGATCGCGTGGAACTCGGAGAGCGCGCGCACGAGCGACGAGGCGTCGAGCGCCACCTTCTCGAACTCGTTCAGGAGCCGCGTGCGCGCGCGCTCCACTTCCTCGGGCGTGACCGGGTGCGCTTCCAGGGACTCGACCACCCTGAGCAGGGCATCGCGCGCCGGCTCGAGCTTGCCGTCCTTGGCGAGCGCGGCGCCGAAATAGACGTAGCCGGGATCGTGCAGGCCGCGCTCGGCGCCCCACACCACGCTCGCCAGGCCCTTCTGCACCAGCTCGCGGTGCAGCCGCCCGGTAGGCGCGTCGCCGAGGATCTGCACCAGCACGTCGATCGCCGGGTAGTCGGGGTGGCTGCCCGCGGCGACGCGGTAGAGCGAGGAGACGATCTGGTTCTCGCCGATGCGCCGCAGCGTCACCGTGCGCTCGCCGTCCTGCGTCGGCTCCTCGGTATAGAAGTCGGGCAGGGCGCGCGCCGGCCTGGGGATGGCGCCGAAGTGCTTCTGCACCATCGCGAGCGCGCGGCCCTCGTCGAAGCGCCCGGCGAGGATGAGCATCGCGTTGTCGGGCTGGTACCAGGTGCGGTAGAAGGCCTGGAGCCGCTCGATCGGCACCTGCTCGATGTTGGAGCGCTCGCCGATGATCGGGTTGCCGTAGTTGTGCCAGGGGAAGGCGGCCTGCTGCATGCGCTGGAAGAGCACGCTGCCGGGAGAGTTCTCGCCCATCTCGAACTCGTTGCGCACCACCGTCATCTCGCTGTCCAGGTGCTCGCGCGAGACGAACGAGTTCACCATCCGGTCGGCCTCCAGCGCGATCGCCCACTCGAGGTTCTCCTCGCTCGCCGAGAGCGTCTCGAAGTAGTTGGTGCGGTCGTTCGAGGTGGTGCCGTTCCAGCGCGCGCCGCGGCGGGTGAACTCGCTCTTGATGTCGGGATGGCCTTTCGAGCCCTTGAACAGCAGGTGCTCGAGCAGGTGCGCCATGCCCTTCTCGCCGTAGCCCTCGTGGCGCGAGCCGACCCTGTAGACGATGTGCACCGTGACGGTGTCGACGCCCGGATCGGGCAGCGTCAGCACGCGCAGGCCGTTGTCGAGCCGGTACTCGGTGACGCCCTCGACCGAGGCGACCTTCTGCGGCGCCGCGGCGGCGAGCCCCTGGGCGGCGCAAAGGAGCAGCGCGAGGACGAAAAAGCGTTTCAGATCAACCATGCGAAGAGGTGGAGGGCCACGAGGCCCGCGATTATCGTAACGAAGGTCTGGCGCCAGCGCCACGCCACTGCGATTGCGACAGCGCCGGCGAGCAGCCGTTCATTTTCCAGGGAAAACTGCAGGTCGTGGCCGTGAAAAGCCAGCTCCGGCGCCCAGATCGCGGTGAGCACCGCCGCCGGCACGTAGCGCAGGCCGCGGCGCACCACCTCCGGGGTCTCGACGCTGGGCGGCAGCACGAGGAACGAGGCGCGCAGCGCGAAGGTCACCAGGGTCATGCCGGCCATCGCCGCCCAGAGGCTCATTTGCGGAACGCCAGGCCGGCGCCGATGCCGGTGAGCGCGGCGAGCGGGATCCCCAGGCGCAGCGGCAGGCCGTGCGCGAGGACCGCCGTGAGGCCCGCGGCGAGGGCCGCGGCGAGCATCGCGCGGTCGCGGATGAAAGGCACCGACATGGCGATGAACGCGAGGGGCGCGGCGAACTCCAGCCGCCAGGCGGCGGGCAGCCCGGCGCCGATCGCCGCGCCCGCCGCCACCGCGAGCTGCCACACCATCCAGATCACCACGCCGACGCCGAGGAAGAACTCGAGCTTGGCCGGGTCGTCCGGGTGGTCGGCGAAGCGCCCGAGCGAGAGCCCGCACACGTTGTCGGCGACGAGGTAGCCCACCGCGAGGCGCCAGCGCAGGGGCGCGTGCGCGAAGTGCGGGCGCATCGACGCGCTGTACATCATGAAGCGCAGGTTGATGAAGAGCGTCGCGAACAGCACCAGCAGCACCGGCGTGCCCGAGCCGAGCAGCTGCGCCGAGGCGATCATCGAGGCGCCGGCGAAAACGGTGATCGACATCAGCACCGCCATGGGCGCGCCGATGCCGCTCGCCACCATCGCCACCCCGGTGATCAGGCCGAAGGGCGCGACGCCGAGCAGCACGGGCAGCGTGGCCCGTGCGCCGGCGGCGAAAGCGGCCCGGTCGAAAGGTCTGTCTACTTGGACTTGCTTCCCTTGTCTTTCCGGTCCTTCATGCGCTGCTCGCGCAGGCAGGTGCGCATCTCGGCGCCTTCCTTGCCCTTGCACGCCTCTGCCATCTGGGCGCGGCGCTCGGCGTGCGCCTTGGCGCGCGCCTCGCACGCGGCGGGGTCCTTCGACTGCGCGCACAGCTCGCGGCGCATGCACTCGCGCTGCTCCCCGGCGGGCTTGCCTTCGCAGGCCTTGCGCGCGTTCTCGCGCGCCTGGCGGAAGGCCTCGCGCTTGGGCGCCTCGGCATTCGGCGCGTCCTTCGGCGCCTGGGCGAAGACGGGCGGGGCGAGAAGTAGTGCGGCGAAAATCGCGACGAAACGGGTCATGGACAGGCTCTCCTTTATGGGTGAAACCTGTCCTTCAACGCGCCGCCGGGCGCCTGCGCCGACAGTAAAGATGTAACGTTTTGTGTCACCCCAGCTGCTTGAGCATGGTCGCGGCGTCGGAAACCTCGAACTTGCCCGGCGCCTCGACGTTGAGCTGCTTCACCACGCCGTCGTCGACGAGCATCGAGAAGCGCTGCATGCGCGTGCCCATGCCGCGGGCGTTGAGGTCGAGATCCAGGCCGAGCGCCTTCGCCCACTGCGCGCTGCCGTCGGCGAGGAAGCGGATCTTGCCGAGGGCCTTCTGCTCCTTGCCCCAGTGCGCCATGACGAACGCGTCGTTCACCGCCACGCACCAGATCTCGCTCACGCCCTTGCCCTTCAGAGCACCCTGGCTCTGCGCGTAGCCCGGCACGTGCTTGGCGGAGCAGGTGGGCGTGAAGGCCCCGGGCAGGCCGAAGACGGCGATCTTCTTGCCCTTCGCCGCCTCGCCGACGTTCACTTCCTTGGGCGCCATCGCGCACTGCGTGGCGGAATCGAACTCGGTGGTCTCCATCAGCTTGCCTTCGGGCAGGCGGTCGCCGACTTTGATGGCCATGGGGGGCTCCTCTGGAAATGGTCCTTGGGGGAAGGCGCGATGATACCGAAACGCTGTGGTAGAAAGCACATCCCATGGCAAAACCGGCAACGCAGGCGACGCTGGCGAACTGGCGTACGGCCCCCTTCAACCGCTGGGGCTTCCACCATGTGCGGGAGCTGATCGCGTCGGCGGACATTCCGAACGATTTCCGAAAGGTAAGGACCTTCCAGGAAGCGCCGGGCGAGCTCGAAATGCCCTGGTTCCGCGACTTCCTGTCACAGACCGACAGCGACGGCCTCGCCATCGTGCACCGCGGCAAGCTCGTCTTCGAGCGGTACGCGAACGGCATGACCCCCGACACGCCGCACATCCTCATGTCGGTGTCGAAATCGATGCTCGGGCTGCTGGCGGGCGTCCTTGCTTCCCGCAAGGCGCTGGCCCTGGACGCGCAGGTGGTGGACATCCTTCCGGAACTGCAGGACACCGCGTACCGCGGCGCCACGGTGCGCCAGCTCCTCGACATGCGCACCGGCGTCGCCTTCGACGAGGACTACCTCGCCGCGTCCGGGCCGATGATCGCCTACCGCAAGTCGACCGGCTGGAACCCGCTCGAGCCGGGCGAAGCGCCTGGCGATCTTCGCTCCTTTTTCAAACAACTCACCCGGAAAGACAAGGACCATGGCGGCGCGTTTCGTTATACCTCGCCCAACACCGATCTCCTCGGCTGGGTGATCGAGCGCGCCACCGGGGGGCGCTACGCCGACTTGATGAGCGAGCTCCTGTGGAAGCCCCTCGGCGCCGAGCGCAGCGCCTACATCACCGTCGATCGCCTCGGCGCGCCGCGCTGCGCCGGCGGCATGTGCGTGACGCTGCGCGACCTCGCGCGCGTCGGCCAGATGATGGTCGAAGGCGGCGGCGGCATCGTGCCGCGCGAGTGGATCGACGATCTCGAGCGCGGCGGCGAGCGCGCCGCCTGGGACGCGGGCAACTTCGCGTACATCTTCCCGGGGCTGCCGATGCGCTACCGCGCCAAGTGGTACGCGGTGGACGGCGCGCCGCCGATGCTCTTCGGCTGGGGCATCCACGGGCAGCACCTCTTCGTCGACCGCGCGCGCGAGATCGTGATCGCCAAGTTCTCCTCGCAGGCGCAGCCGGTCGACGTGGCGCTCATGCAAGTCACGCTGCAGGCCGTTGAGCGCCTCCGAACCACCCTCGCCGGACGCTAGTCGCGCTGCCGACGCGGCGGTGCGCGAGCGGCTGCGGCGGCTCGCCTGGCTGCTCGACAGCTCGATGCGCATTCCCGGCACGCGCTGGCGGGTGGGGATCGACGCGCTCATCGGGCTCGTGCCGGTGCTCGGGGATGCCGCCGGCGTAATTCTTTCGAGCTATATCCTCTTCGAGGCGGCGCGGATGGGCGCCTCCAGGGGCGTCCTCGCGCGCATGGCCCTCAATATCGCCATCGAGGGCCTGGTCGGCTCCATCCCGCTCCTGGGCGACCTCTTCGACGCCGGCTTCAAGGCCAACCAGCGCAATATCCGGCTGCTCGGCCTTTAACCTGGCCCCCGCAGGCTGGCGGGCGTGGCCCGGCTGAAATTCGTCAGGAAGGCGAAGATCGTGGCGGCGACATTCGTCGCCACCACGCTGCTCGTGCTGCTCGTCGCGAACCTGGCGCTGGGCGACAAGCGCATCGACCGGCGCGTGCCGGTGCTCTACGCGGTCGAGGACGCGCAGTTCCGCCGCGTCATGGGCGTGATCCTCGGCCCGCAGATGATCGCCGGCAACCGCGTCGAGCCGCTGGTGAACGGCGATCGCATCTTCCCCGCCATGCTCGAGGCGATCCGCGGCGCGAAGCGCACCATCACCTTCGAGACCTACGTGTACTACTCGGGCGCGATCGGCGCCGCGTTCAGCCGCGCCCTGGCCGAGCGGGCGAGGGCGGGGGTCAAGGTGCACGTCATCTTCGACGCCGTGGGCGCCGGCAAGATCGACGACCGGTTCGAGGAGGAGATGACGGCCGCCGGGGTGGAGGTGGAGAAGTACAACCCGCTGCGCTGGTACACGCTCGCGCAGATGAACAACCGCACGCACCGCAAGCTGCTCGTGGTCGACGGCCGCGTCGGCTTCACCGGCGGCGTGGGCATCGCCGACGAATGGGCGGGCGACGCGCAGGGCCCCGGGAACTGGCGCGACACGCACTTTCGCATCGAGGGGCCGGTGGTGGCGCAGCTGCAGGCCGCGTTCATGGAGAACTGGATCGAGATCACCGGCCGGGTGCTGCACGGCGAGGCGTACTTTCCGCCGCTCGCGCCCGCCGGCGGCCACAGCGCGCAATTCTTCGTCAGCTCCCCCGGCGGCGGCGGCGAGAGCATGCAGCTCATGTACCTGCTCTCCATCGCTGCGGCGGCGAAATCGCTGCGCATCTCGGCCTCCTACTTCGTTCCCGACGACGTCGAGGTGCGCGCGCTCGCGGAAGCGGCGCGGCGCGGCGCGCGCGTGCAGATCATCGTCCCGGGGCCGGAGATCGACTCGGAGACGGTGCGCCGCGCCTCGCGCGCGAGCTGGGGCGAGCTCCTGCGCGCGGGGGTCGAGATCTACGAGTACCAGCCCACCATGTACCACTGCAAGGTGATGATCGTTGACGGCCTGTGGGTGTCGGTGGGCTCGACCAACTTCGACTCGCGCTCCTTCAGCGTGAACGACGAGGCCAACCTCAATGTGCTCGACCCCGGCTTCGCGCGCGAGCAGGAGCGCATCTTCGCCGAGGACCTGAAGCACGCGCGGCGGATCAGCCTCGAGCAGTGGCGCTCGCGCCCATGGCCGGAGAAGCTCTGGGAGCACACCATGGGGCTGCTCAGTTCGCAGCTATGATTCGCGCATGTGGCTGCGGGTTCTCGCGCTCCTCCTCGGCGGCGCCGCGATCGTCACGCTCCTCGCTTCGGGCCCCGGGGTGCGCCTGGGCCTGTGGGACTGGCGCCTGGGGCTCGGCCTGCTGCGGTATGCCGCGTACCTGGGAATGGCCGCTGCAGCCGTCTCCCTCGTCGGGCTGCTGATCCCGCGAACTCGCGGCAAGGCGCTCGTCCTGGCGCTGGTCCTGGGCCTCGCGAGCCTCGCGCCGCCGCTCGCATTCCAGCGCCAGGCGCGTTCGGTTCCGCCGATCAACGACATCAGCACCGACGCCCCGAGCAAGGCGCAGCAGCAGGCCTACCCGGACATCAAGCCGATCATGCTTGCCGAGCCGAAGGAAAAGGCGTTCGAGCGCGCGCTCGCGGCCGCGCGGGCGATGGGCTGGGAGATCGTCACGCGCGATCCTGCGACCGGGCGCATCGAGGCAGTCGACACCACGTTATGGTTCGGCTTCAAGGACGACGTGGTGGTGCAGGTAAGCACGGCCGCCGGCGGGGGCAGCCGCGTCGACGTGCGCTCGAAATCGCGCCTCGGGCGGGGCGACGCAGGCACTAATGCCCGTCGGATCAGGGGGTTCCGCGAGCGGCTGTCCTGATTTAGCGGTACCCTAGCGGGGATCGTCGGATTCGTGGAAGGGGAAAGACATGAAACGCCTTGCGCTCGTGCTGGCTTTCGCGCTCGCTGCCCCGGCCTGGGGCCAGGAGCAGAAGCCCGCGCCGAAGGAGCCGGAAAAGAAGGAGGAGCCTGCCAGGATGGCGTCGAAGAAGCCGAACCCGAAGCGGCAGGAAGACGCGCGCCACTGCCTCGAGAAGGCGACCAACACCGAAATCATCAAATGCTCAGAAGAGTATCTCTAGCGGGTAGCGGCACGCCTTCGGGTGGGCGCGCGGCGCCCAGGTCCATCGCCACGTAGAAGTCCGACCTTCCCCGGCGCACCAGCAGCCCGAAGCGCCCGTCGGCGTGCCGGCTCACCAGCCGGCTGAACTCGTCGAAGCTGCGGATGCGCGTGCGGTTGACGCCGTAGACGATGTCGCCCACGCGCAGCCCGGCGCGCTCGGCGACGATCCCCGCCTGCACCACCGCCAGGCCGTAGGGCAGGCCGAGCGACTCCAGCGCCTTGCCCGGCAGCTCGCGCAGGGCGAGGCCGGCGGAGACGGAATCCTGAAGCGTCACCATGCGCAGCTGCTCCGCCGGCGCCGCTTCGCAACCAGCCAGCAGTATCGCAACCAGCATCGCCACGTAAACCCTCATCACAGAAGGGGCACATGCAAGCGCCGCTCCTGATCAACGACGAATGCGGGTTGGTTTTCTACCGGCCATGGCAAAGAGACACCGGAAGGCGGAAATGCTTCCGATCGGAAGCATTCCAGAAGCCTACCCCCGCTCGCAGAGCGCGCCCCCCCTTGTCAGGGGGCGGCAGCCGGTGGCGCTAGCCCGCCGGCATGGGGACGTACATCGCGCCCTCGCCGCGGCGCACGAGCAGCGCCACGCTCGAGCCCTTCTCCTGCTGCGCGAGCAGCTTGTTGAACTCCTCGATGCTCGAGAAGCGCTGCTGGTTCACCGCGAGGATGATGTCCCCGGGCAGGATCGCGCTCGAGCGCGCCGGCGGGCCGACCACGTCGACCACGACCAGCGCGTACTCGACGCCGAGGGTCTTGCGGTCGGCGGCGGGGAGCTCGCGCACCGCGAGCCCGAGACGGTTGGGCTGCGAGGCCTTCTCGCCGCGCGGCTCGGCGCTCGCGACGGTCTCCTCGGTCGGGATCTCGCCCACGGTGACCTTGAGGGACTCGCGCTTGCCCTCGCGCACGACCTCCATCGTCGCCGTGGCGCCGGGCTTCGTGGCCGCGACCAGGCGCGGCAGCTCGTTCGCGTCCTCGAGCTTCTTCCCGTTCCACGCGAGCACCACGTCGCCGACGCGCGCACCGGCCTTCTCCGCCGGGCCGCCCTTCTCGACGTTGACGATGACCGCGCCGGTGGTCGACTCGAGCTTGAAGGACTGCGCGAGCTCCTTGGTGAGGGGCTGGATGCCGATGCCCACGCGCCCGCGCGTCACCTTGCCCTGCGCGCGCAGCTGCTTGGTCACGTCGAGCGCCACCTCGATCGGGATGGCGAAGGACACGCCCATGTAGCCGCCGGTGCCGCTGTAGATCATGGAGTTCACGCCGACCACCTCGCCCGCCAGGTTGAGCAGCGGCCCCCCGAGTTGCCGGGATTGACCGCGACGTCGGTCTGGATGAAGGGCACGTACATCTCGCCGGGCAGCGAGCGCTCCTTCGGGCTGACGATGCCCGCGGTGATGGTGTTGGCGAATCCGAAGGGCGAGCCGATCGCCGCGACCCAGTCGCCCGCCTCGAGCTTCGAGGAGTCGCCCACCGTCGCCACCGGCAGGTCCTGCGCGTCGACCTTGAGCAGCGCCACGTCGGTGCGCTTGTCCACGCCGACCACCTTGGCCTTGAACTCGCGCTTGGCGTCGGCGAGCCGCACGGTGACCTCGTCGGAGCCCGCGACCACGTGCGCGTTGGTGAGGATGTAGCCGTCCTTGCTGATGATGAACCCCGAGCCCAGGCCCTCGCGCGGCCCGCCGCGCTCGGGCATGTCGGGCATGAAGCGGCGGAAGAACTCCAGCATCGGATCCTGCGGCTCGCCTTGCGCGCCGGGCGCCCCCGGGGCGCCGGCCGCGGCGCTCGCCGCGGGCTTGCGCGAGCTGATCACCGCCACGACCGACGGGCCCTGCTTCTTCATGAGCGGCTTGAAGTCCGGCAGGGCGGCAGCGCGCGGCGCGGCCTGCTGCTCCTGCTGCGGGGCCTGGGGCGCGCTCTGCGCCTGGGCCGGCGGCGCCTCCGAGGCTCCGCAGGCGGCGAGGGCGAAAGCGGCGATGACGGCGATGGTTCTCACGGTGCCTCCTGTGGGTTCGCCGTATAAGAGCAAGACCCGCGCCCGGAGCCCCGGCGGGCATGTAAAAGCGGCACGCGCCGGTAAGCCTTTCAGCGCATGCCCGGGGCCGCGGCCGGGCGTCGGGCGGCGGGAACGTTTCATGCGTCCTGGCGGGAATCGACAAGAGGAGAACCGCCCGTGAGCAAGCTGCCCTGGACGATCGCCGCCGCCGCTCTCGCAGCGACCGGCTGCGCCACCACCCCGCCGCCGTCCGCGGAGATGAACGCCGCGCGCGCCATGGTCGCGCAGGCCGCGCCGGCGGCCTCGCAGTACGCCGCCGAAGAACTGCGCGCCGCCCAGGCGAAGCTCGAGCGCGCCGAAGCGCTCTACGCGCGAGAGCAGCACATCCCGGCGCGGCTGCTCGCCGAGCAGGCCGAGGTCGACGCCAAGCTCGCCTGGGCGATCGCCGACTCCGAGCGGGCGCGCCGTGAACTCGCGGAGGTGCAACGATGAAACCCGTCAACGTCCTCGCCGCCGTGGCGGCGCTCGCGCTCGCGGCCGGCTGCGCGTCCAATCCCCCCGACAACGCCGCGCTCGAGCAGGCGCGCGCCGCGGTCGGCGCGGCACAGGCCGACCCGCACGTCCCATCGCTCGCCCCGGCCGAGCTCGACCTCGCCCAGCGCACGCTCGAGGACACCGAGCGCCTCGCGCGCGAGGACACGCCCGCCGAGTACGTCAGCCACCGCGCCTACATCGCCGAGCAGCGCGCGCGCATCGCGCGCGAAACGGCCATGGCGCGCGCCACCGCGGCCGAGGCGGACCAGGCGCGGCAGGAGCGCCGCGCGCGGCTCGAGGAGCGCGCCCGCGAGGCCGAGGCGGCGCGCGAGCGCGCCGAGGCGCTGGCGCGCGAGCAGCAGCAGAAGCTCCAGGCGATCGAGCAGGCGCAGCAGGCCGAGCAGTCGAAGCGGCTCGCCTCGAGCGAGGAGCTGGGCGCCGAAGTGCGGCGGCTGAGCTCGCAGGAGCCCGAGCTGCGCGCCACCGAAGGCGAGCGCGGCTGGGTGCTGAGCCTGCAGAACGACTTGCTCTTCGACTCGGGCGACGCGGCGCTGCGTCCCGGCGGCCGGCGCGCCATCGTCAACCTCGCGCGCGTGCTGCGCCAGCACCCGGAGCGCAACGTGCTGATCGAGGGCTACAGCGACGAGGCGGGCGGTGACGAGAGCAACCGCCGCCTCTCCGAGCGGCGGGCGCACGCCGTGCGCAACGCCCTGGTGCTCGCCGGCGTCGATGCCGAGCACCTCGTCGCGCGCGGCGCCGAGGCCCGCACCATGGCCGATGCGCGCACCGGCGTGCAGATCGTCATCGCGCGCGAGCCCGGCTACGCC
>CBDDRQ010000190.1:0-4430 GCA_965233125.1 uncultured bacterium
CCTTCGATCGAGTCGCCGGTGTGCAGGTTGAAGCGGCGGATCTGCGAGGGCGAGACGTAGATGTCGTCGGTGCTCGCGAGGTACGAGGTCTCGGGGGAGCGCAGGAAGCCGAAGCCGTCCGGCAGCACTTCCAAAGTTCCATCGCCAAAGATGGACACCCCCTTTTTCGCCTGGCTCTTCAGCAGCGCGAAGATCAGGTCCTGCTTGCGCATCCGGCTCGCGTTCTCGATGCCGTTCGAGACGGCCATCTCGACCAGCGCCGTGACGTGCAGCGCCTTCAGCTCGGAGAGGTGCGTGGGGATGGCCACCGCGCCGGGCGGCGGCGCCGCATCGGGGGGTGTGGATGAACGGACTGCTTCCGTTGGAACGGCCTGGGACTTGCTCATTTTTTGGGAATGCGCCAGGGGGCCTGGCGCCTCAAAGACTGGTTCTAGGATTCTGCTGCTGCCACGCCCCGCCAGACTGCGGCGAGGCGGTCAAAGACTAAGCGCATTAAATATTGCTGTCAAGGAAGGCGGTGAGCTGGGACTTGGAGAGCGCGCCGACGCGCGTCGCCTCGACGTTGCCGTTCTTGAAGAGCATCAGGGTCGGGATGCCGCGGATGCCGAACTTCGCCGGCACCTGCTGGTTCTCATCCACGTTGATCTTCGCGATCTTCAGGCGCCCTTCGTACTCGCGTGCCACTTCCTCGAGGACGGGCGCGATCGACTTGCAGGGGCCGCACCATTCGGCCCAGTAATCGACCAGCACGGGCGTTTCGGACTTCAGGACCTCTGGATCGAAGCTCTCGTCGGTCACATGATGGATGTCGGGACTGCTCATGGCTCCTTCCGGGGGGTGAGGCGGAACCTTAATTATGGGGTCGGGCCCCTGCATTCCCAAGCCGTCAATGCTAAACTATTGATTCATATGACATACGTCGTCACAGAACGCTGCATCAAATGCAAGTACACCGATTGCGTCGACGTCTGCCCGGTGGACTGCTTCCGCGAAGGCCCGAACATGCTGGTGATCGACCCCGACGAGTGCATCGACTGCACGCTGTGCGTGCCCGAGTGCCCGGTGGAGGCGATCTTCGCCGAGGACGACGTGCCCGACGCGCAGCGCGAGTTCATCGCGATCAACGCCGAGCTCGCGAAGGGATGGCAGCCGATCATCGAGCGCAAGCCGGCGCCGCCCGACGCCGACGACTGGGCGAAGGTGATGGAGAAAAAAAACCTGCTCGAAAAATGACGCGATGCAGCTTCCGCGTTGCAAAAATTTTGTCGTGCGAAGGACCACACGCGTTTTGAAATTTCATTTTTCTTTTCCGCTGTCATGCTTTTGAAAGCTGGGAGGCGTACGCTGCAAGCTTGTTCTAGCAGGAGGGAAGAATGGATCAGGGTCGTCTTGCGTTCACCGCGGTATACCTCAAATCGAATTCAGGCTACATCGGCTTCATCGAGGAGCTGCCTGGTGTCAACTCGCACGGCCGTACCCTGGAAGAGGCGCGCGAGACGCTGCAGAAGCTGGCCACCGTCGTGTTCGACGAAGAGCGCCGCGAGGCCGAGGAGCTGATCGCGGGCAAGGACGTCGTGCGCGAGTCCTTCATGATTCCGATACCCCGGGCAGCATAGGAAGTCCTCTCCGGCTGTGCGAGACTCCCCCCTGTTCGCGGGGGGAGAGACAAAGATCGATGGGAAAGCTTGCCGAGCGGCTGTCGGACGCACGGCGCTCGGGCGTCTACCGGGTCGAGACCACCGAGGCGCTCGAGGAAGCGGCCGGGCTGAACGGCTTCGCGCTCGAGCGCTTCGCGCTGCGGGATCTTTCCGGGCTCGCGGCCGCCGCCGGCTCGCAGCGCGACGGCTGCGTGCTGCTCATCACCGGCTTCGAGCCGCTCGCGCACAACGGCGCGCTCAAAGGCGTGCTCGGCGAGCTCGAGGCGCGCGCGCAAGGCTGCCGCGAGGAGGGCGCGCGCTACTTCGCCGTGTTCCTGGATCCGTCGGCAGTCCTGTCGCTTCCCCCGCTCTACAATTGGCAACGGCAAAGAGGAGGATGACCATGGAAAAGACCAGAAACGAAGTGGATGTGTTCAGGCGCAGGCTGCTTGCCGCCGGCGCGACCGGCGCCGCCGCGGGCCTGAGCGGCTGGGCGCCGGCGAGCCTCGCGCAGGGCAAGCCCCTGCCGCCCTTCGCCTCGTTCAAGGACGCGAGCCGCGTCATCGTGCACAGCGCGAGCGGCATCGAGACGAAGCGCGAGGCGTTCGGCACGAGCGGCATCACCGACACCGACATCCTGTTCGTGCGCAACAACCTCGGCGCGCCGGGCGCCTCGATCACCGAGAACCCCGACGCGTGGCAGGTCGAGTTCGACGGGGTGAGCACGCCGCGCACGATCAGCGTCGCGGAGCTAAAGCGCATGGGGCTCACGAGCGTCGCCATGGTGCTGCAGTGCTCGGGCAACGGGCGCGGCTTCTTCGCCCACAAGGCTAGCGGCTCGCAGTGGAAGGTCGGCGCCGCGGGCAACACGCTTTGGAGCGGCGTGCCGGTGAAGGCGGTGGTCGACGCGCTGGGCGGCGTGCGCGGCGGCATGCGCTACATGACGAGCACCGGCGGGGAGACCATCCCGGCGGGCGTCGACCCGAAGCGGGTGGTGGTCGAGCGCTCGGTGCCCTGGACGGCGATGGAGGAGGCGATCCTCGCTTGGGAGCTGAACGGCGAGCCGCTCCCGCTCGCGCACGGCGGGCCGCTGCGCCTGGTCATTCCCGGCTACTACGGCGTGAACAACATCAAGTACGTGAAGCGCGTCGCCTTCACCGAGGGCGAGACCGGCGCCAACATCCAGGCCTCGGGCTACCGCGTGCGCCCGGTCGGGCAGAAAGGCGCGCCGACGCAGCCCTCGATGTGGGAGATGAACCTCAAGTCCTTCGTCACCCACCCGGCGGGCGGGCAGCTGCGCGCCGGCCCGACGCAGGTGCACGGCGTCGCCTGGTCGGGCGAGAGCCCGGTGAGCGCGGTCGAGGTCTCCCTCGACGGCGGCAAGACCTGGCGCGCGGCGCGCTTCTTCGGCCCCGACATGGGCCGCTACGCCTGGCGCCAGTTCGTGCTCCCGGTGACGCTCGCCGCGGGCTCCTACGACATCACGAGCCGCGCCATCGCCGCCGACGGCGGGTTGCAGCCGGAGCTGCGCGTCGAGAACGAGCGTGCCTACGCGCACAACGGCTGGCGCGACCACGCGGTGAAGGTCAGCGTCTCTTGAGGGGGCTGCACCGGGCGGGGCTGGCGCTCGCGCTGGCCCTGCCGCTCGCCGCATCGGCGAACGAGCTGGGACGCAAGGTCTTCACCCAGCTCGCCCAGCCGCCCTGCCTCGCCTGCCACACGCTCAAGGACGCCGGCGCCACCGGCACGATCGGCCCGTCGCTCGACGAACTGCAGCCGGACAAGGCGCGCGTCGCGGAGGCGGTGCGCAAGGGCGTCGGCGTGATGCCGGCGTTCGCCAACAGCCTCACGCCCGAGCAGATCGAGGCCGTCGCGGCCTACGTGTCGAGCGTGGCGGGGAAGTAGCGCAATACGCCTGATACCCAAGGGGGTATCGGCTTATACGCGGATCAGATTAACTCGTTGGCCGGCCCAGGGCGCGCCGCCGACAATGGGCCGTTCCCCGCCGGCGCCCCATGACGACCGAGGTCAAGACCACCACCTGCTACATGTGCGCGTGCCGCTGCGGCATCCGCGTGCATCTGGACGAAAGCAGGGACTCGAAGGACGGGCGCCCGGTCGTGCGCTACATCGAGGGCAACCCGGAGCACCCGCTCAACAAGGGCGTGATCTGCGCCAAGGGCGCGAGCGGGATCATGAAGCAGAATTCGCCCGCGCGCCTCACCCGTCCGCTGAAGCGCAAGGCGGGCAGCGAGCGCGGCGCCGGCGAGTTCGAGCCGATTTCCTGGGACGAAGCCTTCTCCCTGCTTGAAGGAAGACTGAGAAAAATCAGGGAGACAGACCCGAAGAAATTCGCCCTGTTCACCGGCCGGGACCAGATGCAGGCGCTCACCGGCCTGTTCGCGCGCCAGTTCGGCACGCCGAACTACGCCGCGCACGGCGGCTTCTGCTCCGTGAACATGGCCGCGGGCATGATCTACACGATCGGCGGCTCGTTCTGGGAGTTCGGCGGGCCGGACCTCGAGCGCGCGAAGCTCTTCGTCATGCTCGGCACCGCCGAGGACCACCACTCGAACCCGCTCAAGATCGCGCTCTCGAAGTTCAAGCGCCGCGGCGGGCGTTTCGTGTCCGTCAACCCGGTGCGCACCGGCTATTCCGCGATCGCCGACGAGTGGATCCCGATCAGGCCCGGCACCGACGGCGCACTCCTGCTCGCGCTGGTGCACGAAATCATCAAGACGGGGCTTTACGATCGCGAGTTTCTCGCGAAGTACACCAACGCCGGCTATCTCA
>CBDDRQ010000191.1:0-8606 GCA_965233125.1 uncultured bacterium
TGAAGAACACCATCAACACCATGGTGGACCAGCTGAACTCCTTCGCCGCCGAGGTGACGCGCGTGGCGCGCGAGGTCGGCACCGAGGGGCGCCTGGGCGGCCAGGCCGACGTGCCCGGGGTCTCGGGCACCTGGAAGGACCTCACCGAGAACGTGAACTTCATGGCCGGCAACCTGACCTCTCAGGTGCGCGGCATCGCCAAGGTGGTGACCGCGGTCGCCAACGGCGACCTGAAGCAGAAGCTTACGGTGGAGGCGAAGGGCGAGATCGCGGCGCTCGCCGAGACCATCAACAACATGACCGACACGCTGGCGACCTTCGCCGAGCAGGTGACCACGGTGGCGCGCGAGGTGGGCGTGGAAGGCAAGCTCGGCGGCCAGGCGAAGGTGCCCGGCGCCGCGGGCACCTGGAAGGACCTGACCGAGAACGTCAACGAGCTCGCCGCGAACCTCACCACGCAGGTGCGCGCGATCGCGGACGTGGCGGTGGCGGTGACGCAGGGCGACCTGACGCGCTCGATCACGGTCGAGACGCAGGGCGAGGTGGCGGCGTTGAAGGACACCATCAACGAGATGATCCGCAACCTCAAGGACACGACGCAGAAGAACACCGAGCAGGACTGGCTGAAGACCAACCTCGCCAAGTTCTCGCGCATGCTGCAGGGCCAGCGCGACCTGGTGGCGGTGGGCCAGATGATCCTCTCCGAGCTGGCGCCGGTGGTGCGCGCCAACCAGGCCGAGTTCTACGTTCTGTCCGGAGAAAGGACTTCGCAGCTGCGCCTGGTGGCGAGCTATGCCTCGGGCGGCCAGGGCTCGCACGGCAAGGAAGTGGGCCTGGGCGAAGGCCTGGTCGGGCAATGCGCCCTCGAGAAGAGGAAGCTCATGCTCTCGGGCGTCCCGGCGGCGGGCTTCCGCGTCTCGACCGGGCTCTCGGCGCAGTCGGCGGCCGACGTGCTGGTGCTGCCGGTGGTGTTCGAGGGCGAGGTGCGCGGGGTGATCGAGCTCGCGTCGCTGGAGCGCTTCAACCCGGCGCACCAGGCCTTCCTCGACCAGCTCACCGAGTCGATCGGCATCGTCATCCACACCATCGAGGCCAATACCCGCACCGAGAACCTGCTCAAGCAGTCGCAGTCGCTCGCCGAGGAGCTCGGCCAGACCAACCAGGAGCTGGAGGACAAGGCGAAGCTGCTCGCGCATCAGAACCAGGAGGTGGAGCGCAAGAACGCCGAGGTCGAGCAGGCGCGCCAGGCGCTCGAGGAGAAGGCCTCGCAGCTCGCCCTGACCTCGAAGTACAAGTCGGAGTTCCTGGCCAACATGTCGCACGAGCTGAGGACCCCGCTCAACAACCTGCTCATCCTCTCCGACCAGCTCTCGCGCAACACCGAGGCCAACCTCAGCCCGAAGCAGGTGGAGTTCGCCAAGACCATCCACGCCTCGGGCAACGAGCTGCTCGCGCTCATCGCCGACATCCTCGACCTCTCCAAGATCGAGTCGGGCACGGTGCAGGTGGACCTCTCGGAGCTGCGCTTCGACGACCTGTCGCGCTACGTCGAGCGCACCTTCCGCCACGTCGCCGACGCGAAGAAGGTCGACTTCCACGTCAACGTCGACGCCGGCCTGCCCAAGACCATGGTCACCGACATCAAGCGCCTGCAGCAGATCATCAAGAACCTGCTGTCCAACGCCTTCAAGTTCACCCACGCCGGCAACGTCACCATCTCGATCGCGCCGGCGGTGTCGGGCTGGTCGAGCGAGTGCGAGGAGCTCGAGCGCGCCGGGCAGGTGGTCGCGTTCAGGGTGAGCGACACCGGCATCGGCATCTCGACCGACAAGCAGCACATCATCTTCGAGGCCTTCCAGCAGGCCGACGGCTCGACCAGCCGCAAGTACGGCGGCACGGGCCTGGGGCTCGCCATCAGCCGCGAGCTCTCCAAGCTCCTGGGCGGCGACATCAAGCTCGCGAGCGCCCCGGGCGCGGGCAGCGCGTTCACGCTCTACCTGCCGCAGGCCTACGTGCCCGCGCGGGCGCCCAGAGGCCGGCCCGCGCTCGCGGCGCCGCCGAAGAAGGAGGCGTTCGTGGAGGCGCTCTCGCCGGAGGAGGCCGGTGCCGCCGTGTTCGTCAACGAGGCCGACGATGACCGCGACCGCATCCAGTCGGGCGACACGGTGATCCTGATCGTCGAGAACGACCTGGGTTTCGCGCGCATCCTGCTCGACGCGGCGCGCCAGAAGGGCTTCCGCGGCGTGGTCAGCGGCACCGGCGCCGGCGCGCTCGCGATGGTGCGCGAGTTCCAGCCGGCGCTGATGACGCTGGACATCTTCCTGCCCGACATGCAGGGCTGGCGGGTGCTCGAGCGCCTGAAGGCCGACCTGGCGACGCGCCACGTGCCGGTGTGCGTGGTATCGACCGACGACGCGCGCGAGCGCGCCTTCGGCGCCGGCGCGGTGGGCTTCATCGCCAAGCCGCTCACCTCCAAGGACACCGTCGACCGGGCGATCGGCGAGCTGCGCGCCTACGCCCTGCGCAAGGAGCGCCGCGTGGTCGTGCGCATGCCCGAGGGCCGGGCGCGCCGCGAGCTCGCCGCGCGCCTCGCCGCCGCCGACATCGAGGTGCTGGAGGGCCTGCCCGCCGAGGGCGGCGCCGAATGCCTGGTGCTCGACGAGTCGCTGGCGCTGGCCGGGCCGGGCGAGCTGCTCGAGGCGCTGGAGCCGCAGGGCTTCACGCGCCAGCTGCCGGTGGTGCTCTACGGCAGCCAGGGCGAGGCGCTCGCGCGCTGGAAGCGCGCCGGCGGCGCGCTCGCGCTGCGCGAGGCGAGGACGCTCGAGCGGCTGCTCGACCACGTGTACTTCTTCGCGCACAAGAGCACCGCCTCGATGTCGCAGGAGAGCCGCGAGCGGCTGCACGAGCTGCACGAGTCGCACCGCCTGCTCGAGGGCAAGCGGGCGCTGCTGGTCGACGACGACATGCGCAACATCTTCGCGCTCGCCACGGTGCTCGACGAGCAGGGCATGGAGATCGTCTCGGCCAACAACGGCCGCGACGCCATCCGCCGCGTCGAGGCCGACGCCGGCATCGACATCGTGCTGATGGACATCATGATGCCGGAGATGGACGGCATCACCACCATCCGCGAGATCCGCAAGCTCGAGCGCGGGCGCGACCTGCCGATCATCGCCGTCACCGCGAAGGCGATGAAGGGCGACCGCGAGAAGTGCATCGAGGCGGGCGCGTGGGACTACCTGTCCAAGCCCGTCGACCGCGTGCACCTGCTGGCCGTGCTCAGGGGGTGGCTGCATCGATAGGGCGAGCATCCTCATCGTCGACGACCTGCCGGAGAAGCTCCTCGTCTTCGGCAGCATCCTCGAGGAGCTGGGGCAGGAGATCGTCACCGCGCGCTCGGGCTCGGACGCGCTGCGCGAGATCCTGGCGCGCGAGTTCGCGGTGATCCTGCTCGACGTCAACATGCCCGACATCGACGGGCTGGAGACCGCGCGCCTGATCCGCCAGTACAAGAAGTCGGCGCTGACGCCGATCATCTTCATCACCGCCTACGCCGACGAGATGCAGACCGCGCTGGGCTACTCGCTCGGCGCGGTCGACTACATCCTCTCGCCGGTGCGCCCGGACGTGCTGCGCAGCAAGGTGAAGGTGTTCGTCGACCTCTACAACCTGCAGAGCCGCACGCGCGCGATGGCCGAGGAGCGCGTGGCGCGCGCGCTGGCCGAGGAGGCCTCGCGCCGCTCGGCCTTCCTCGCCCACGCCAGCCGCGAGCTGGGCGGCTCCCTCGAGCTCGCGCAGGCGATGCAGCGCCTGCTCGGCCTGGTGGTGCCGCAGCTCGGCCGCCACGCGCTGGTGCGCGTCGAGGCCGAGCCCGGGACGCTCCTCGCTGAGGAGAAAGGCGAAAGGGCCGACGGCCAGGCCGACCCCGTGGTGCTGCCGCTGCGCATCGGCGAGCGGGTGCTGGGCTCCCTCGCCGTCGCCGGCGCCGCCGAGGACGAGGCGCGGACGCTGGAGGCGCTCGCCGAGCGCGCCGCGGTGGCGCTCGAGAACGCGCGCCTGTTCGGCAGCCTGCAGCGCGAGATCGTGCGCGCGCGCGCCGCCGAGGGCGAGCTGCAGGACGCCAACCGGCGCAAGGACGAGTTCCTCGCCATGCTCTCGCACGAGCTGCGCAACCCGCTCGCGCCGATCCGCAACGCGGTCGAGGTGATCCGCCGCCTGGCGCCGGCGGAGTCGCGCCTCACCATGGCGCGCGACGTGATCGACCGGCAGGTGACGCTGCTCGCGCGCCTGGTCGAGGAGCTGCTCGACGTCTCGCGCATCAGCGAGGGCAAGATCGCCCTGCGCCGGGAGCCCCTGGAGCTCGCGAAGATCGTCGTCCAGGGAATCGACGCGGTGCGCCCGCTGGTCGAGGCGCGCCGGCAGCACCTCGCGGTGCAGCTGCCCGCCGGGCCGGCATGGGTGTCCGCCGACGCGGCGCGGCTCGCGCAGGTCATCGCCAACCTGCTCAACAACGCCTGCAAGTACACGCAGGAGGGCGGGCGCATCGAGGTCTCGGCGAGCGCCGCGGCCGGCGAGGCGGTGGTCACGGTGAGCGACAACGGCGCGGGCATCGACGCGCAGCTCCTGCCGCGCGTGTTCGATCTCTTCGTGCAGGGCGAGCGCTCGCTCGACCGCGCGCAAGGGGGCCTGGGCATCGGCCTGACGCTCGCCCGGCGCCTCACGGAGATGCACCAGGGCCGGCTAGAGGCGGCGAGCGACGGCCCCGGCCGCGGCGCCACCTTCCGCCTGGTCCTGCCCTGCATCAACGCCGTCGAAGGGGGCCAGCGCAGCGCGGAGGCGCCACCTCCGGAGACCGACGTGTACGGCCGGCGCATCCTCGTCGTGGACGACAATTCCGACGCCGCCGAGAGCACCGCGGCGTTCCTGCGCCTGGAGGGCCACGAGGTGAAGACGGTGTACGACGGCGCGCAGGCGCTCGCCGCGGTCAGGGTGTTCGACCCGCACGTGATCGTGCTCGACATCGGCCTGCCGAACCTCGACGGCTACGCGGTGGCGCGCCGGCTGCGCGAGGACGGCGACACCAGCCATGCGCTGCTCGTCGCGCTGACCGGCTACGGCAAGAAGGAGGACCGCGAGCGCGCCTTCGCCGCGGGCTTCGACTACCACTTCACCAAGCCCGCCGACCCGCGCGAGATCCAGCGCGCCATCGAGCGCGGCCGCGCCGGCGCCGCCGGCGAAGCTACGGCTTCCGACGCAGCACGCGGCTGACCAGGCCGCCTTCCCCCGCGAACAGGTTCTTGTCGACGATCGCGATCAGGATCAGCAGGAACGCGAGCACGCGCAGCCCGTAGACGAAGCTGCTGGGTTCGCTGATCACCAGCAGCGCGTGCGTGAGCAGCTGGTTCAGCGCGAGCAGGGCGAAGGCGATGGCGAAGATGAGGAACAGGCGCTCCTCGGTCTTGCGCCAGTAGCGCACGAAGAAGCCCGCGGCGACGAGGTAGCCGACGGTCACCGCGCCGGCGAGGAATTCAATCATGCTCGGAGATGAACCCATAGAGGAGGAAGGCGAGGCCGGCGAGCGCCGCCCAGAGGCGGTAGGGGCGCAGGTCGAGCTCGGTGGGGAACAGCGCCAGGTCGAAGAACAGCATCACGTTGCTCACCGAGAGCCCGACGAAGCACAGCGCGCTCCACAGGAGCAGGCGCACGCCGCTGCGGGCGTAGCCGCGGAAGAGCAGCACCATGCAGGCGAGGCAGGTCAGCATCACCAGCGCATACAGGACGAAATTGAAGGTCACCATGGGCTAGCGTCGCTTTCTCAGCCGGAAGGCCTCGGCGAAGGACTGGACTTTGGTGTCGCGCAGGGCATAGATGATGCGGATCAGCGTCACCGGCCGCTGGTTGTAGGCCTGGGCGAGCATCTCGGCATGGCCGCGCAGCTCGGCGCTCGAGGGCGCGTAGCGGAACCCGCCGGCGCCGCGCGCGAGCAGGCCCCGGCTCTGGAAGGTCTCGAGCAGCCCCCCGGCCTGCGTGTCGGTCAGGGCCACGCCGCGCGGCAGCTCGCGCACCGCCGCCGCCGCCGTGAGCTCGGCGTCGGGGTGGCGGGCCATCACGATCAGCAGCTCGGCAGCCTCGACGCTGGGGATCGCGGCCTGGATGAACCGGCAGAATTCGTCCGTGAAATCTGCGTCTTCCACTGGACTGCGTTTTACCACAGGGGCGCGCCGCCTTCTTGAAACATCCAGGCGGGGGCCTTAAGGCTGGCTTAAGTCTGGGGCGTGTCGTTGGCCACCGACACGAGGCCAATATGACACGACTGTTAAATAAGGGTCCGGCGATATCCCCCATCGGGACGTCCCCCTAGCATGACACCGCACCTAACACTCCCGGGAGACGCCATGGGCGGTTCGATTCTCGTCGTCGACGACGAACAAGCGGTAAGAGATCTGCTGGCCGCGAATTTGCAGCGCGCCGGCTACAAGGTGATGTGCGCGGGCGACGTGCCCCAGGCGGAGGCGATGGTGCGCGACGCGCGCCCGGACCTCGTGCTGCTCGACTGGGTGCTGCCGGGCGTGCCCGGCCTCACCTTCGCGCGGCGCCTGCGCTCCGATCAGCGCACCAAGGACATCTCCATCGTGCTGCTCACCGCGCGCGCCGAGGAGCACGACAAGGTCACCGCGCTGGAGAGCGGCGCCGACGACTACGTGACCAAGCCGTTCTCGGCCCGCGAGCTGATGGCGAGGATCAAGGCGGTCATGCGCCGGCGCGCGCCGCAGCTCGCCGACGACGTGGTCGAGATCGCCGGCCTGCGCATCGACCCCGCCGCCCACCAGGTGAGCGCCGGCGACAAGCCGATCGACCTGTGGACCACCGAGCTGCGCCTGCTGCATTTCTTCATGACGCACCCGGGCCGGGTTTTCTCCCGGGCACGGCTGCTGGACGAAGTCTGGGGCGAGCACGTGTTCGTGGAAGAGCGCACGGTCGACGTGCACATCCGGCGGCTGCGCCAGGCGCTCACGCCGACCGGCCACGACAAGCTCATCGAAACCGTCCGCGGCACCGGCTATCGCTTCAAGCCGGACCTGAACGCCGCCAACCTCGCGGCCTGATTATTCGACCGTCACGGATTTAGCGAGGTTGCGGGGCTTGTCGACGTCGTTGCCCCGCAGCAGCGCCGCGTGATACGCAAGCAACTGCAGCGGCACCGTGGCGACGACCGGCGAGAGGATCGCCGGCGCGTCGACCACGCTTGCGACGTCGAGGACGTACAGCTCGCCGCCGCGGCTGCGCACCTCCTCGATGTTCGACCTGAGCTTCTCGAGCAGCGCGTCGCGCGGCGCGATGGCGATGACCGGCATGTCGCGGTCGACCAGCGCGAGGGGCCCGTGCTTGAGCTCGCCCGCGGCGTAGGCCTCGGCGTGGATGTAGGAGATCTCCTTGAGCTTCAGCGCCCCTTCCATCGCGATCGGGTAGTGCACGCCGCGGCCGAGGAAGAGCGCGTGCTCCTTCGCGGCGAGCCTGCGCGCCCACGCCGCCATCTCCGGCTCCATGCGCAGCGCGCCGGAGAGCGCCGCCGGAAGGCGCTGCAGCGCGAGGCGCAGCGCGGTTTCTTTCTCCGCGGAGATTCTCTCTTTTGCTTTTCCCAGCGAAACAGCGAGGACCAGCAACGCCGCGAGCTGGCAGGTGAAGGCCTTGGTCGAGGCGACGCCGATCTCCGGCCCGGCCCGCGTGAGGAACCGCAAGAAGCTGTTTCTCACCAGGGAAGATTCGGGCACGTTGCAGATCGCGAGGGTGCGCTCCTGCCCGAGGCGCTGCGCGTGCTGCAGGGCCGCGATGGTGTCGGCGGTCTCGCCCGACTGCGAGAGCACGACCACCAGCGCGCGCGGGTCGGGCACCGGCTCGCGGTAGCGGTACTCGCTCGCGATCTCGACCGCGCAGGGGATGCCGGCGAGGCCCTCGATCCAGTGCCGCGCCACCAGCCCCGCGTGGTAGCTGGTTCCGCAGGCGAGAACCAGGCACGAGTTTATTTCCCTGAAAACCTTCTCGGCCTCGGGCCCGAAAACCGACGCGTGCGCGCCGCCGGCGGTCTCCAGCGTCGCCGCCACCGCCGCGGGCTGCTCGAAGATCTCCTTCTGCATGTAGTGGCGCCAGGTGCCGAGCTCGAGCGCTTGCGCGTGCAGCTCGCTCACGTGCAGGGGGCGCTCGGCCACGCGGCCGCGCGCGTCGATCACGCGCGCGCTGTGGCGCGTCACCTCGGCGCAGTCGCCTTCCTCGAGGTAGACGATGCGCCGCGTCACCTGCAGCAGCGCCCCGGTGTCCGAGGCGGCGAAGTTCTCGCCGTCGCCCAGGCCCAGCAGCAGCGGCGCGCCCATGCGCGCCACCGCCATGCGCGAGGGGTCCTGCGCCGCGATCACCGCGATGGCGTAGGCGCCGATCAGGTCATGGGTGGTGTTTCTCACGGCAGCGAAGAGATCGTTTCCTGCTCTCAGGTACGAGTGAACCAGGTGCGCGATCACCTCGGTGTCGGTATCGGAGGCGAACTCGTAGCCCTGCGCGCGCAGGCGCGCGCGCACCGCCTCGTGGTTCTCGATGATGCCGTTGTGCACCAC
>CBDDRQ010000192.1:0-4157 GCA_965233125.1 uncultured bacterium
CGACAGTCCGCCGCCGAGCGTCGCGCGCAGCCAGTTGCGCCGCAGGTAGTCCGGCAGCGCGCGCCCGCGCATGGCGAGCACCACCGCGCCGATCGCCAGGCCGCTCGCGACGAAGAACCACAGCGTGTAGCCCACCGGCGCGCCCGAGGCGCGCGCGCCCTGCGCGTCGATGAGCGTGTACGACGCGATCACGACCGCGTTCGCGAGCGCGTAAGCCGTGGCCCGCCAGTCGTGGCGGCCATAGGCGAAGGCGAGAATGCCCGCGCAGATGAGACCCACGCCGAGCGTTTCCATGGGCGGCAGCACCTCGCCGAGCGCGAGGGCGCCGACGAGTGCGACGAGCATGGGCCCGCCGCCACGCATGAGCGGGTAGCTGTAGGAAAGCTCGCCCCAGCGATAGGCGCCGGCGACACAGAGGAAGTAGAGGATGTGCACCGCCGCCGAGCCGGCCATCCACCCCCACGACTCGCGCGCCGGCACGCCCACCCAGGGCGCCACGACGAGCGCGCAAAGCGCGGCGCCGAGCGCGATGCCGGTGACGTCGAGAAGCTTGTCCGTGCTCGACTTGACGAGCGCGTTCCATACCGCATGCAGCAGCGCCGCGCCCAGCACCGCGAGCGTGACCGGGGCGGAGATCTCCAAGCTAGAGGATGACCTGGTCGATGAGCGGCGCCATGCGCTCGACCGCGGTGCGGCCCTCGGCGATCGCTTCCTTGGCGCGGTGGTAGTCCATGGTGGCGAAGTCGGGCAGCAGCGGCGTGATCAGCACGTCCGCGGGCTCGCCGGCGAGGCGGCTCCTCGCGACGCGCTGCTCGACGATGTCGAGGGAGGTCGTGAACACCTCGAAGATCGACGGGATCCTGGGATCCGCGGGCCTCGTCTCGTCGTGGCCGGCGGGCACGTCGCGCGTGTTGAGCGTGCGCTTGGTGCGGTCGCGGTAAGGGCCGAGCTTGCCCCAGCTGAGATCCACCGCGATGACGAGGTCCGCGCCCATGGCGCGGCACATCGACACCGGCACCGGGTTCACCAGGCCGCCGTCGACGACCACCACGCCCGAGCGGATCACCGGCGTGAAGAGGCCCGGCATCGCGCAAGAGGCGCGTACCGCTTCGAGCACCTTGCCCTGGCGCAGCCACAGCTCGCGCCCCGAGGCGAGCTCGGTGGCGACCGCGCCGAAGGGCATGTCGAGCTCGGCGATGTCGGCGTCCTTGAATGTGTCGCGGAACAGGTTGAAGAGGCGCTGGCCCCGGATCAGCCCACCCGGGCGCCAGGTGAGGTCCATGAGGCGGACCACGGTGGTCCAGGCGAGCCCGGTGACCCACTTCTCGAGGCCGTCGAGCTCCCCCGCGGCGTAAGCCCCCGCGATCAGCGCGCCGATCGAGGTGCCGCACACCAGGTCGGGCTTGACGCCGCGCTCCTCGAGGCCGCGGATCGCGCCGATGTGCGCCCAGCCGCGGGCGCTGCCCGAGCCGAGCGCGAGACCGATACGGGGTTTGCGGTTGCTCAGAAGTGTGCTTCTAGGTTCTTTCGAAAATCGCGGCGATGCCCTGCCCGCCCCCGATGCACATGGTGACCAGCGCGTAGCGCTTCTGCGTGCGCTCGAGCTCGTAGAGCGCCTTCACGGTGAGGATGGCGCCGGTGGCGCCGATCGGATGGCCGAGCGCCACCGCGCCGCCGTTGGGGTTGACCTTCGCCGGATCGAGGCCGAGGTCCTTGGTCACCGCCATCGCCTGCACCGCGAAAGCCTCGTTCGACTCGACGACGTCCATGTCGGCGGGCTTGAGCCCGGACTTCTCGAACACGCGGCGCACCGCCGGGATGGGGCCGAGGCCCATCACCTGCGGCTCGACGCCGGCGTGGGCGTACGCCACGAGGCGTGCCATCGGTTTGATGTTCTTCTTCTCTGCGACAGAAAAATCCATCAGGACGACTGCGGCACCGGCGTCGTTGATGCCCGAGGCGTTGGCCGCGGTGACGGTGCCGTCCTTCTTGAACACCGTTTTGAGCTTGGCCATGCCCTCCATGCTCGCGTCCGCGCGCACGTGCTCGTCGGTGGTGAACGCTTCGGTGCCTTTCCTGGTACGAACTTCCACGGGAGTGACCTGCGCCTTGAAGAATCCCTGCTCAATGGCCCTCGCGGCTTTCTTGTGGGACTCGACCGCGAACTTGTCCTGCTGCTCGCGCGTGAAGCCGTACTTCGCCGCGATGTTCTCGGCGGTGACGCCCATGTGGCCGTGGCCGAAGGGGTCGTGCAGCGCGCCGGTCATGGCGTCGACGACCGCGGCGTCGCCCATGCGCTGCCCCCAGCGGCCCGAGGGCAGGAAGTAGGCGGCGCGGCTCATGCTCTCGGCGCCGCCGGCGACCGCGATGTCGCAGTCGCCGAGCAGGATGTGCTGCGCGGCCGACACAATCGCCTGCAGCCCCGAGCCGCACAGGCGGTTCACCGTCAGGCACGGCGTGCCCGGGGGCACGCCCGCCTCGATCGCGGCGACGCGCGAGAGGTACATGTCCCTCGCCTCGCCGTGGATCACGCTGCCCATCACCACGTGGCCGACGCTCGCCGGGTCGACCTTCGCGCGCGCGATCGCCTCGCGGATCGCCACCGCGCCGAGCTTGGTCGCCGGCAGGTCCTTCAGTCCCCCGCCGTAGTCCCCGATCGCCGTGCGCGTGCCACTGACAACGACCACTTCACGCCTGTCCATGCGCTATCTCCTTCCCGAATAGATCGTGCTCGTCGGCACGCTCGATGAGAACCTTCGTGAACTCGCCTGCCTTGCCGCCCTTGAAGCGCACCACGCCGTCGATCTCCGGCGCGTCGCCTTCGCTGCGGCCGACGCCCGGCGCGTCGACGATGACGCGGAGGGTTTTGCCAATCCTGGCCCTTAGCCTGGAAGAGCTGATTTTCTCCTGCACCTGCATGAAGCGGGCGCGCCGCTCCTCCTTTACCTCTTCCGGCACCGGATGCGGCAACTCGTTCGCCGCCGCGCCCTCGACCGGCGAATAGGCGAAGCAGCCGACGCGATCGAGCTTCGCTTCTTCCAGGAATTGAAGGAGCTCTGCAAATTCCGCTTCGCTCTCGCCCGGAAAGCCGACGATGAAGGTGCTGCGGATGGCGAGCTGCGGGCAGATCTCGCGCCAGCGGCGGATGCGCTCGAGCACTTTCTCGGCGCTCGCCGGTCGCTTCATCAGGCGCAGGATGCGCGGGCTCGCGTGCTGGAAGGGCACGTCGAGGTAGGGCAGGATCTTCCCCTCGGCCATCAGCGGGATCGCCTCGTCGACGTGCGGGTACGGGTAGACGTAATGCAGCCTGACCCATGCGCCAAGCTCTCCGAGGGAACGGCAGAGATTGATGAAGTTGCTCTTGAGCGGCTTGCCGCCCCAGAACCCCGTTCGATACTTCACGTCCACGCCGTAGGCGCTGGTGTCCTGCGAGATGACGAGCAGCTCCTTCACGCCCGCCTTCACCAGGTTCTCGGCCTCCTGCATCACCTCGCCGATCGGCCGCGAGACGAGGTCGCCGCGCATCGAGGGGATGATGCAGAAGCTGCAGCGGTGGTTGCAGCCCTCGGAGATCTTCAGGTAGGCGTAGTGCGGCGGCGTGAGCTTCACGCCGATCAGGTCCGTATAGGGATCGTGCGCCTTGGGCAGATGCGCATGGACGGCCTGCATCACGCCCGGCGTGTCGTGCGGGCCGGTGATGGCGAGCACCGCCGGATGCGCATCTCTTATTTTCTGCTGCTTGACCCCCAGGCACCCCGTGACGATCACCTTGCCGTTCGCGGCGAGCGCCTCGCCGATGGCGCCGAGGGACTCCTCGACCGCGGCGTCGATGAAGCCGCAGGTGTTGACGATGACGAGGTCGGCGCCGGCGTAGTCGGGCGCGGTGGCGTAGCCTTCGGCGCGCAGCTGCGTGAGGATGCGCTCCGAATCGACCAGCGCCTTCGGGCAGCCTAAAGAAACAAAACCGACTTTAGGACTTCTCGGAATCGCTGCTTTTGTCTTTGCCGCCAGGGGGAAAACCGGGGAAGGTGAGGCCGGAGAACATGCTGCGCGCCTGGGTCTGCATCTGCTCCTGGAACTGCGCGAACATCTTCTGGCTCTGCTCCATGTACGCCTGCATCAGGCTCTGCATCGCCGGCCCCTGCAGGTTCATGAAC
>CBDDRQ010000193.1:0-11190 GCA_965233125.1 uncultured bacterium
GCGACCAGCCCGGCGCGCGCCGGCTCCGTGCGGTGCACGAGGTCCTCAAAGTGCATCGAAGCGCTCCCGGTAGCGTTCCCAGACGGCGTCGCGGCGCACGCGGCCGTTGGCGGTGGCAAGGCCGTTGTGCGGCGCGAACGGTGATTCGGCGCGCACCCACTGGGCGATGCGCGCGTAGTCGGGCAGCCGCGCGTTCGCCGCGCCGACCTGCGCGGCGATGGCGGCGTCGCTCGCCGCCGGCGCGGGCACGAGCACCGCGCACAGCTGCGGCCGGCCTTCGCCGAACACCGCCGCCTGCGCGAGCGCGCCGCCGGCGAGCAACTCCGCTTCCGGCCACTCCGGCGCGACATTGCGCCCGAACGAAGTGATGAGCATGTGCTTGCGCCGGCCCGCGACATGCAGGAACCCGTCGGCATCGAGGCTGCCCAGGTCGCCGGTAAACAGTTCATTGCCGGTAAAGGCTTGTCCGACGTAGCCGAGAAAGCCGCTGCCGGAGACCACGATCTCGCCGTCCCCGGCGATCCGCACGCCGAGGTGCGGCAGCGGCCGGCCGACGCTGCCCGGGCGGTCGCCTTGCGGAGTATTGAGCGACACCACCGAGGCGCATTCCGAGAGCCCGTAGCCTTCGTGTACCGGCAGGCCAAGGCCGCGCGCGCGCTCGATGAGCGCCGGCGCGACGCGCGCCCCGCCCACGGCGACGAAGCGCAGGGAGCGGGGTGCGGGGACACCAGCTTCGAGAAGATTGGTGAGAAAAAGCAGCATCTGGGGAAGGAGGATCACGCTGTGCGCCTCGTGGCGTTCGATGGCGGCGAGGCAGGCGCGGGCATCGAATCCCGTGGCGCCGCTCATCCCGACTTCGGCGAGCGGCGGGGCGATCCACTGCGCGCCGGCGGCGAGCGGCGCGTAGACGCCGGCGACGTTCTCGAGCAGCACCGCGAGCGGCAGCAGGCAGAGGTGGCGCTCGATGCCGAGGCTGCGCATCGCCCCGGCGAGCGAGCGCGCGACGGCGCGCTGCGCGGCGGCGCTGAGGCACACGCCTTTCGGCGCGCCGGTGGTGCCGGAGGTGAAGGTGATCTTCGCGGTGCCGGGCGGCAGGGGCACGGGCGGCGCTTCGCGGCGGTACCACGGAAGGTCGCTCGTTCGATGAAAACCCAGGGCGCGCGCCGTGCTCTCGGAGGTGCAGTAGAGGGCGTCCATGCCGGTCGCCGCGACCGCATGCGCGAGCTGCGCCGGGGTGAAGAAGGGAGGGAGCGGCACGAGCGGAACTCCGGCCGCCTCGGCATCGAGGTCTACGGCGACCCAGTCGGGTCCGTTGTCGGCGAGCAGGCCGAGGACGTTCATTCGAAGCGCAGCAGGCAGTCGGCGATGCGCCCGCCCATCACGGCGGGGCGGTGCACGTAGTAGCTGCCCCAGGCGCCGGCGCCGGCGCGCAGCCGCCCCGGATCGGCCGGGGCGAGCACGAGCGGCCAGAGCTTCAGGCGCAGGAAGGCGTTGCGCAGCTCGCGCGTCGCGGTAAACACCGCGACCTCGAAGCCGAGCTCGCGCAGGCGCGCCGCCAGCGCCGGGATCAGGCGCCGGGCGACGCCGGCGCGCGCGGCGGCGAAGTTGCCGACCTCGACGATGCGGCCGCGCTCCACCGGGCGCTCGAGCGCCTGCGCGAGCAGGTCCTCGACCGGTGCGTCGAGGTACTGCTCGAGGAAGAGCGGGCCGGCGGCGGCGTCGGCGTAGCCGACCGCCGCCTGCCATTCGCCCGCGCCGTCGCGCAGGCCGAGCAGGTTGGGGAGGAAGTGGGTGAGGCTCGCGCCGTAGGCGCGCTGGAAGCGCGCCGCGATGAAGCCCTCGAGGGCGGCGCGCTGCGTGGCGTTCGATGGCGGCTGCATGGCCGCGCATCGTAGGAAAGCGAGATTAACGCGCCATTAATTTCCGGCGCGCATGGGTCATGTGGCGTATTTCACGGCCCAGCGCCGGGCGAAGAAGGTGACGGCGAAGAACACGGCGAGCATGCCCGCCACCGCCCACCAGCTCACGTCGGCGCTGTCGTCGAGCGCCGCGACGATCTGGTCGCCGAGCACGGCGGCGGCGACGAGCGCCGGGACCAGGCTGAGCAGCGTGCCCGCGGCGTATTCCCAGACCCGGATGCGCGCCGCGCCGGCGATCATGTTCTGCACCGCGAACGGCGGCACCGGGAGCAGGTTGAAGGCGAGCACCGAAAGGACGCCGTGGCGCCGCGCGCCCTTGCCGACGGCCTCCGCCTTGTCGCCGGCCACCTTGCGCAGCGTGCCTTGCGGCAGCGCGCGCCCGATGTAGTAGGTGACCAGCGCGGCGATCAGGATGCCGGCCATGGCGTAAGCGATGCCCAGCCACGGCCCGAAAGCGATCACCAGCAGCACCGTGATCACCGGGCGGGGGAAGAGGACCAGCGCCGCCGGCGTGTACGCGAGCGCCAGGGCGAAGGGCGCCCAGGGCGTCTCGCGCACCACGCGCGCCCAGTCCATGACGCGCTCGGCGGTGACGTATTCGGCGAGCGGCGTCCAGCGCCATGCCGCGGCGAGCGCGGCGAGCACCAGCGCGCCGAGCGCGATCTTGCCCCAGGCCGGGCGCCGCCGGCTAGGCGGAGAAATGGCCGTTGCGCCGGTCGTCGAGGCCGCCGCGGCGGTCGGTGGCGACGAAGGTGCCGCTTTGGCGCCGGTCGTCGATGTCGACGCGGCGCTCGGCGGCGAGGGCCTCGCGCCGCCAGCCGAACCAGGCGGCGACGGCCGCCGTGCCCGCGTGCAGCCAGATGTCGTGGCCGTGCAGCGGGAGCAGGCCGAACACCGTATTCAGTCCCGGCACCATGCCCATGACCGCGAGCGCGCCGTAGAGCAGGGCGAGCGAGCGCGCGTAGGTGCGCGCGGCGAGCACGCCCGACCACGCGGCGATGCCCCAGAGGCCGATCGCGAGGTGCACCGCGGAATGCAGCAGGTTCACCGGGAAGAGGCCCAGCAGGTAGCCGTACAGCACGGCGAAGCTCGTCGGCGGCGCGCCCTCGGGCGGCGGCTGCAGCGCCGCGGGCACGAGCCCGAGCACGCCGGCGCCGAGATAGGCGACGCCGAGGACCAGGGCGAAGGTGGACGCTTTCATGGCGTCTCGACCGCCGAGGGCGCGGGCCCCTGGTCGTACTCCCGCGCCAGGCGCACCGCGCCGTTCCGCTCCAGGATCGCGACGCGGCAGCGTGGCTTGGCCCGCGCCACGCGCACCGCGTGCTTCACCGCGCCCCACTTGCTGGGGAAGTAGGCGACCGCCACGCGGCTCGGGCCGCGCTCGTTGACGCTCCACACGCCGTCGCGGGTCTCGGCGACGGAGAGCAGCGCCATGCCGGGGGCGGACATGTCAGCTCTTCGGCTTGCGGATCGCGAGCTGGTTCTTGACCGAGGTCACGCCCTCGACCTTCTTCGCCACGGCTTCGGCGCGCCTCTTCGTGTCGTTCGAGTCGACGTGGCCCTTGAGCGTCACCACGCCGTCGTCGCTGTCGACGTCCACGCCGGCGAGGGTCTTCAGGCCGACGTCGGCGGCGAGCGCGGTCTTCACCTTGCCGGTGAGGCCGGCGTTGGACAGCTTCTGCTTTGTCTCCGGGGTCGCTTCGCCGGGCCCGGGCTGCTTCGCCTCGGGCTGCTGCTGTGCGAGGACGGACGCCGAGAACGCGATACACGACAGGAAAACCAGGACCGATTTCATTTGCATCTCCAGTGGTTGATCAGAACACGAGGACTCCCAGGATCACCCCGAACACGAGGATCACCAGGAAGATGACGAGGGCGATGCCGAACAGGATCTTCGAGATGGTGGCGGCGCCGGCCGAGACGCCGCTGAAGCCGAGCCAGCCGGTGACCAGCGAGATGATGAAGAAGATGATGGCCCACTTGAGCATGGCGCTCTCCTAGCCCCCGCCGCCCGAGGGCGCCTGCGCGCGCACCACCTGGGGCTTCTCGATCGGCGGGCGGCGGATTTCCTGCTCGAGGCTCTGGCGCTCGCGCCTTTCGTAGGGCTGGAGCGCCACCGGCCGGCCGCTCGCGGCCGAGTCGTAGAGCGCGCGGATGATGCGCACGTCGGCGAGGCCCTCCTCGGCGGAGGGCTCGGGGTCGCGGTTCTGCAGGACGCAGTCGGAGAAGTAGAGCAGCTCCGGGGCGAACTGGTCGCGCTTGGCGAAGCGCCGCTCGCGCATCTCGCCGTCGATGGTGAGGCGGTGCTTGAGGGGCTTCGCGTACTCGTAGGCCGGGTCGACCGCGAGATCGCCCTTGGTGCCGGCGATGCGGTAGGCGGAAACCTTCGCCGCGCCGAAGCTCGCGGTGAAGCTCGCCAGGCGCCCGTCCGGGAAGCGCAGCCAGGCGCTCACCGCTTCCTCGACCTCGTCGGCGCGGCCGATCGCGGTCGCGCCGACCTCGATCGGCTCGTCGCGGAACAGGCCGCGCGCCGCGTTGATGCAGTAGATGCCGATGTCCCAGAGCACGCCGCCGCCAGTCTCGCGGCGCACGCGGACGTTGCCCGGCACCACCGGGGTGACGAAAGTGGAGTTGAACAGGCGCGGCTCGCCGATGCGCCCGGAGCGCGCGGTCTCGATCGCCTCCAGGTTGGCGCGCTCGAAGTGCAGCCGGTAGGCGATCATCAGCTTCACGCCCGCGGCGCGCGCCGCCGCCGCCATGCGCTCGCACTGCGCCTCGTCGAGCGCCATCGGCTTCTCGCACAGCACGTGCACCCCGGCGCGCGCGGCGCGCTCGGCGTACTCGCAGTGGAGGTGGTTGGGCAGCGCGATGTAGACCGCGTCGATCTCGCCGCTCGCGAGGCAGCGCTCGTAGTCCTCGTAGGCGTAGGCCTTCTCGACGCCGTACTTCTGCTGCATCGCCTCGCGCTTCACCGGGTCGCCGGAGACGATCGCCGCGAGGCGCGAGTTGCGCCGCGCGTTGCCGAAGGCGGGCAGCACCGCCACCTGGGCGATGTGCCCCAGGCCGACGACGGCGTAGCGGATGAGGCGCTTGGGCATGTTTTTCCTCTAGGCGGCGCGGCGGGGCTTCTGCTTCTTCCGCGCGGGTTTTTTCTCGATGCTTTTTTTCAACAGCGACATGAGGTCGATGACTTCTCCACCTTTGCGCCCCTTGGCCTTCTCGGGCTCGGGGATGTCCTCGGTCTCGCCGGCCTTGACCTTCTCCTCGATGCGCTTGAGCAGGTCCTCGCGGTAGGTGTCGCGGTACTTCTCCGGCTGCCATTCGTCGGACATGTCCTGCACCAGGCGCAGCGCCATGTCGAGCTCCTTCGCCGTCACCTTGGCCCCGGGAATCTCCAGCGAGGAGAGCTGCTTCAGCTCGTCGGCGTAGCGAAGCGTGTTCAGCACCAGCACGTCCTCCTGCGGGAACAGCGCCGCCAGGTAGTGCTTCGTGCGCACCACCACCGTGGCGATGCCGGCCTTGCCGGCCTTCTTCAGGGTGTCGCGCAGCAGCGCGTAGGCCTTCTCGCCGCGCTTGCCGGGCGCGAGGTAGTAGGGAGTCTCGTAGTGCTGCGGCGCGATGTCCTTCATCTCGACGAAGGCGACGATGTCGACGGTGCGGCTCGCCTCGGGGTTGGCGCGGCGGAAATCCTCCTCGCCTAGCACCACGTACTTGCCGTCCTCGTACTCGTAGCCCTTGACCACCTCGGCCCAGGGAACCTCGTCGCCGGTCGCCTTGTTGTAACGCTTGAAGCCGACCGGCGCCATGTCGCGCCGGTCGAGCATGGTGAGGTCGAGCTCGCTCGAGCGCTTCTGGGCGGAATGCAGCTCGACCGGCACGTTGACCAGGCCGAAGCTGATCGCGCCTTTCCACAGGCTGCGCGGCATGGCGCGATCAGGCTCCTTGCTACCGGTCCTTGCTCTTGGGCTCGCGCTTCGCGGTCGCACCGGTGGCGGCGGGGCGCTCGGGCTTCTGCGCGTAGCGCTCGCGCACGTCGCGGCGCGCCTGGTCGCGCTTTTCCTTCGCCTGCTTCTCGCACTGGTCCTTCGCGTCGCCCTTCTGGTCGTCGCAGCGCTCCTTCGCGACGTCGTACTCGGCGGCGAGCTTGGCCTCGGCGACCTTGCGCTCATTGCGCGGGCTGCCGTCGTGCTTCGCGTCGAGCTCGGCCTTGGCGACCTTCTCCTTTCCCTTGGCCTCGGCCATGCAGACGTCCTTGGCGTTGCCCTTCATGGAATTGCAGCGCTCCTTGTCGGCCTTGGCGGCCTGCTCGATGCGCTCCTCTTCCTGGTCTTTCGCGTCGCGCGCGGCCTTGTCGGGGCGCGGCTGCTCGGCGCGGGTCTTGGGCGCGCCCGCGGGGGCGGGGGTGGTCTGGGCCTGGGCCGCGGCGGCGAACGCGAATGCCACGGCGGCGGCGATGAGCTTCAGGTTCATGGGATCTCCTTTGCGCTTGCTTGGGTTAAGGCCTTCTCAGCAGGCCCGCGACGAGCGAGACCAGGAAAAGGACGACGAACACGACGAACAGGATCTTCGCGATTTCCGCTGCGCCGGCCGCGATGCCGGTGAAGCCGAATACCGCCGCGATGATGGCGATGATGAAGAATGCAAGGGCCCAACTAAGCATGACCGACTCCTCGAAAAAAGTGGGATGAAGCTGAGGAGGCGGAGCAAAGCCCATGCCCGAAAAAGCGGTAAGCGTTGCCGATGCGCTGTAAGAACTACGCGCCGCGGGGGCCGCGGCGGCGTCGATTTTCAGCTACAGGGAATCCCCGGCACGGCTCCTGCTCTGGAGCGCTCATGCATGCCCTGAGCCAGCGCGCGGCGAACGACGCGCCGACCCTGAGAACCGACGACGAGCCGCCGGCGATGGTGTGGACCGCGCGTCCCGACCTGTCGTGCGAGTCGGTGAACCGCGCCTGGTGCGAGTACACCGGCCACAGCGCCGCGCAGGCGCTGGGCGAGGGCTGGTCGCGCTGCCTGCACCCGGAGGACCTGGCGCGCTGGCTCGACGCCTGCGTGCGCGCCTTCGACGCGCGCGCGAGCTTCGAGCTCGAGTACCGCCTGCGCCGGCGCGACGGCCAGTACCGCTGGGTGCTCGACCGCGGGCGGCCGCGCTACTCGCGCGAAGGCGCCTTCCTCGGCTACGTCGGCGCGTGCGTCGACATCGACCGGCGCAAGCGCGCCGAGCTCGAGCTCGCGGGCGAGCTCGAGCGCGAGCGGCGCCTGCGCGCCGCGCTCGAGGAGGCGAGCCGCATCAAGGACGAGCTGGTCGGCTGGGTGCTCGGGCGCCTCGCCGAGCCACTGCTGCGCGGCGTGCGCGTGCTGGTGGTCGAGGCGGACGCCGAGGCGCGCCAGGCGATGGTGCGGGTGCTGGAGGCCGCCGGCGCCGAGACGCGCGCCGCTGCCTCGAGCGCCGCGGCGCTCGAGGCCGTGGGCGAGTGGCGCCCCGACGTGATGGCCGCCGACCTCGGCGCGCCGGGCGGCGACGGGCTGGTCTCGATTCGCGCGCTTCGCCCGGCGCGCGGCGACGCGCGCCTCGCCAAGCCGGTAGAGCCGGTGGCGCTGCTCGCCGCGGTGTCGCGTGTAAGAAGTTCCCTGTAGTCCGTAAAGTGCTGCGGGCACGCACGTTGCTGCGTCTTCATCGCTATTTTTCAACCAACCGGAGGCAAAGATGAACTGGGATACCGTGAAGGGCAACTGGAAGCAGATGCGCGGCAAGCTCAAGGAGCAGTGGGGCAAGCTGACCGACGACGAGTTCGACCAGGTGGCGGGCAACCGCGACCAGCTGGTTGGCAAGATCCAGGAGCGCTACGGCGTCGCCCGCGACGAGGCCGACCGCCAGGTGAAAGACTGGGAATCGCGCAACGGCTGAGCCACCGGAAAAAGGAGAACGACATGAACAGACGCAGCCTACTGACCGCCATCGCCGCAACGGCGGTCATGGCAATCACCGCGTGCTCGAGCAATCCCGAGAACCGCCGCACCGCGGGCGAGACCGCGGGTGATGCGGCCGTCACCGCGAAGGTGAAGACGGCCATCGCGACCGACGTCGGCGCGCGCACCGCCACCGCGGTCAACGTCACCACCTACAACGGCACGGTGCAGCTTACCGGCTTCGTCGACAACGACGAGCAGAAGAAGCGCGCCGAGGCCGCCGCCAAGAACGTCGACGGCGTGAAATCGGTCAAGAACGACATCCGCATCAAGAACGCTTCCTGAAGCCAGCACCCCGCGGGCGGCAGCGCCGCCCGCGGGAGCCATCCCGGAGGGACCCCATGGCACTTCCGCAGCGCAAGACCCTGCATTTCGACCTCCCGCCGCTTCCCTATGGCGAGGATGCCCTCGCGCCGATCATCTCGGCCGAGACCCTGCAGTTCCACCACGGCAAGCACCATCGCAAGTACGTGGACACCCTGAACCAGCTCCTCGAAAAGGAGCCGGTCAAGGGAAACACGCTGGAAGACATCGTCCGGAATTCCTCCGGAAAGCTGTTCAACAACGCCGCGCAGGCCTGGAACCACGACTTCTTCTGGCACTCGCTCTCGCCGAAGGACGCCCGCCCCTCGGGCGCGCTGCTCGCCCAGATCGAGAAGGATTTCGGCAGCTACGAGCGCTTCGTCGAGGCTTTCGCGAAGGCCGGCAACGAGCAGTTCGGCAGCGGCTGGGCCTGGCTCGTGCACAAGGACGGCAAGCTGCAGGTGCTCGCCACCGCCAACGCCGATACGCCCATGGCGCACGGCGTGCGCTGCCTGCTCACCGTCGACGTCTGGGAGCACGCCTACTACATCGACTACCGCAACCAGCGCGACCGCTTCCTCGCGGCGGTGATCGAGAAGCGGCTGAACTGGGCGTTCGCCGAGAAGAACCTCGGGCGCTAGCGGCGCCGCGCCGGGCGCGGCTTGGGGCAGGGGCTGCCGGGCGCCTTCTTCGCGCCGCGGCAATCGGTGTCCTCGAGGCCGCGCTCGAGGTCCGCTTCGGCCTGCTTGGTGATGCCGCGCGGATCGCGCGTGGCGGCGAAGCCGCGCATCGTTTTCCCTTTCCTTTTCTTCATCAGACGGTGGCGAGCGGGGCGCGCGGGTCGAAGTCGCGCCACGAGCCGTCGCGCCATTCGCCGTGCGCGCGCGCGACGTCGCGCGCGCGGTGCTCCTTGAGGATGGCGATGGCGCGCGCCTCGTCGCCGCGGTCGACGTTGACGGCGATCATGCGCCCGCCGCGCGGCTCCACCGGATGCTCGACGCTCGCTTCGCTGCGCCGCCCGCCGCGTACGCGCGCCATGGCGCCGGCGAAGGAGCCGATGTAGGCGCCCAGGCCGGCGCCGAGCGCGATCGCGATCAGCCCGTACTCCCGCGCCACCACCCAGCCGGCCAGGGCGCCGACGATCGCGCCGATGACGGCGCCGATGAAGCCCGCGGCGCCGGCCTGGCGCGCGCCGGCCCCGGAATAGGAGTCGCCGCCCCAGGGATTCTTGTCGTGCTGGCCGGCAGGCCCGACGTAGAAGGAATCGGTCTCCGACTCGCCGAACCCCTCGCGCCGCAGCGCCGCGAGCGCGGCATCGGCGTCCAGGGTACGGTCGAATCTGCCGCAGATGATCGTCGACATGTCAAAGTCCCTTTCTCATGTCGGCGCGGCGCACGTCGACGCTCGGCATGCGCATCAGCGCCCGGTACTTGGTGATGGTCCTGCGCGCCACCCGCAGGCCCTGCTGCGCCAGCAGCCTGGCCAGCTCGGCATCCGACAGGGGCGAGCGCGGATCCTCGGAGGCGATCAGCTCCTTCATCACCGCGCGCACCGCGGTGGCGGAGGCGGCGCCGCCGTTGTCGGTGGCCAGGCGCCGCGAGAAGAAGTGCTTGAACTCGAACAGGCCGCGGGGCGTCGCCATGTACTTGTTGTTGGTGACGCGGCACACCGTCGACTCGTGCAGGCCGAGCTCGCCCGCGATCAGCTTCAGCGTGAGCGGCTTCATCGCCACCTCGCCGTACTCGAAGAAGCCGCGCTGGCGCGCGACGATGGCGTCGGCGACGCGCTGGATGGTGGCGAAGCGCTGCTCGATCGAGCGCAGCAGCCAGCGCGCCTCCTGGAGCTGGCGGGCGAGCGACTGGTGCGCGCCGCCCTTGGGCATGGCGTCGGCGTAGATGCGGTTCAGGCGCACGCGCGGCAGCGACGCCGGGTTGATGAGCGCCACCCAGCGCTGCTCCTTTGCCTTCTTCACGATCACGTCGGGCACCACGTAGCGCGCTTCCGGCGCGCCGAAGCGGTGGCCCGGGCGCGGGTCGAGGGTGCGGATGAGCGAGCGCGCCACGTGCAGCGCCGCCTCGTCGCAGCCGCAGGCGTGCTGCAGCCGCGCCCACTCGCGGTTGGCGAGCAGCGGCAGGTGCCCCTGCGCGATGGCGAGCGCGACGCGCCGGCCCGGCGTGTCGCCGGGAAGCGCCTGGAGCTGCAGCTGCAGGCATTCGTCGAGCGTGCGCGCGCCGATGCCGGCCGGGTCGAGGCTCTGCACCAGCTTCAGCGCGGCGAGGAAATCCTCCGGGCGCACGTCGTGCTCGGGCGGCACCAGGGTGGCGAGCTCCTCGAAGCTCGCCTTGAAGTAGCCGTCGTCGTCGAGGCTGTCGACGATCATGTGCGCGAGCGCGCGGTCGCGCTCGCCCATCCCCGACATCATCAGCTGCCCGCGCAGGTGCTCCTGCAGCGTCGCCGGCGCCTCCGAGGCGCCGCCCCACTCGTCCTGCTCGCGCTCCGGCGCGCTCGCGCCCGACTCGTGCGGCACGATGAAATCCTCGGCGCTCGCGCCGTCGCGCGTCACCGTGGCGGCCGCCTCGGGGTTCTCCTCGAGGAACGGGTTGGCGTCGAGCGCCTGCTCCATCTCCTGCGCGAACTCGAGCGCGGACATCTGGAGCAGGCGCAGCGCCTGCTGGACCTGCGGCGTCAGCGTGAGATGCTGGCGCAGGCGTAAGGCAATCGCAGGGCTCATGAATTTCCTTTCGCCGCCATTTCTGCACGAACCATGCCAACGCCGATGAGCCGTACGAAACGCGGCGGCAGGTGTAATCCTTGCGTACCGCCGGTAGCAATTACCCGCGATGGGACTGCACCGATACCGCGAGATGCGCGATTTCTCGCGCACGCCCGAGCCCCGCGGGGGCAAGGGTGTGCCGCGCGAAAAGCGGTTGCACTATTACATTCAAAAGCATCACGCCACGCGGCTGCACTACGACTTTCGCCTCGAGCTCGACGGCGT
>CBDDRQ010000194.1:0-2949 GCA_965233125.1 uncultured bacterium
GCCGTCGCGCCGGAACTTCACGTGGTTGAAGCCGCCGAAGGCGGCCGACACCTGGTCCTGCGAGCCGACGCTCTCGCGGATCACCTCCTGCTCGACGTGGATCGCCTGGTTGGCGAGCTCGTCCTTGGACACGTAGCGCCCAAGCAGCGCGTTCAGGGCGTGGATCAGCCCGACGGTGAACGAGGAGCTCGAGCCCAGGCCCGAGCGCGCCGGCAGGTCTCCGTCGTGGTGCACCTCGAGGCCGCGCTCCCAGCGCATCCAGTCGAGCACGGCGCGCACCGCGGGGTGCTCGATCTCGCGGATGTCGCGCACGTTCTCGATCTTCGAGTAGACGATGCGGTGGCGGTGCTCGAAGAACGGCGGCAGGAAGCGGCAGCTGATGTAGCAGTACTTGTCGATGGTGGTCGAGAGCACGGCGCCGCCGTGCTGCCGGAACCAGCCCGGGTAGTCCGTGCCGCCGCCAAAGAACGAGATGCGGAAAGGGGTACGGGTGATGATCACTACGCGGCCACGGCCTCCTCAAGCAGCTTGCGCCTGAGGCCGACCTGCGTCATCTGCTGCACGTGCGAAAGAACGTCCTCGCCGAAGCGCCGGCGAACCAGGTCCAGGTAGCGGGGGTTGGTGAAGTAGCGCGTGAAGGCCCGGTCGCGGAACCTCAGCACCTCGGCGCTCGCGAGCGCCTCCGTGCGCAGCGGATGGGTCTCGTAGCTGTGCTGCGAGTAGCCGATCCAGGAGGCGGGCAGGTCCCAGCGGTGCTCGAGCGCCATCTGGTAGAGCTTCGAGCCGGGGTAGGCCATGGCGCAGTAGAAGTTCGCGAACTCGCAGTTCGCCTCGATCGCGAGATCCAGCGTTTCCTGCATCGTCTGCTCGGTGTCGTCGGGCAGCCCGAAGATGTAGTTGCCGATGACGTTGATGCCGGCGTCCTGGATCTTGCGCACCACCTTGAGGATTTCCGCCGAGCCGAAGCGGCCCTTCTCGACCCCGTCGCGCACGTGCTTGCTGCCCGACTCGATGCCCAGCGCCAGCCAGCGGAAGCCGGCGCGGCGCAGCTTGTCGAGGAACTCGTCCTTCACCGTGTCGACGCGCGCGTAGGCCCAGATGTTGAGGTCGTAGCCGCGCTCGATGATGCGATCGCAGATGCCCAGCACGTGCGCCTTGTTCAGCACGAACATCTCGTCGACGAACTTGATGTTGCGCACGCCGTACTTGTCGACCAGCACGCCGATGTCGGCGATCACCGCCTCGGGCGACCACATGCGGTAGGAGGACTTGCCGAACGGGGCGTTGATGCAGCAGAAGGTGCACTTGTAGGGGCAGCCCAGGCTCGTATGCATCGAGGCATACGGCTGGCGGTCCTGGATGTGCTCGAAGCAGTGCCAGTTGTGGGCGCGGTACTTCTGCATCGGCAGAAGGTCCCAGGCGACCCCGGGCATCTCGGCGTCGAGGGCGTCCATCAGCGGTGCCGCGGGGTTCGACATCACGACGCCGCCGACGCGGTACCAGAGGCTCGGAACCTCGCGGTAGTTCGTGGCTTTTGCTCTTATGGCTTGCAACGTTTTTAGAATTGTTTCGGGGCCTTCGCGGTCGCACACGAAGTCGACCGCCTCTTCGCGCAGCGTGCGCTCGGGCAGCGCCGCGGCATGCGTGCCCGTGAGCAGGATCTTGATGCCGGGATCGAGCTCCTTCAGCGCGCGGCAGGTTTCTCCGGCGGCGGGCATGTTCTGCGTCGAGGCCGAAGGCTGGAAGCCGTAGACCACCATGACGACGAGGACCGGCTTGAGCTCGTGGACCTGCTTCGCCGCGGCGGCGGGATCGAGGTTGAGCGCCGGCGCGTCGACGATCTCGACCGAGACGCCCTTGCGGCGCAGGTAGGTGGCGAACAGGCCCGCCAGCGAGGGCGGCTCGATGGCCGACAGGTCGCGGCCGAGGTCCTGATAGACGGCTTTCAGGCTCCCCGGGTTGACCAGCACGACGTCGACCCCCTTGCTCATTTTCTCAATTCTAACAGCCTCTTAGGGCCACTCAGGCGTGAAATACGACCGCTCATCAGGAGCCTTTAATCAAGGTACGCAAGCGCGCAGTCGTTTGCTCGCGGTCTAGCCTGGACGCTGCCACGTCGAGCACCAGCGCTTCCCAAGCATCGACCTCCCGAGCAGGCTCGAATGGGGCGGGTGAAAGCTCATTCGACTCCAGAAAGACGAGGCAGGCTGCCAGCGCGGTCCTCTTGTTGCCGTCGACGAAAGCATGGTTGCGGCAGAGGTAGAAGAGATACGCCGCCGCGATCTCGACGCCATCGGTGATCAACGGCTGCCCGCCGAAAGATGCCTGCGGGGCCGCAACGGCGGACTCAAGCAGCGCCATGTCCCGAACGCCGGGCGAACCGCCGTGCGCCTCCAGAACCTTGTTGTGAATCCGCAGTACCGCTTCCGCTGAGAGGTGCTGGAACTCCCTGCTAGGCAAGACGCCGGAACAGCTCGCTATTGGCCTTGATGAGGCGCGCCGCGCGCGCTTCCGCCTCGTCGGCATCAATGACCGGCTTCATGGGCGTAATTACTATCGAGCCCCCTTCATGGACCGTCACATTGACCTTGTCACCGGGCTTGAGTCCGGTGAGCTCGCGCAAGGTGGCGTCGAAGATCAGCCCGTGGGAATTGCCGACTTTGGTAATGGTCTTGACCATGCCGGCAAGTGTAAAACAATGTTTGACGGTGTTCAAGCGGCGGCGCGCTCGGCGGCGTACTGGGTGCGGTAAAGGCGTGCGTAAGTGCCTTCCTTGGCGAGGAGCTCGGCGTGCCGGCCGGTCTCGACGATGCGGCCGCGCTCGAGGACTACGATGCGGTCCGCGCGCTCGATGGTGGACAGGCGATGGGCGATGACGATGGTGGTGCGCCCGCGCATCAGGGTCTCGAGCGCCGCCTGCACCTGGCGCTCGGACTCCGAGTCGAGCGC